>JAGWWX010000069.1 GCA_018970215.1 Acidobacteriota bacterium | reverse complement strand
CGCACGACCCACAGATCGCGATCGAGGTCGATGTGGAGAACTTGCATCGACGAACCATCACCAATGTCGACGAACGGCGCGTCACTCTCGCCCACGTGGAGCGCCATGGGAATATCGGCGAAGTTCATCGCTGTGCCTTTCGTGGTGGTCGGGGAAAGAACGCGCTGGTCGTGGCAACGTACTCGGCGTAGCCCTCTCGGGTCTTTGAGAGTTTGCGCTCCAGCATCGGTTTGCCAGAAAGCGACGTGACGAGATAGATCATGAGGGCCGTTGATCCGATGGTGACCCAGCCCCAGGGCACGGCCGCTGCGACGAGATAGAAACCCGTCCACAGCACTGTCTCACCGAAGTAGTTCGGGTGGCGGGTGTAGCGCCACAGACCACGATTCATCGTCGTTCCGCGACTTGCCGGATCGGCGAGGAAACGGCGTAGTTGGTCGTCGCCGATTGCCTCGAATGCCGTTCCGAAGAAAGCCAGCACAGTGCCCACGACCGCGAGGGCAGGGAACGACGTGTCGGTGCTGGCGGCGACAAACTGCAGGGGCAGTGAAACGAGCCAGAGCAGTGTGGCCTGCAAGAAGTAGATCACCTTCAAGGCTTTGAGAGCTTCTGAACGGCCCTTGGTGTTCTTCAAAATCGCGACGTATCGTGAGTCCTCTTCGCTGCCACGTTGACGCCAGGCGAGGTAGAACGTCAGTCGCAGACTCCACAGAGCAACCGCGATGAGGAGCCAGAGTTGCGTGCTCGAGAGAGAGTCAGCGTTTCTCCAGAGGCTCTCGAGGTACACAACGAGAAAGCCGGAGCCCCAAAAGACGTCAATAATCGCGTGGCGCTTCACGCGAAATGAGGTGGCGAATGCGATGAGGGCCCAGGCGAATGCCGCACACCACGCGAGGGGGAGATTTGTCACGACGTCACGAAGGTTCATGACGTTGTTCTACCAGTGACAATGTCGCACCTCTAGCCTTGACCTATGGCGCGCCGTGGTTTTTGGTCTCTGGTATGGCTCGCCCTGCGCGACCTCTTTGATCAAGCCACCGGATTTGGCCGATTGGCGGCCGTCCACGTCGGCATGATGGCCGGAGACACTCTCGTCACCGTCTCCTTGGCGGGTTCCTTGTTCTTCTCGGTGAGCCCAACGGAAGCGAAGGGCAAAGTTCTGGCCTATCTCGCCTTGACGTTCGCTCCCTTCGCCGTCGTCTCACCACTTTTAGGCCCCGTCATCGATCGACCGGTGCACGGTCGTCGGGCCATCGTGGCGGCGTCGGCCGGCTCGAGAGTTCTTCTCTGTTGGTTCATGAGCCGTCACCTGAACTCGTGGCTCCTCTTCCCTGAGGCGTTTGCCATGTTGGTCGCGTCCAAGCTCTACGTCGTGACGCGCGGGACACTTGTCCCGGAGATGGCCCGTTCAAACCAGTTTCGGACCACGCAGCCGGACTCCGACGCGGCGGGCTGGCCACTCCGAGCTGTTTCAAAAGAGTCGGGCTTTGCGGGATACAACGCGCAGCTCACGTTGCTCGGAACGGGCGCTGGTCTCGCCATCGGTGTCATCGGCGCTGCGGTACTCCATGTCTTTTCGGCTCCGGTCGTTCTCATCATGGCGGCGGTGATGTTTGCCTACACGACGATTGCCAGCATGCGTCTGCCGTCACCGCAGCCGATTTCCAGTGTGACGAAGAGTCCCTGGCACCCAACGACCAAGGAAAACGATCACGTCGAGGTCCAGTGGGGCCTCGCGTCGATTTCGACGCTGCGGTTCTCTACTGGCTTTCTCGGCTTCCTTCTCGTCTTCGGCCTGCGAAGTCAAGAAGCGAGCCTCAGTTGGTACGGAGGAGCATTAGCGATGACGGCTCTTGGGTCGTTGGTCGGTCTCGCCATCGTGACGCGCACGCACGGTTCACGGGCTGACACCACACTGCTGACGTGGTCTCACCTCTTGGTGGCGGCCGCGTGCGGTGCCCTTTGGGCGTGGCCGAGCCTGTTCGGTCAAGTTGCGCTCTCCGCCGTCGTTGGACTGTCGGGATCGATCGCCCAACCGAGCTTTGACTCCATTACGCAACAACACGTGCCGATGAACGCGCAAGGTCGTTCTTTTGCGCGCTTTGCCGTGCGCCAGCAACTTCTGTGGGTGATCGGCGCCATCGTTCCGGTGGCCATTGATGTCAATTGGACCGTCGGCAACGCGAGCATCTGCGTGCTCAGTGCCATTGTCGGGCTGACCTATGGATTCGGTCGTCGTTACGTGTCCCCGACGCTGCCACCGCGACGCACCGCGAAATAACAAAGCCCCCGCCACGAAGGCGGGGGCTTTGTGCAGTAGCTGTTACCTCAAGCGCTTCTCGAGAGCGTCGACTTGAGCGTGCAGTGCGGCGGGCAGGCGCTCACCAAAGGTGGCGTAGTGCTCGCGGATGCTCGGAACTTCGTCCCGCCACTCGTCGAGGTTGACCGTGAGGAGTTCGGTCAGGTCGGCATCGGTCACCGCGAGGCCCTCGATGTTGATTCCCGACTTGGTCGGCACGTAGCCAATCGGCGTCTCGTTCGCGTCACCGCGACCGGCGCAGCGCTCAAAGACCCACTCGAGGACGCGGCTGTTCTCGCCGTATCCCGGCCAGAGCCAACGACCATCGTCGCCCTTGCGGAACCAGTTGACGTAGAAGATCTTCGGCAACTTCGTGGCGTCGGCCACCTTGCCCATCGTGAGCCAGTGGGCGAAGTAGTCGGCCATGTTGTAGCCACAGAAGGGGAGCATGGCGAATGGGTCACGACGCAGGTTTCCGACGGCACCGGCTGCGGCGGCCGTGGTCTCTGAGGCCATGATTGATCCGAGGAACACGCCGTGCTCCCAGTCGAATGATTCAAAGACCAGTGGAATCACGCTGGCGCGACGACCACCGAACAAGACGGCGTCGATCGGCACACCGGCCGGGTCTTCCCACTCGGCGGCGATTGCTGGGTCCTGGGCCGCCGGGGCCGTGAAGCGAGCGTTCGGATGGGCCGCCGGAGTTCCGAGGTCCTTGCTCCAGGCCTGGCCCTTCCAGTCGGTCAGTCCCGATGGAGCCTCACCCATGCCTTCCCACCAGACGTCACCGTCGGCCGTGAGGGCCGTGTTCGTGAAGATGGTGTTGGCCTCAACGGAGTACATCGCGTTGGGGTTGGTCTCCATGTTGGTTCCCGGAGCGACTCCAAAGAAGCCGGCTTCGGGGTTGATCGCGTAGAGGCGACCATCAGGACCGGGCTTCATCCAGCAGATGTCGTCACCGACGGTCTCGACCTTCCAGCCCGGAAGGGTCGGAATCAACATTGCGAGGTTGGTCTTGCCACACGCGCTCGGGAAAGCTCCGGTGATGTACCGAGTCTCACCCGCGGGGTTCGTCAGCTTCAAGATGAGCATGTGCTCGGCCAACCAACTGTCGTCACGGGCCATCGTGGAAGCGATACGCAGCGCGAAGCACTTCTTGCCGAGCAGTGCGTTGCCGCCGTAGCCCGAACCGTACGAGATGATCTCTTTGGTCTCGGGGAAGTGCACGATGTACTTGTTGTCCGCGTCACACGGCCACGCAACGTCCTTTTGGCCGTCGGCGAGCGGCATGCCGACCGAGTGCAGGCACGGCACGAAGTCGCCGTTGTCGCCGAGTACTTCGAGGGCGCCCTTGCCCATCCGGGTCATGATGCGCATCGACACGGCCACGTAGGGCGAGTCGGTGATCTCGACACCGATGTGTGAAATCTTCGAGCCGAGTGGGCCCATGGAGAAGGGCACGACGTACATCGTGCGGCCCTTCATCGAACCGCGGAAGAGGTCCTTTAGGACAACGCGCATTTCGGCGGGGTCGCGCCAGTTATTCGTCGGACCGGCGTCGATCTCTTTCTCGGAGCAGATGTAGGTACGGTCTTCGACACGCGCCACGTCACCCGGGTCTGAGGCGGCGTAGTAGCTGTTCGGACGTTTGGCCTCGGAGAGCTTGGTGAACGTTCCGTTATCCACGAGAAGCTGACAGAGTGCGTCGTACTCCTCCGCCGATCCGTCGCACCAATGGATACGATCGGGGGTGGTGAGCGCCGCGACTTCTTCGACCCAGGCAATGAGTCGTTGGTTGTTGGTTGGTATGGACACTGAGTTTCTCTCCGGTTGGTTCGTGCTGTTCCACATCGTCCACGAGGGACGAGGCGTTGCCCACGTCTAACTTCCCACCCGTTCCCTCTCAGGAACCAGTTCGGCGCGAGGATGCCGTCTTGGAGCGTATCGCCGCAATCGTCGGTCGTCGTACAGTCCCCGCCGGCGAGGTCCACGTGGGGGACGACGCCGCTGTTTTAGCCCCTTTTGCGGGAGAAGCGCTGATTTCGACCGACGTCGCAGTTCTGGGGGTCCACCTTGCCCCGGACCTATTTCCTCTCGAAGACCTGGGCTACAAGGCGGTGGCCTCGGCCGTCTCGGATCTCGCCGCGATGGGTGGCCGCCCGCGCGCGGCCGTTGTCGCGGTGGCGGCGCCCCCGGGCACTGATCTCGAAGAACTCCACCGCGGCATCGCTGACGCGGCGGCGATGACGAACTGTCCGATTGTGGGGGGCGATCTGACGCAAGCACAGCAGGTGTCGGTGGCGGTCACGGTCATGGGCGAGACGCCCGGGAAGGGGTCGGTGCTCCGGAGTGGGGCCCGACCCGGCGACACAATATTTGTGACGGGGCCACTCGGTCGTTCGGCGGCGGGACTGCGTCGACGCCGTGAGGGTGCACCGCTGGATGACCCGCTGGTGGTCGCTCATCGACGGCCGTGGCCCCGACTCCTTGAGGGTTTGGCGGCGCGACACGCGGGTGTGAACGCCATGATGGACCTCTCCGATGGCCTGGGAATTGACTTTCATCGCTTGGCCGACGCGTCGCACGTGGGATTTGTCTTGACGCACCTTCCTATTGCTGACGGATGCACCGAATATGAAGCAATCGGCGGCGGTGAGGACTACGAGTTGGTCATGACCACGGCCGAACCTGATCGCCTACTCGAAATGTTTGATCGTCGAGGACTGCGAATGCCGATCGCTATTGGGCTGGTCGTCAAAGACCCTTCGATACGAACGTTACGAAATGATCCAATGCCTCGATCGGGCTGGCAACACGAGCTGTGAGTGTGGGCACCCGACCTAGGCGGTGAAGTTGCGCTGCGCCGGCTTCGTTACCTTGCCGGAGCGGAGGCAACCGGTGCACACGTTGATGCGGGTGTTTGAACCCTTCACCACGGCCCGCACTCGTTGAATGTTCGGGTTCCAGCGGCGCTTGGTACGACGGTGCGAGTGGGAGACGTTCATTCCGAACGAGGGCTTCTTGCCGCAGATTTCGCAGACTGATGCCATGATGGTACTTCTCCTTAATAATTTCGCACTGGGGCGGGAATCCCCGCCGGTAAGCCGGCTTTGAATTGTAGCATTTCCGCCAATGGCACATCCCACGACCCTCGGGGCTTCGGAACTGCGCGCCGTGGTCGGGACGTTCGCCGACCTCCTGCGCTCCCACAAGGAAGTCATCAACCGCCTCAA
>JAGWWX010000014.1 GCA_018970215.1 Acidobacteriota bacterium | reverse complement strand
AGAGGGCTCGCCCGGCGGCGTAGCTCAGGTGGTTAGAGCACACGGCTCATAATCGTGGTGTCGAGGGTTCGACTCCCTCCGCCGCTACTCAGCGGACCAGAGAGTCCGGGCAGTGCAAGTGCAGTACCGAGAGAAGAAATGGCAGATCACGATGGCAAAGAATGAAAAGCGGATCCAAGTCACCCTCGCCTGTGAGGAGTGCAAGCGGCGTAACTACATCACGATGAAGAACAAGGTGAACGACCGAGAGCGCATCGAGATGAAGAAGTACTGCCGATTTGACCGGAAGCACACTCTCCACAAGGAAACTCGCTAGAAAACCGCCCGCGCGGGTAGTGGTAGGCTTCTCAGCCCGACAGCGGTGTCATGCCGAGGTCATAGGGCAGTGGCTCAATTGGTAGAGCACCGGTCTCCAAAACCGGTGGTTGGGGGTTCGAGTCCCTCCTGCCCTGCGGAAGTGAAAGAAAAGAAATGAATCGCGAAACGAAGCGTCTCCTTCAGCGACAAGGACAGGTCGGTGCCGACGGCACTGCCGCCTCACGTCGTCCGAGCGCTGCCGATATGCCTCGCCGTCGGCGTGAGCGAGTCGGGGTGTCGCAGTACTTTCGCGAAGTGCGTGAAGAGATGCGTCAAGTGTCGTGGCCATCGCGACCCGAGGTGCAGAACTACACGGCCGTAGTCGTCGTGGTGTTGGTGTTTATGACGGTATTGATCTTTGGATTGGGTTTCGCTCTCTCCAAGTTCGTGACGTTCTTATTCCAGAAGTAGGACCGATGAGTGAGTTTGAGACAGACAACCTAGAAGACGTCATCGAAAGTGACGACGACCGTGACCTGGTGGACACCGACACTGAGGTCTTCGACGACGAACCAGTCGTCGAGAGTGCCGCCGACCGACCGGGCGAGTGGTATGTCGTTCGGTGCTTCTCGGGTCACGAGAAGAAGGTCTCCGACGCACTGATGACGTTGATTGAAAACCAAGGATTGCAAAACGAGATCTACGAGATTGTGATTCCCGAAGAAGACGTTATTGAGATTCGCCGCGAGAAGCGGGTGACGGTGAAGAAAAAGACACTGCCCGGCTACATGCTCGTGCGTTGCGAACCGAGCATTGAGAATTTTCAGACAATTACGTCCATTCCGAGTGCAATCGGCTTCGTAGGCCCTCAACAGTCGAACCCCATTCCACTTGAGCGCGACGAAATCGACAACCTGATTCGCCCGACGATCGAAGGTCTTGAGCAACCGGTGCGAAAGAAGAAGACGCCCCGCCACGAATTTGAAGTGGGGAATGAAGTCGAAATTAAGACGGGACCCTTTGCCACGTTCAAGGGTTTCGTTGCTGAAATTAACGACGACCAGATGAAGCTAAAGGTGCTCGTGGACATTTTTGGTCGCGAGACGCCCGTTGAACTTGAGTTCAACCAGGTCACAAAGAGTTAGGTAAGGAGACACAGTGGCTAAGAAAATCACCGCCATCGTCAAGATTCAACTTCCCGCAGGTGGAGCGACTCCCGCCCCGCCCGTTGGTACGGCTCTCGGACCTCACGGTATCCAGACCATGGAGTTCTGTAAGCAGTACAACGAAAAGACCGAGAGCATGAAGGGCACTGTCGTGCCCGTCGAGATCTCGATCTACGAAGACCGAACCTTCACGTTCATCTTGAAGACCCCACCCACGCCGGTGCTCCTGCGTGAAGCGGCGGGTCTCGCCAAGGGAGCGAGCATCGCGGGACGTGAGACGGTCGCAACGGTGAGCTGGGACCAAGTGGAAGAGATCGCCAAAACGAAGTTGCAGGACCTCAACACTGACGACCTCGAGATGGCCAAGTTGCAGGTTGCGGGCACCGCTCGCTCCATGGGCATCGCCGTTCGATAGGAGAGACAGAGATGAAGCACGGCAAGAAATACAACGCAGCACTCGCGAATGTGGATCGCGAAGCACTCCTCGGCCTGACCGAGGCGGTGGCCAAGGTGAAGTCACTCGCCTCCGCCAAATTCGACGAGACCATCGAGATCGCGTGTCGCCTCGGCGTGGACCCTCGTAAGGCCGACCAAGCGGTACGCGGCACCTTGTCACTCCCCGCAGGAACGGGTAAGACGAACCGCGTCGCCGTCTTCGCGGCGGGTGAAGCGGCACAGGCAGCGCGTGACGCGGGAGCCGACGTCGTCGGCGCCGATGATTTGGTCGCCAAAGTGCAGGGCGGATTTTTGGACTTCGACATCGCCATCGCGACGCCCGACCAGATGGGCCAAGTCGGTGGGCTGGGTCGAGTTCTCGGACCTCGCGGTCTGATGCCGAACCCGAAGACGGGTACGGTCACGATGGACGTGGCCAAGGCCGTGACGGAGTTCAAGGGCGGCCGCGTGGAGTACAAGACGGACCGATTCGGTAACGTCCACCTCCGCGTGGGCAAGGCGTCTTTCGCCGAAGCGGACTTGGTGAAGAACATCTCCGCCGTGATCGATGAACTGTTGCGCGCCAAGCCAGCGAGCTCGAAAGGCCGCTATCTCATGGGCGTGACGTTGTCGTCGACGATGGGGCCCGGTGTGAAAGTTGACCCGCTCCGCGCACGCGAAGCAGACGAACAGCTGGTTGGGGCCTAGCCCGTTTTGACACTCCCGTGAGGGAGCGCATAGCATGACTATTCCCTGCGGAGAAGTCCGTAGTTACAACTGAACGAAACGCCAAAGACATCCGGATGTGGTTCGCCACGTAAAGGAATCAGAGATGATTCGCCCGACGAGGTGGTTCGAGACGTCCCTCGTGGACATCTCGCGCTGGATGTGTGCGGCCCGTACCGGGCGGCTCCCGGCATAAGGAGCGAGATGAGCGATGTGTTGACGAAAAAGGCCGCTGTCATCGACGAGGTCAAGGAAAAGGTCGACGGATCCTCTGCTGCCGTGGTGACGGAGTATCGCGGAATGACCGTGGCGGAGATCTCAACGCTGCGTCGAACGCTACGTCAGGCCGGCGCCGACTACAAGGTGTTTAAGAACACACTCGTCAAGCGAGCGATTGCGGGTACCCCCGTGGAGCCGATGTCGGAGTTCTTGGAAGGACCGACGGCGATTGCGTTTGTTGCGGAGGACATCTCGGCGGTGGCCAAGAAACTCCGTGACTTTGCGAAGGAGACCCCCAGCCTGGTTGTGAAGGGCGGAGTCCTCGATGGACGAGCCCTGAGCGTGAAGGATCTCCTCGCCCTGGCGGATCTGCCGAGCCGCGAGGTTCTCCTTGCCCAACTCGCGGGTCTCATCGCCCAGCCGATGCGTCAAATGGCGAGCCTGATGAAGGCCGTCCCTCAGAATTTTGCCTACGGTCTGTCGGCTTTGATCGACAACCATGGCGGAGCGCCCGTGGCGGCGCCCACGACCGAAGAGGCTGCGGCACCCGCCGCGGCCGAAGCGGAAGCCGAGGCCCCCGCGGCCGAGGCGGCTACGGAGGAGGCTCCCGCCGACTCCGCGACTGCTGACGCTGCGGCGTCGACCGACGAGGTCGCCGACGAAGCTCCCGCGGCCGAGTAACTGCAGTACCTAGTCCGGAATCAAGAGAGAAGGAATCAAAATGGCTGGAAGCCTGACCAAAGAGCAGATCCTTGACGGAATTGCTGAACTGACCGTCATCGAACTGAGCGAGCTCCTGAAGGAGTTCGAAGACAAGTTCGGTGTGACCGCGGCTGCCCCCGTGGCCGTTGCTGCTGCGGCCCCTGCCGCTGGCGGTGCCGGTGGCGGCGACGCTGCTGGTGAAGAGAAGAGCGACTTTGACGTCATCTTGACGGACGCTGGTGCTCAGAAGATCGCCGTCATCAAGGAAGTTCGCGCCCTGACCAACCTCGGCCTCAAGGAAGCCAAGGACCTGGTGGATGGTGCTCCGAAGCCCGTCCTCGAGAAGGTGTCGAAGGCCGACGCCGACAAGGCCAAGGCCGCCCTCGAAGGCGCTGGCGCCACCGTCGAACTCAAGTAGTTCGACCACCGCACTGGTTGACACCGGTGGGGCCTTCGGGTCCCACCGGTGTGCCCGTTCCCACGATCTCCGACGAATTTGCGGCTGGTCGCTGGGGGCGATAACATAACACTCCCGTGTCTGCGCTTGGTTTTGGGTCACCCGACGTCTTACCGAGCGCTTCATGCTGCCGTATCCCTGCCCTTGACGTGAAGGATTATTTGTGCCCAAGCGCTCCGCGTTCCCGAATCGTTACTCGTTCGCCGCTCTTCCCGAGCCGACCGTAGAGAGGAACGGGCAACGCGTCTCTCTCTTCGATGCCCTGCACGATGAAGTCACCTTCATCGACGTCAAGCCGAATCGCGACACGAAGAAATTTGAAGTCATCGATCGCGATCAACCGCTGACGCAGTACGCGGACAACGGTCCGCTCCACTTTCTCAACTTCCAAAACGACAAGTACGGATGGTTCCTGCGTGACGGACTGAAGAAGGCCTTCGACGACATCTCGCCCATCAAGGACTCCACGGGCAAGCTGTCGCTCTACCTTGAGTTCGACCCGACGAACCCCGAATCAATCTCCCCGCCGAAGCACAGTGAAGCCGAGTGCATCGAGCGAGGCCTGACCTACCAACGCCCCGTCTTCGTCAACGCTGAGTTCCGCAACGAAGACACCGGAGAAATCAAGCAGAGCTTCGTCTTCATGGGTGACGTTCCCGTCATGACCGAGCGTGGCACGTTCATCTACTCCGGTACGGAGCGAGTCGTCGTAAGTCAGTTGCTGCGCTCTGACGGAATTTACATCGAACCAGGTCTCGACCCCAAGGGCAACGTCGTCTTTACGGCGACGCTCATTCCCGTACGTGGAGAGCGTCCGAAGTTCACCATTGAGACCGGTGACGTGACGCGAGTCGTGGCACGTCTCGGTAAGGGTAAGAAGGTCAACGCCCTCACGGTGTTGCGAGCGATGGACTCTCGCGTGACGTGGGAAGTGCTCTCGGAAGCTATCTACGGCAACGCAGAGAAGAATAAGGAAGCGAAGTTCCCCATCCTGCAGATGGACTACGAGCGTTATCGCACGCGCTACAACGACCGTTACGACAAGGAAATTAAGACGGCAATTAACCGTGCGAATCGTCAAGGTGGCGGCAGTAACAAGTTGGCCAAGTTCGCTGCGGAGTCGGTGGCGAAGTACGACGTGGCAATCACGAAGATTGGTACGCGCCGCAACGCTGTGGTGGAAGCAATTTCGACCATTACGAACAAGGACGCCGCACAGGCCGACAGCATCTTGAAGACGCCGGACCGCGTGGTGGCTCAGTTCCAATCCACGGCGTACGCCCAGGGCTACAAAGAGATTCTTGAGGCTGCCGGTGCATCGGTTGAGCTCAAGATGCACACTATTGACGCCTTGACAATGCATCTTGCCGTCTTCCACGGCGCCGACGAGACAAAGCGTGGCCAAGCGAGCCAAGAGATGGCGTTGATTGAGACGTATAAGGCCTGGAAGGGTCTTGAGCCGGCCGATCGCTGGCTCGACATACTCGACATTGAGGCGTGGCGCGCTCCAAGCGCACCGGTCCCCGGCGATGCGTCAGCACCGAACCGGTTCCGTAACGCTATGGAGTCGCGGATTGAGCCGTACTTCCGCAACCTGTTTTTGGATCCGAATCGACCCTTGCTGCCCAACCAGGCCCTGCGTGGTTCGGAGCGCACCCGTGCGCGTGCCAGCTTCGAAATGAGTGACTTGGGGCTCCAGCGCATCTCTCGGAAATTTGAGCGCTGTAACGAAATTGAACTCAACCGTTCGATATTCGGTCAACTCTTTGACGCGCCTCAGGACGAGCGTCGTTGGTTGAGCCCCGAGGAAGTGCTGGCCACGGTCACCTATCTGTTGAATCTGCGGATGGCGTACCTCGATGAGCGTTCTCAGAACGCCAGCGACCCAGCGTCGTACCGGACCGACGATGTGGACCAGCTGTCGAACCGACGAATTCGTAGCGTGGGTGAGCTGGTACTGATTGCCTACCGTGGCGGTCTGAGCCGCATGGAGCGAACCGTTCGTGACCGTATGCAGACGATCGATAGCGAAGCAATCACACCGACGGGTCTCATCAACATTCGCCCCGTCGTGGCTGCCGTTCGTGAGTTCTTCTCGTCGTCGCAGCTCAGCCAGTACCTCGATAACACGAACCCGCTGTCGAGCCTGACCAACAAGCGCCGCCTCTCGGCGCTCGGTGTGGGCGGTTTGACTCGCGAGCGCGCCGGACTGGAAGTCCGCGACGTGTTGGCGTCGTACTACGGACGTATCTGTCCGATCGAAACGCCCGAAGGTCCGAACGTCGGTCTGATTGGTTACTTCTCGAACTACGCGATGCTCGACCAGTTCGGTTTCGTGAACTCACCGGTGCGCCTGGTGCGTGACGGTGTGGTGACCAACGAGTTCCGTTGGGTTGACTACGAGTCCGAGCCGTACATGAAAATTGCCGCGGCCGAAACGGAGTTGGAGCCCAACGGAAAGATCAAGGACGAGAAAGTTCTGATTCGTACGGGTGCTCCGGGTACGGGCATTGCTCACTTCAAGAACTCCGAAATGGGCCTTGGCTCTACCGTGGCCGAGTTCTCCGTGGTGAAGCGTGAAGAGGTCGACGCGATCGACATTTCGCCGATCCAGCACATCTCGCTGTCGACAGCCCTGATCCCCTTCGTGGAGCACGACGACGCTCAGCGGGCACTCATGGGTGCGAACATGCAACGCCAGGCCGTTCCGCTGATTGTGCCGGAAGCACCGTACGTGGGTACGGGCCTGGAGGCCCGTGCGGCGATCGACTCGGGAGAGGTTCTTCTCGCCGAAGCCAACGGTGTCGTCACGGAAGTGTCGGGTGACCGCGTTGTCGTCGACTACGACGAGGCCGTTCCGGTGCGCGACGCGAAGCCGGTGAAGAAGAAGAGCTATCGACTGAACAAGTTCCGCCGCTCCAACCAGGGAACGTCCATGCACCAGCGCGCCCGCGTGTCGGTGGGTGACACCGTGGTGAAGGGCGACATCCTCGCTGACGGAACATCCACTTCGCAAGGTGAGTTGGCGCTCGGTAAGAACCTCCTCGTGGCGTACATGTCATGGGAAGGCTTCAACTTTGAAGACGCCATCATCGTGTCGGAGCGACTCGTGAAGGATGACGTCTTGACGTCGGTCCACATTGAAACGTACGAGTGTGATGCTCGCGACGTGAAGCTGGGACAAGAGGAAATCACTCGCGACATTCCCAACCTCCCCGAGAATCTGCTGGCTCACCTCGACGACCGCGGCATCATTCGCATCGGTTCAGAGGTCGCACCCGGCGACATTCTCGTGGGTAAGGTCACTCCGAAGGGCGAGTCCGACCCAACCCCCGAAGAGCGCCTGCTGCGCGCCATCTTTGGTGACAAAGCTGACGATGTTCGCGACGTATCGATGCGCCTCCCGCACGGCCAATTCGGAACGGTGATCGGTGTCAAGGTCATTGAGCGCGATGGTGAAGAAGAGCTACAGCCTGGCGTGAACCAACTCGTGCGAGTTTTCGTGGCGCAGAAGCGCAAGATTGCGGAAGGTGACAAACTCGCCGGTCGCCACGGTAACAAGGGTGTCATCTCTCGCGTGTTGCCCGAAGAGGACATGCCGTATCTCGCCGACGGTACGCCCGTCGACATCATCTTGTCGCCCCTCGGTGTGCCGAGTCGAATGAACGTGGGGCAGTTGCTCGAGAGTCACCTCGGTTACGCCGCACGTCACGGCTGGACGAAGGTCGAGTCCAATGACCTCGCCGGTACCGCGGGGCACGGTGACAACGCGTATCGCAAGACTCGTCCACGGACCGAACCGGCTCTGTACGTTTCCTCGCCAGTCTTTGACGGTGCTCGTTGGGACCAAGAAGATCCGCGGAACGACAAGCCGAACATCAAGCAGATCTTCTCGACACTCAATAATGACGGTCAGCAAGGTCAGCGGATTTTGGGCAACGACGGAAAGGCCGTTCTCTACAACGGTCGCACCGGCGAGCCGTACGACAATCCGGTGCACGTGGGCTACGCGTACATCTTGAAGTTGAACCACATGGTCGACGACAAGATTCACGCCCGTTCCACTGGCCCCTACGCTCTGGTCACCCAGCAACCAATTGGTGGTAAAGCGCAGTTCGGTGGTCAGCGCTTCGGTGAAATGGAAGTGTGGGCCCTGGAGGCCTACGGTGCTGCGCACGCACTCCAAGAACTCATTACGGTGAAGTCGGACGACACGCGTGGTCGTGAGCTCACCTACGAGGCCATCGTGAAGGGTGAGAACCTACCTACGCCGGGCGTACCGGAGTCCTTTAAGGCATTAGTGAAGGAGATGCAGGCTCTCTGCTTGAACGTAGAGATTCGTAGCTCCAACGGTCGTATGGTGCAACTCGCCGACGCCGATCTCGACAGTGACATTGGTCGCCGTCTTCACATCAACATCACGCGTCACGAACACGGTTCGGACGAAGACGACGCACGTCGTGCGAAAGAGCGCGCAGAAAGGACCAGCTTCCAATCATGATGAAGGAACTCGTCACATCCATCGACCAAGTTCGTATCGGACTCGCGAACCCGAACCAGATTGCCGACTGGTCGTCGGGCGAAGTCAAGAAGCCCGAAACGGTGAACTATCGCACCAACCGTCCCGAGAAGGACGGTCTGTTCTGCGAGGCGATCTTCGGACCTCAGCGTTCGTGGGAGTGTGCCTGCGGTAAGTACAAGCGTGTCCACCTCAAGGGAGTGGTCTGCGATCGATGCAAGGTCGAAGTCACGTCGAACAAAGTTCGTCGTGAGCGGATGGGTCACATTCAGCTCCAGACACCCGTTACCCACATCTGGTATCTCCGTGGTCAGAACCAGTGGCTTTCGCTCCTGCTGTCGGGCTCGGACGTCAAGGAAGAGTTCAAGAAGGGTCAGCTTGACAAGGTCGTGTACTACGCCGCGCGAATTATCACGCACGTCGATGGTGAGGGTCGCAAGGAGAATCACGAACATCACGAGGCCGATCTCGCGGACCGTTTGAACGACATCGATCGGGGTGCGAACGCCAAGTTGGAGCGTTTGGTCAGTGAGTACGAAGCACGTCGAGCTCATCTGACGTCGGGGGAGTCGCCGAAGGAAAACGAGATTCGAACTCTGGATAAAGACCACGACGATCGAATGAACTACATCAAGTCGACGGCCCAACAGGACAAGGACCGCGCAGCACAGGCGTTCGAGACGTTCAAAACCCTCCACGTGCGACAGATCATTGAAGACGAGCTTCTCTACCGAGAGATGGCCCGCAGTTACGGTGAGTACTTCCGAGGTGGCATGGGTGCCGCCGCGATTTTGGACCTCATTGAGCAAATCGACCTGGATGAGGTTGAGGCAACGTTGATTGCGGCCCTCCGCCAGACGTCATCGAAGGCTCGTGCCGAGAAACTCAACAAGCGCCTCGCCGTGGTGCAGGCGTTCAATCGTCGCGACGATAACGGTCAACGATTCAACGATCCCCGCTCCATGATCCTGGAACGTATTCCCGTCATCCCACCGGACCTTCGCCCGATGGTGCAGCTCGACGGTGGACGTCAGGCCACGAGTGACTTGAACGACCTGTACCGCCACGTCATTAACCGCAACAACCGCCTGAAGAAGTTGATGGAGTCCGGTGAGTCTCCCGACATCATCATCAACAACGAGCGGCGCATGTTGCAAGAGGCAGTCGATGCCTTGATCGACAATGGTCGACACGGACGAGCGGCGTCGGGCCCGTCGGGCCGTCCCGCGAAGTCCTTAACGGATGTTTTGAAGGGTAAGCAGGGGCGATTCCGTCAGAACTTGCTGGGTAAGCGAGTCGATTACTCGGCGCGTTCCGCCATTGTGGTTGGACCCCAACTGAAGCTGCACCAGTGCGGTCTGCCGAAGATCATGGCGCTGGAACTCTTCAAGCCATTTGTGATTCGCGCCCTGATGGCCGATGATGGCAACCGCACTTTCCGCAGCGCGAAGCGTATGGTCGAACACCGCCACGTAGCCGTATGGGAAAAGCTCGAAGCCGTGACTCGTGAGCACCCGGTGCTCTTGAACCGTGCTCCGACCCTGCACCGTCTCGGTGTTCAAGCATTTGAGCCCGTTCTCGTTGACGGCAAGGCGATTCAGATTCACCCGCTCGTCTGCAAGGCGTTCAACGCTGACTTCGATGGTGACACCATGTCGGTTCACGTTCCGCTGTCGGCCGAGGCCCAAGCCGAGGCGCGCGTGTTGATGCTGAGTGTGAACAACATTTTCACTCCGGCCACGGGTCGGGCCATCACCGAGCCAAGCCAAGACATGGTTCTTGGTGTGTACTACCTCACCCAAGGGGCAAAGGAACGCCCTGCGACGCCGCAGACGTTCCGTCACACTCACGAGATCGAGTCGGCACTCGACCGAGGCCTCATCACTTTGCACACCGAGATCGTGGTTCGCACACCCGCCGATGCAGCGTCGTCCACGCTCGCGGGTCGTCTGGCTGCTGCCGGCGTTGCCGTAGAGAACGGTCGTCGTGTCATCTCCACCACCCCGGGCCGCGTGATTTTCAACGAAGCTCTTCCGGCCGGGTACAAGTTCATTAACGAGCAAGTCGGAAAGAACTCGTTGCCGATCGGCACCGTCGTGGAAGAGATTGCCAACTCGTTCATCCGTCAACAGGTGGCGGATGCCTTGGACGCGATCAAGGATCTGGGCTTTCGTTTCGCGAGCCAGTCAGGGATTTCGCTCGGCTTCGACGACATTGTCGTCAGCCCGAATAAGCAAGAGATCGTTGACAAGTACGAAAAGTTGGCCGAGAAGGTGGAGCTTGACTTCCAGCGCGGCAACGTCATTGACAATGAGCGCAACCAGCAGCAGATTGACATCTGGCAGCGCGCGGGTCGTGAGCTCGGTGAGATTTCGACGAAGTTGCTCGAAGGGGAGCGCGACAATCCCATCCGCATGATGATCGATTCGGGAGCACGCGGTAACCACACGCAGATTCTCCAGATCACCGCCATGAAGGGACTCGTGCAGAACTCTCGAGGTGAACTCGACCGTCGACCCGCTAAGAGCTCGTTCCGCGAGGGACTGACGTCGTGGGAGTACTTCATTTCGCTCCACGGAACCCGTAAGGGTCTCGCCGACACCGCACTGCGAACGGCCGACTCGGGATACCTGACGCGCCGTCTGGTCGACATCTCGCACGACCTCATCGTGCGAGAGATGGACTGTGGCGCCACTCGATCACTTCTTATCGACAACGTGACGGCGGACGCCGCCGGAAAGCGCGCTCACCTAGAGACCAAGTTGTGGGGTCGGGTGCTCGCGGCTGACGTTCGTTTGTCCACCGGCGACGTGTTGGCGGCGGGACACTTGATCTCGGCTGCCGATGTCAACGTATTGCGTGACGATGCTGATGTCACGTCGGTTCGCGTGCGCAGCGTGCTGCACTGCGAATCTGAGACGGGAATCTGCGCCACGTGCTATGGACTCTCACTCGCATCGCACGAGCTCGTTGAGCTCGGCGAAGCCGTTGGTGTCATTGCCGCGCAGTCGATCGGTGAACCGGGCACCCAGCTCACGATGCGTACATTCCACTCCGGTGGTGTATCGGGTCGTGACATTACGCACGGACTCCCTCGCGTGAATGAGCTCTTCGAAGCGCGTGATCCGAAGGGCGCAGCGAAGCTGACCAAGATCGATGTACGTGGTTTCGTATCGATCCACCGCGAAGAGGTGCTGTCGCAGTACCAGGTCTGGCTGTCGGTGAATCCGCTCAACGTACATACCGCAAAGGCGGCCGTCGAGAGTGCGCGTCAGGCGGCGGAACGCGCCAAGTCGCTACAACTCGAGGACGTCACCCCGTACGTTGCGGCGACTCGGTACGCCCATACGGTGTCGCGCCTGGTGGGTGCGCACGTTGACGAACCGACTTCGGCAATCAACTTTGAGGTGGCGACCAGTGTCTGGTCCGCTATTGAGAAGTTTGCGATGGGTGAGAAGACCGCACCAGATCTAGCGCAGGAACTCACGTCACTGACGGGTTCCGTTGACGTCAGTGGGAATGAGCCACGGACGAACTTCGTGCGTGATCAGCTCGCCGTACTGTCGGGTGAAGCTGCGGCTCGGGCGAACCGCACGGATACGCCAGTGCTTGACACGTACGACGCACATCTCAACGCCGCGATCGCCATCGGCATGGTGTTGAATCCGACGACGGAATGGCGTGCAGCTATCGAGCAGTTCGCCGCCGGCAAACTGTCCGGCCAGGCCGCTGGTGCCACGCTGTCGGCGTACGCCGCTCGCCTCGGGGTCACCCTCGACGAGACGACGTTAAGTGTGTTGACCAACAGTGCCAGTGAATCGGCTAACCAGCTGACTGCCCTGTACACACTCGGTGAGACCGTGGCCCGAGCTGCCATCAGTGCGGCCCCGTCCACGATGCACAGTGGCAACGCAGGGGATCACGAGAAGGCTGCCGAGGCGTGGAACATCATTTCGACGTACGCCGCTGATGCCGCGTCGGCGGTCGACGTTGCGTCGCAGTTGTCGACCCTCGCACCGCGGGCCGACGACGACGCCAACGAAGTGCGACCCGAGTACCACAAGCAGCTTTCCGTGATCTCTGATGAGGGAACCACGCGCGCCGCTCAGGTCAAGGCGATATTCCAACTCGGCGCTCTCTTTAGTGCCGCCGCCCATATCGTGCCGCAGGCCGACGTCGTCCAGACGCGCGCACTGTTGGTGCAAGAGGGCGACGTGACCCTGCCGGGAGATGCACTCACCCGCGGACCAAAGAGTCCGAAGCTGTTGATGGAACTGCGAGGCACCCGCGAGACGCAGCAGTATCTCGTTGATGAGGTCCAGGCGGTCTACCGCGACCAGGGTGTGTCAATTCACGACAAGCACATCGAGCTCATTGTTCGACAGATCACCCGCAAGGTTGTCATTGTGAACCGCGGTGACTCGGACTTCCTCGAGAAAGAAATTGTTGACGCCAGTAAGTTCCGTGCCGTCAGCACTCAACTCGAGAACGAAAAGAAGGTTCCCCCGAAGGCCCGCGCCGTGTTGCTTGGCCTTACTCGGATGGCCTTGAAGTCCGATTCGTGGCTTGGGGCTGCGTCGTTCCAGGAGACGACCCGCATTTTGACGGAGGCGGCCATCAATGGCAAGACCGACGGCTTAATCGGCCTGAAGGAGAACATCATCATCGGTAAGTTGATCCCGGCGGGAACGGGTCACCCGTACTACGCACAGGAGAAGATTGGCCTCACCATGCCGAACGCCCTGACGTTGCACGACGAGGACATGCAGTCGATCCTTGGTGTCTCGCGGGACGTCATTCTGGCCGAAAATGAGGAAATTCCCTATCTGAGCACATCGTTGGATGAGCCGTTAGGCGGACCCACCGACGAGGAGATGGCCCTCATCGAAGCCACCGAAGACTTCGGGGACGACGAGACGGCCTAGGGCGTACGACGTTTGACGCAAACCCGGCGCTCCGGCGCCGGGTTTGCTCATTTCCCGAAATTGTCCTAAGATTTCAACTCCGTGTGCCGAGCAGGAAATGCTGGGTCAAGGTCGTAGATAAAAAAAGAGGTTTTGCGTGCCCACCATCGCACAACTGGTCCGTAAGGGCCGGCAAGAAAAGACGAGTAAGACCAAGACGCCGGCCCTGAAGGGTTCGCCGCAGCGTCGTGGCGTGTGCACCCGTGTGCACACCGTCACCCCGAAGAAGCCGAACTCGGCCCTGCGCAAGGTCGCCCGTGTACGTTTGACGTCCGGTGTCGAAGTAACGGCCTATATCCCGGGCGTGGGTCACAACCTCCAAGAGCACTCGATCGTGTTGGTTCGTGGCGGACGTGTAAAAGACCTCCCCGGTGTTCGTTACAAGATCATTCGCGGTGCGCTGGACACTTCCGGTGTTCGCGACCGCAAGCAAGCCCGTAGCCGCTACGGCGCGAAGAAGGAGAGCTAATGCCCCGCTCTGGTCCCGCCCCTCGCCGCGATGTGGCGCCCGACTCGATCTACAAGTCGGTTCTCGTCACGCAGGTGACCAACAAAATTTTGGAGCGCGGCAAGCGCACGCTGGCTGAGCGCATTGTGTACTCGGCTCTCGAGCAAGTTGAGACCAAAACGGGCAGCGACCCAGTGGCCACGTTGAAGCGCGCCCTCGAGAATGTCCGCCCCGAGCTCGAGGTGCGTAGTCGCCGCGTAGGTGGTTCCACCTATCAGGTGCCGGTCGAGGTACGCCCTCGCCGCGCCACGACGCTGGCCATCCGCTGGCTCACTGACTACGCCAAAGCTCGTCGCGAGCGCACGATGGCCGAGCGCCTCGCTAACGAAATTATCGACGCCAGCAACGGTATTGGTGCCGCGGTGAAGCGCAAAGAAGACATTCAAAAGATGGCGGAGTCCAACAAGGCCTTCGCTCACTACCGCTGGTAAGGCAGGACTTCCCCCCTATGAGTGACCGCGATATTGCCCTCGACAAGGTGCGCAACATTGGCATCATGGCGCACATTGACGCCGGTAAAACGACGACCACTGAGCGCATCTTGTACTACACCGGTAAGAACTACAAGATCGGTGAAGTGCACGAAGGGGCCGCCACGATGGACTGGATGGTCCAAGAGCAAGAGCGTGGTATCACCATCACCTCGGCGGCGACGACCTGTCAATGGAACGGTCATCAGATCAACATCATTGACACGCCGGGTCACGTGGACTTCACCGTAGAAGTGGAGCGCTCGTTGCGCGTGCTTGACGGCGCTGTGGCGGTGTTTGACGCCGTGGCCGGTGTTGAGCCTCAGACCGAGACCGTGTGGCGCCAGGCCAACAAGTACAACGTGCCTCGCATCTGCTTCGTGAACAAGATGGACCGAGTCGGTGCCGACTTCTTCCGCTGTGTGGAGATGATTAAGAATCGCCTCGAGTGTGTACCGGCCGTCATCCAACTGCCCATCGGCGCGGAGTCGGAGTATCAAGGTCTGATTGACCTGGCCACGATGAAGGCCATCATCTACCACGACGACAAGGGTGAAAACTTCGAAACCGTCGATATTCCCGCCGACCATCTCGCCCAGGCCGAGGAGTATCACGCGGCGCTCATTGACGTTCTCACCACCTTTGACGACGAGTTGATGGAGAAGGTTCTCGGCGACGAGACTCCGACCCCCGCCGACATTCGACGTGCTCTGCGCGTCGGAACGCTCGGTGGGCACTGCGTGCCGATTCTTCAGGGAACGGCTTTTAAAAACAAGGGTGTACAGCCCATGTTGGACGCCGTGGTGGACTTCCTGCCCAGCCCCCTCGATCTCCCGCCGACGCAGGGCACGAAGCCAGGCAAGGAAGACGAAGTCAGCCGCAACGCTGATGACAAAGAGCCGTTTGCGGCGCTGGCCTTCAAGATCATGACCGACCCTTACGTCGGAAAGCTCACGTACCTCCGTGTGTACTCGGGAACGCTCAACAAGGGTGACACCGTGATCAACACGACAAAGGGCTCAAAGAAAGAGCGCCTTGGCCGTCTGTTGCGGATGCACGCCAATAACCGTGAAGACATTGAGACCATCCGCACGGGCGACATCGTCGCCGCCGTGGGCCTCAAGCAGGTCACGACGGGTGACACGCTCTCGGACATGGATAGCCCTATCCAGCTTGAGACCCTCGAATTCCCCGAGCCCGTGATTCACGTGGCAGTGGAGCCGAAGACCAAGGCCGACCAAGAGAAACTGTCGAAGGCGCTCTACGCCTTGTCGGAAGAAGACCCCACGTTCCGCGTTCGGACCGACGAGGAGACGGGCCAGACCGTGATCTCGGGAATGGGTGAGCTACACCTCGAAGTTCTCGTCGACCGCATGCTGCGCGAATTCTCAGTGGACGCCAACGTCGGTAAGCCGCAGGTCGCCTATCGCGAGACGGTCCGCAAGAAGGTCGAAAAGGTCGAAGAAAAGTATGTGCGCCAGTCCGGTGGTAAGGGTCAGTACGGACACGTGGTGATCACTATTGAGCCCACCGGCCCCGGTGGTGGCTACGAATTCTGTGACGAAATCACGGGTGGTGTCATTCCGAAGGAGTACATCAACCCGGTCAACCAGGGAATCACCGAGGCTCTGACCTCGGGCGTCCTCGCCGGGTACCCCACCGTGGATGTCCGTATTCGTCTGACGTTTGGTAGCTACCACGACGTCGACTCATCCGAAATGGCCTTCAAAATTGCCGGTTCTATGGCGGTCAAGAAGGCCGCCCGTCTCGCGAGCCCCGTGCTTCTCGAGCCGGTGATGGCCGTCGAGGTCGTCACTCCCGAGGACTACATGGGCGACGTGATCGGCGACCTTTCCAGTCGCCGAGGTCGCGTGGAAGGCATGGAACAGCGGGGAAACAGCCAGGCCATTCGGGCTCTGGTTCCGCTCGCCGACATGTTCGGCTACGCTACTGACTTGCGTTCTCGCACCCAAGGGCGCGCGACGTACACCATGCAGTTCCACTCGTACGCCGAGGTACCAGAAGCGATCGCGAAAGAGATCGTGGCAAAGGCCACCGGAGCGTAAGTAAGGAAAAACCAGGTCCAAACCGGTGTCGGGGAGGGCCGAAAACAACCGAGGTGTCCAATGGTGGGCATCTCCTGAAGAGAAAGTAATCCCCGACAATGTCAAAGGCAAAGTTCGAGCGCACCAAGCCGCACGTGAACATTGGCACCATGGGCCACATCGACCACGGTAAGACGACCCTTACCGCAGCGATCACCAAGGTTCTCGCCGACCGCGTGCCCGGTAGTGCATTCACCCCATTCGACCAGATTGACAAGGCTCCCGAAGAGCGTCAGCGCGGTATCACCATCTCGATTGCTCACGTTGAGTACGAGACACCGAACCGTCACTACGCCCACGTCGACATGCCTGGTCACGCTGACTACGTCAAGAACATGATCACCGGTGCCGCCCAGGTAGACGGCGCCATTCTGGTGGTCGCCGCCACCGACGGTCCGATGGCCCAGACGCGTGAGCACGTGCTGCTCGCTCGCCAGGTCGGCGTGCCGTACATCGTGGTCGCCCTCAACAAGGCCGACATGGTGGAAGACGAAGAGCTTCTCGACCTCGTCGAGATGGAAGTTCGTGAGCTTCTCAACAACTACGACTTCCCAGGTGACAACACCCCCATCGTCCGCGTCTCCGCTCGCGAAGCCCTCGAAGGCAACCAGGAGTGGGGCGACAAGATCATGGAACTCATGGCCGCCGTCGACGACTACGTACCAGAGCCGCAGCGCGACACCGACAAGCCGTTCCTCATGTCGATCGAAGACGTCATGTCCATCACCGGACGTGGCACCGTGGTGACCGGAAAGGTCGAGCAGGGCATCATCAAGGTCGGCGATGAAGTTGAAATCGTCGGACTCCGTGACACCCAGAAGACGACCGTTACCGGTATCGAAATGTTCCGCAAGCTCCTCGACGAGGGTCAGGCCGGTGACAACCTTGGTGCACTTCTTCGTGGTACGAAGAAGGAAGAAGTGGAGCGTGGTCAGGTGCTCTGCAAGCCGGGATCCATCACCCCGCACACCAACTTCGAAGCGTCGGTCTACGTGTTGACGAAGGAAGAAGGAGGACGCCACAAGCCGTTCTTCTCCAACTACCGTCCGCAGTTCTACTTCCGCACCACCGACGTGACGGGCACCATTGAGTTGCCGGCCGGCACGGAAATGGTCATGCCCGGTGACAACACCGAGATGGTCGTGAACCTCGGTAAGCCGATCGCCATGGAAGAGGGTCTCACCTTCTCCATCCGCGAAGGTGGCCGCACCGTTGGTTCGGGCCGCGTGACCAAGATCCTGAAGTAGGACCGATGGCCGAGAAGCAGAAGATTCGCGTTCGACTAAAGGCGTACGACCACGAGGTCCTCGACCAGTCGACGGCGAAGATCGTCCAGACGGTGGAGCGAACGAGTGCCCGTGTGCAGGGCCCCGTGCCGCTGCCGACCGAGAAGCACCGCTACACGGTGGTTCGCGGTCCCCACAAGCACAAGGACAGCCGTGAACACTTCGAAATGCGTGTTCACAAGCGCCTGCTGGACATCGTGGACCACACCCCGAAGACCCTCGACGCCCTCCAGCGCCTGGATCTTCCGGCCGGTCTCGATATCGAGATCAAGCTTCTCTAAAGAAATTCCCTTAACCCCACGGGGATCTCGCTTTTGACGGCGGGTGTCCCCGTGGGGTACTCTTTACCTCCGCCCTTCGGGGCGGAAAAGTCGGCTCCGACGAAAGTCGAAGCCGAGTGCGATGTGTCTGGAAGCCCCTCGGGGAACACCAGACCGACCTAGTCGAACGCTCCGTTCGGGTCTGGCCCGAACGGAGCGTCTGCTGTCTCGGGCAACCGACGCAGCGGAACTGTTGAAGGAGAAAGAACGTGGCGACCAAAGCGATCGTCGGCGAGAAGGTGGGCATGACCCAGGTCTGGGACGACCAAAATCGTGCCATACCGGTCACCGTGGTGCGGGTGAACCCTGTCCGCGTGGTCCAGATCAAGACGCCGGACAAAGAGGGTTACTCCGCACTGCAGGTCACGTGGGGCACGCGTCGCGTGTCAACGTTGACGAACCCTGAGCGTGGCCACTTCGACAAGGCCGGTGTGGCGCCTGGCAAGTCACTCGTGGAGCTTCGCCTCGATGACGTCACCGCCTTTGAGGTGGGACAGGAACTGCGCGCCGATGTGTTCGAAAAGGGCGAGATGATCGACGCAACTGGCGTGTCGAAGGGCAAGGGATTTGCGGGTGCGATGAAGCGCCACAACTTCCAAGGCCAAGGCGCCGCTCACGGAAACCACAAGCACCACCGCGCACCGGGTTCTATTGGCGCCTGCGCCACGCCCGGCCGCGTCTTTAAGGGTCAGCGCATGGCCGGTCGTACGGGTGGCGAGCAAGTCACCACGACCAACCTCGAAGTTGTCGGCGTCGATCTCGATCGCAATTTGATTTTGGTCAAGGGCGCTGTTCCCGGTTCGAAGGGCGGCGTCGTCGTTCTACGAACGTCGGTGAAGAATCCAATGAAGGCCGGAGGTAAGCGATGAGCACCTTTACTCTTCGTGGTCCGATCGAGAAGGCTCCCAAGTCCTACGCCCAGCGTTCGGCGACCCGTCGTGACGTCAACGGTAAGGATCTCGGTACGGTAGCCCTCGAACCGACCATCTTTGGTCTCGAACCGAACACGGCCGTGTTGCACCAAGTCATCACGGCGCAGCTCGCAGCGAAGCGTGCGGGAACTCAGTCGACCAAGACGCGTAAGGAAGTTCGCGGTGGTGGAAAGAAGCCATTCCGCCAGAAGGGTACCGGTGGTGCTCGTCAGGGAACCATTCGCGCACCTCACTACCCAGGTGGTGGTATCGCTCTTGGACCCAAGCCGCGTAAGTACATCCAGCGCACACCGAAGAAGATGATCCGTCTGGCGTTGTTCTCAGCACTTTCGGACCGTGCCGCGCTGAACCAGATCGCCGTGGTCGACAGCTTTAGTTGGTCCGCGCCAAAGACCAAGGACGCCGTCGCGATGATGACGGCTCACGGTCTGTCGGGCAAGATCCTCGTCGTCCTCGGTCGTGACGACGTCGTCGCGGCCCGTAGTTTCGCCAACCTCGACAATGTGACGACACTTGACGCTGGTGAGCTCAACGCCTACGACGTTTTGAACGCCGACTGGGTTGTCTTCACCGACGCCACTCTCCCGACTGCGAAGGAGTCCAACTAATGCGTGACGCTGCGAGCATCCTCCTCCGCCCCGTGGTCTCGGAAAAGACCTACGGGCTCATGGAGAACAGTGTCTACGTCTTTGAGGTAGACGCCAAAGCCACCAAGATTGACGTACGCCGGGCCGTTGAGCAGGCCTTCAACGTCACTGTTACCAATGTCAACACGTTGAACCGCAAGGGGAAGACGACGCGTAATCGCCGCACCGGCGTACTCGGCCACAAGCCGGGTCACAAGCGCGCCATCGTCACCTTGAAGTCCGGCGACTCGATCAACCTCTTCGAGAGCTAAGGAAAATCATGGCCCTCCGTCATCGCAAGCCCACGAGCCCCGGTCGTCGTTTTCAAACGGTGTCCGACTTCGCCGAACTCACGACCGATCGCCCCGAGAAGTCGCTGCTCGATAAGAAGTCCCGTACCGGTGGTCGCAACAGCTACGGCCGCAAGACGTCGCGTCACCGCGGCGGTGGCCACAAGCAGCAGTATCGCATCGTCGACTTCAAGCGCAATAAGAACGGCATCCCCGCCAAGGTTGCGACCATTGAGTACGACCCGAACCGCACGTGTCGCATTGCTCTGCTGCACTACGCCGACGGTGAGAAGCGTTACATCCTCGCCCCGAACGGTCTGAAAGTGGGCGACTCGGTGGAGTCGGGCCCGAAGGCCGACATCAAGGTCGGTAACGCTTTGCCAATGCGCTACATCCCGACCGGTACGGTCGTGCACAACGTTGAGTTGCGTCCCGGCGGTGGCGGCAAGATGGCTCGCAGCGCCGGTATGAGCGTGCAGCTGGTGGCGAAGGATGGCGGCTTTGCCACTCTGCGACTTCCCTCCACCGAAATGCGTCGTGTCCCCATTGACTGTGTCGCCACGGTGGGCGTCGTCGGTAACTCGGAGCACGAACTCATCAAGATCGGTAAGGCCGGTCGCAACCGCTGGAAGGGCGTTCGTCCTCAGACCCGTGGTGTGGCCATGAACCCGGTCGACCACCCCCTCGGTGGTGGTGAGGGTAAGACGTCCGGTGGACGTCACCCGGTGAGCCCGTGGGGTCAGCCAGAAGGTCGTACTCGTCTGCCGAAGAAGTCAGACGATCTCATTATTCGTCGTCGCCGCGGACGCGGTTCACGGAGGTAGTTGCGTATGGGTCGCAGTCTCAAGAAGGGTCCGTTCATCGACGCCCACCTGCTCAAGAAGGTGGATGTCATGAACGCGTCCGGAGAAAAGAAGGTCATCAAGACCTGGTCACGTCGTTCGACGATCATCCCGGACATGGTGGGCCACACGCTCGCTGTGCACGATGGTCGTCGTCACGTTCCGGTCTATGTCACCGAGTCAATGGTTGGTCACAAGTTGGGAGAGTTTGCGCCGACGCGTACGTTCAAGTTCCACGCCGGCCAAGAAAAGACAGGGAAGCGCTAATGCCCGGTGTGAAGACGAACGAGCGTCCCGGCGTCCGCGCCTCGCTCAGCAACTTTGGAATGTCGGCGAGCAAGGCTCGCCTGGTCCTCAACCTCATTCGTGGGGAAGACGTTGCGACCGCCCGTGACATTCTCTCGGGAACGCAGCGCGAGGCAGCAGACGTCATCGGCAAGGTTCTGGCGAGTGCCGTCGCGAACGCCGTGAATAATTCGGGTCTGTCCGCGAACGATCTGTACGTGGCCGCGGCCTACGCGGACGAAGGTCCCACGATGAAACGCTTCAGCCCCCGAGCTCGTGGTCGGGCCGGTCGCATTAACAAGCGCACCTGCCACATCACCGTGATCGTGGCGAAGATGGACGATGAGCGTCTGGAGATTGTGAACGCCGCGCGCAGTGCGCAGGCCACGGCCTCTCGCGCTCGCCGCGTGGCCGGTTCACGCAAGTCGGCTGCACCGGTGGCGACACCGACGAGTGATGTCGAGGCGTCGGAGACGGTCGTTGACGACGCTGCCGTGAACGTCGTCGAGGTAGCGGAGACGACCGACGTGGCGACGGAGACGCACGTGAACGAAGAAGTGGTGTCGACCGACACCGACGAGGAGACGGACAAGTAATGGGTCAGAAGGTAAATCCCTACGGCTTCCGCCTTGGCGTCACGACCGACTGGAAGTCGCGCTGGTTTAAAGAGCGCGGCTACCAAGAACTCGTGATCGAGGACTGGAAGATTCGCGACTACCTGAATCGCCAGCTCGAAACGGCGGCCGTGAGTCGCATTGAGATTGAGCGGAGTCAGGGGCGAGTGCGCATCGACATTCACACCGCACGTCCGGGCATTGTGATTGGTCGTAAGGGTGCGGAAGCGCAACGTTTGAAGTCGGACCTCGAGAAGATGATGGCGAAGAGTGGATCGAAGGACTCGCTCTCGCTCAACATTCAAGAGATTAAGAACCCCGAACTGGACGCCGCCCTTATTGCGCAGGGAATCTGTGATCAGCTCGTCCGTCGCGTGGCGTTCCGCCGCGCAATGAAGCGAGCCATTCAGACCGTGCAGAAGGCGGGGGCACAAGGCGTTCGCATTCAGTGCTCGGGACGATTGGGCGGTGCCGAAATGTCACGCCGAGAGAGCTACCGCGAAGGACGCGTTCCGCTGCACACACTGCGTGCCGATATTGACTACGGCTTCCGTGAGGCCCGTACCTCGACCGGTCGGATTGGCGTCAAGGTCTGGATCTACAAGGGTGACATTCTGCCGTACCAAGTCTCGAACGAGACGAAGATCATTCGCGAGGCCGCACTCGCCGCGGGCGATGCCGTCTCAACGACACCGACGCCGGGCGTTGTCCGCGCCGGATCGGGACGTCGCCGCGTGAACGCAACGACGGAGGCCACCGAGACGGTCGATGTCACGGTGGACGTGGCACCCGCCGACTTGCTCGCTGCCTCGGCCGAAGTCGAGGCTCGCCTCTCGCAGGAGGAAGAGATCGAGCGTCGCACCGCCGGTACGCACGCTGAAACTCCTCACTTCCGCAAGGAGGTCGACTAACCATGTTGATGCCTCGTAAGGTCAAGCACCGCAAGCAACAGCGCGGTCGTATGAAGGGTGTCGCGAAGGGCGGCGTCGATCTCAACTTTGGTGACTTCGGAATCCAGGCCCAAGAGGCCGGTTGGATTACGGCTCGCCAGATTGAGGCTGCGCGTATCGCGATGACCCGCCACGTCAAGCGTGGTGGTCAGGTGTGGATTCGCGTGTTCCCCGACAAGCCGGTGACGCAGAAGCCCGCCGAAACGCGCATGGGTTCCGGCAAGGGTAACCCCGAGTACTGGGTAGCGGTCGTGAAGCCCGGCCGTGTCATGTTCGAACTCGGTGGGGTGGACGAAAAGCTCGCTCGTGAAGCAATGGAGCGCGCCATTCAGAAGCTGCCGATCAAGTGCAAGTTTGTCGTGCGTCCTGGGACCCACGGCACTCCGGAGGTGACGATCTAATGGCGAAGACAAAAGATCACGTAGCGGAGTTGAAGCTCCTCGGCGACGCGGAGCTCGTCGAGCGCCTCGCGGAGTCCCGCAAGGAACTTTTCAACCTGCGCTTCCAATTGGCGACCGGCCAGCTGGACAATACGGCCCGTATGTCGGCCGTGAAGAAGGACATTGCACGTCTCTCGACGTTTTTGCGTCAACGCGAGATTGCCCTGGCCGAGGAAGGTAACTAATGACGGACAACGTGTCGACACCCCGTGACAACGCCCGCAAGGTTCGTGAAGGCATTGTGGTCTCCAACAAGATGACCCAGACCATTGTGGTTGCCATCAACGAGCGTGTGGCGCACCCGAAGTACGGCAAGACGGTGCAGCGCACCAAGAAGCTGTACGTGCATGACGAAACCAACGACGCCAAGATTGGCGACCGCGTTCGGGTCATTGAGACCCGCCCGTTGAGCAAGTTGAAGCGCTGGCGCCTCACCGACATCGTGGAGCGTGCCAAGTGATTCAGCAAGAGTCTCGTCTCAAGGTCGCCGACAACTCCGGTGCGCGCGAAGTGCTCTGCATTCGCGTTCTCGGTGGTTCGCGCCGCCGCTACGCCTCGATCGGTGACGTCTTCATTGGCACCGTCAAGGACGCGATCCCCGGCGCCACCGTCAAAAAAGGTGACGTCGTTCGATGCGTCGTGGTGCGTACGGCGAAAGAGAAGCGTCGTCCCGACGGTTCGTACATCAAGTTTGATGACAACGCCGCGGTGATTATTAACGATCAGCTCCAGCCGCGCGGTACTCGAATCTTCGGGCCCGTTGGTCGTGAGCTACGCGACAAGAAGTTCATGCGCATTATTTCGTTGGCACCGGAGGTGTTGTAATGAAAATTCGTAAGGGTGACAACGTGATTGTCCTCGCGGGCAAGTTCCGTGGTGAGCGCGCGACCGTGGAGGCCGCCCTTCCGGGCAGCAACCAGGTGATTCTCGACTCGCTCAACATTGCGAAGCGCCACACGAAGGCGCAGGGAACGACGATGCAGGCGGGAATCATCGACAAGTTCATGCCGCTGCACGTGTCCAACGTGGCGCTGTGGTGCGGCGGACACAAGGGACCAGCGAAGGCTGGCTTCCGTGACGTTGACGGCACGAAGGTTCGTGTCTGTCGGAAGTGTGGGGAGGCGCTATGAGCACACCTCGTCTAAAGGTTCGCTACAACGAAGAGATTCGCCCGGCCCTCAAGGCCGAGCTCGGTCTCGACAACATTATGCAGGTGCCTCGCCTCGAAAAGATTGTGATCAACGCGGGTGTCGGTCGCGCCACCCAGACGGCCAGTCTGCTCGAGGGTGCGCAGCGCGACCTTGAGTTGCTGAGTGGTCAGAAGGCCATCGTGACGAGGGCGAAGAAGTCCATCGCGAGCTTCAAGCTTCGTGAGGGTGTGGCGATTGGCGCCAAAGTCACTCTTCGAGGCGACCGTGCGTGGGAGTTCTTCGACCGACTGCTGTCGGTAGCGATTCCCCGTATTCGCGACTTTCGTGGTCTCTCCGCGAAGTCCTTCGACGGTCACGGTAACTACACGTTCGGCATCAACGACCAGTTGATCTTCCCCGAACTCGACTACGACAAAATCGACGCGCCCCGTGGATTCGACATCACGATTGTCACCACGGCCGCGACCGACGAGCAGGGCCGCGCATTTCTGCGGGCCTACGGCTTCCCGTTCCGACAGGAGAATAAGTAATGGCGAAGAAGTCCCTTCGTATTAAGCAGCAGGCGACCCCCAAGTTCGCTGTCCGCGCGTACACGCGCTGCCAGCGTTGCGGCCGTCCGCGTTCGGTGTATCGCAAGTTCGGTCTCTGCCGTATCTGCCTGCGTGTCATGGTGCACGCCGGTGAGGTGCCGGGCGTGACCAAGGCGAGTTGGTAGGGGAGGAGCGCAATGTCAATGACTGATCCCATCGCCGACATGCTGACGCGCATTCGCAATGCGAACTCCGCGCAGTTTGACTCGGTGAAGATGCCCGGTTCAAAGCTCAAGACGTCTCTCGCGCAGATTTTGGAGCGCGAGGGCTACATCGCCGGCTTTTCCATCACGGAAAATGCCCCGAAGCCGGGCACCACGCTTGAAGTTCGATTGAAGTACACCGCCGACCGTCGCCGCTCGATCGCAGGTTTAAAGCGCGTATCGACCCCCGGTCTTCGGATCTACAAGAAGAGCACCGAAATGCCGAAGGTTCTCGGTGGCGTGGGTGTGGCCGTGGTGTCCACGAGCCGTGGCCTCATGACCGACCGCGAAGCACGCAAGGCCAACCTCGGAGGCGAAGTCCTCTGCTACGTCTGGTAGCGGGACCAAGGAGTAATTGAATATGTCACGAATTGGTCGCAACCCCATCACTGTCCCGTCGTCAGTCACCGTCTCGGTGTCGGGCTCGACGGTGTCCGTGAAGGGACCCAACGGATCCATGGAGCGCAGCTTGCCGGGCGGTTTAACCGTGACGCAAGATGGCGACACATTGACGGTGGTTCGTCCCAACGATGAGCGCGACGCGCGGAGCTTGCACGGTCTGACGCGCACCCTGATCTCCAACATGGTGGTCGGTGTGACGGAAGGCTGGACGAAGGAGCTCGAAATCATTGGCGTGGGATACCGTGCCGCCGCGAAAGGTCCGAACTCGCTCGAACTCGCCCTGGGCTTTTCGCACCCGGTCGTCTTTGACGCTCCGGCGGGCATCACCTTCGACGTTCCCGCCCCGACACGCATCATCGTGAAGGGCGCCGACAAGGAAGTAGTCGGTCAGGTGGCCGCCTCAATCCGCAAGATTCGTAAGCCCGAGCCCTACAAGGGCAAGGGTGTCCGGTACCTCGGTGAGAAGGTGCTGCGTAAGGCTGGAAAGGCGTCTAAGTAATGGCTCGCTCAACCCGTGAACTTCGTCTTCGTCGTCACCGCCGCGTTCGTAAGAACTTGGCCGGTACGGCCGAGCGTCCCCGCGTAGCGGTATCACGCACGAATAAGCACATCTCCGCCCAGATCATCAACGACGAGACCGGTACCACGTTGGCTGCCGCGTCGTCGGTGGAAAAGAGTCTGGCGTCGGTGAGTGGTGGCAACATTGACGGGGCCAAGGCAGTCGCCTCGGTGCTCGCCCAGCGCGCCAAAGATGCCGGTATTACCTCGGTCGTGTTTGACCGTGGTGGATTTGCTTATCACGGCCGCGTCGCGGCCTTCGCCGATGCCCTCCGCGAGGGAGGACTGGAGTTCTAATGACGGACCAACAGCAACAGTTTGAAGAGCGCACCATCAAGGTGAACCGCGTCGCCAAGGTCGTGAAGGGTGGACGTCGCTTCTCCTTCACCGCCCTGATGGTGATCGGTGACGGCAAGGGTCGCGTCGGACTCGGCTACGGCAAGGCGAAGGAAGCCGGGCTGGCCGTTCAGAAGGGCATTGAAGAGGCCCGCAAGAACATGTTCGAAGTGCCGATTGCCGGTACCACGATTGTGCACCCCGTGATCGGTGAGGCCGGTGCGGGCCGCGTTCTCTTGAAGCCCGCCGCTCCCGGTACCGGTGTTATCGCCGGTGGTGCCGCACGGGCCATCTTGGAGATGGCCGGGATTAAAGATGTGCTCGCGAAGTCGCTCGGTTCGTCCAACGGCATCAACGTGGCGCACGCGACTATCGAAGGATTGAAGTCGCTGCGTCGTCCGGAAGAACTCGCCGAACTGCGTGGACTCGCGCCGGACCAGGTCGTTCCCGCGGGAACCCTCCGCGCGTACCGCGAGCGTCAGCGTGAAAACGACCTCTTTAAAACGGAAGTGAAGTAACCATGGCAGAACTCAAGGTCACCCAAATTCGCTCGTCCATTGGCACGAAGCCGAAGCACCGGGGAACGCTCCGGGCACTGGGTCTGCGCAAGCTGGGCCAAAGCAACGTTCTCCCCGACCGTCCCGAGATTCGCGGCATGATTGCTCGCGTTCCTCACCTCGTGCTAGTAGAAGAGGTTTAACGATGAAGTTGCACGATCTCCAACCCCCGAAGGGCTCGACCCACCGAAAGAAGATTGTCGGTCGCGGTATTGCCGGTAAGGGTGGTAAGACCGCCGGTCGCGGAACGAAGGGTCAGAAGGCACGTCGACAGATTCCCGCGGGATTCGAAGGTGGACAGCTTCCAATTCTTCAGCGCGTGCCGAAGTTAAAGGGTTTCACAAATCCCTTCCGTGTCGAGTACACCCCCGTCAACCTTGACGCCCTGACGCGCCTTGGCGTGACGGACGTGACGCCAGAGGTTCTCGTGTCGAATGGACTGATTCGCAAGAACGACTTCGTCAAGATTCTTGGTCGCGGAGACCTCGGTATCAAAGTGAACGTGTCGGCGCACAAGTTCTCGGCGAGTGCGCGGGCCGCCATCGAGCAGGCCGGTGGTACGACAACGGAACTACCGTTGCCGTTCAAGGTCCGTCCGGCGGCCGCGGGTAACCAGCACCAGAACCGCTAAGGATCGTTCGTGCTCGCGCGCCTCGCGAATATCTTCCGGGTCCCCGACCTTCGCAACAAGGTCGTCTTCACGGTTGCCATCATCCTGCTCTATCAGCTGGGTTCTTACATCCCCGTGCCCGGTGTGAGTTGGGCCCAAGTCCAAGCTCTGCAGGAGCAGGCGGGGGCCGTTGGCGCGTTGGGTTTTCTTAATCTCTTCAGCGGCGGCGCCCTCACGCGTCTCGCCATTTTTGGTCTCGGCATCATGCCCTACATCACGAGCTCCATTGTGATTCAGCTCTTGACAACGGTGATTCCTAAGTTGGCTCAGTGGCGCGACGAAGGTGCAACCGGTCAAAAGAAGATCACCCAAGCGACGCGGTATCTGACCGTCGCTCTCGCCCTGCTGCAGTCCACGGGTCTCGTGTACGCGTTCCACGGCCACACGTCCGGTCTCCTGGGCTTCAACATCGACTTGATTCCGAAGTTCTCCTTCTGGCTTGGCGCGTTCATGGTTCTCGTTCTGACTGCCGGTACGGCATTTGTGATGTGGCTCGCGGAGCTCATCACCCAACGCGGTATCGGTCAGGGAATGTCGATCTTGATCTTCAGTTCCGTCGTGTCGGGATTGCCGTCTGGTCTGAAGTCCGTGTACTCCCAAGGCGGCGCACTGAAGTTCACGGTGATTGTAGGAATTTCGCTGACGCTGCTCGTGACCATCATCTTCATGGATCAAGGTCAGCGGCGCATACCCGTGACGTTTGCGAAGCGGGTCGTGGGTCGCAAAATGATGGGTGGCAACTCGACGTACATTCCCCTGAAGGTCAACCAGTCGGGTGTTATTCCGATCATCTTTGCGAGCTCCGTGCTCTACATACCGGTGCTGTTGAGCAACATCATTCCGGCGCAGTGGTTTCAGAGCTTTGTGAGTAAGTCGTTCAGCCCGACGTCGTTTCTCTACATCGTGTTCTATTTCATCTTCATCATGCTCTTTGCGTTCTTCTACGTGTACATCGCATTTGAGCCACACCAACAAGCCGAGTCACTACGCAAGCAGGGTGGATTTGTGCCCGGTATTCGTCCCGGCTTGCCCACGGAGCGGTACTTCGCCAAAATGCTGAATCGCATCACCGTGGTGGGAGCTCTCTTTCTCGCCGCCGTCGCCGTCGTACCGAGCCTCCTGATGGCTGTGTGGCACATTACGAACTTCCCCTTCTACGGCACCACACTCTTGATTGCCGTGGGCGTGGCCCTCGAGACCATGCGACAGATCGACAGTCAGCTCATGATGCGCAACTACGAGGGATTCCTGAAGTAGGCCGTGATGGCAGAGCGTCTCATCGTTGTTCTCCTGGGTAAGCAGGGTGCGGGCAAGGGCACTCAGTGCTCGGCGCTTTCGGCGCAGTACGGCATCCCGCACGTCTCTACCGGCGACATCTTGCGTGCCGCCGTCCGTGACGGCACCGAACTCGGCGTTCAGGTGAAAGCAGTGATGGAGGCCGGCGACCTCGTCGGTGACGACCTCGTCGTTGCTCTCGTGAAGGAGCGATTCGCCCAGCCCGACGCCGCCCGCGGCGCCCTCTTAGACGGCTTCCCGCGGACTCTCGCCCAAGCTCGTGCACTCGATGCGATGTTGGGAGATGAGCGCGTATCGCTCTGTGTCAACCTCGACGTCCCGACAAGTTTGGTGGTCGAACGTCTGAGTAAGCGTCGTGTCTGTCAAGAGTGCGGGGCCGTTTTCCGGGCGGACGATCCGGCCGGTGTATCGGGCACGTGCGAGAAGTGTGGGGGCGACCTGATCCAGAGGTCTGACGATCAGCCCGACGCCATTACGACGAGACTCGACGCGTACGAGCGCGATACCGCCCCTCTTCTTGATTACTACCGCGAGCGTGAACTTCTCGTCACCGTGAATGGCGATCAGAGCGTTGAGGCGGTCGGGGCTGACGTGTCGTCGGCGCTGCGTACTCGAGGCCTTCTGTAGTGCGTCGTAACGCACACGAGCTCGACAAAATGCGCCGTGCGGGTCGCGTCGTTGCCGAGATGCACGAGGCGACGCGTGCGGCGATTCGCCCCGGCATCACCACCGCACAGCTCAATGATGTCGCGGCCGAAGTGCTCGCCAAGCGCAACGCTCGTTCGAACTTCTTGGGGTACCACGGATTCCCAGCGGTGATCTGCACGAGCCCGAACGACATGATCGTCCACGGTATTCCGGGTAGTTACGTTCTCCAGGAAGGGGACATCATCTCCGTCGACTGCGGCGCCATTATCGAGGGCTATCACGGTGACGCGGCGTATACCGCTGGGGTCGGTGACATCAGTGACGTTGCGCAGCGACTGCTGGATGTCACGGAACGCTCTCTGTGGGCCGGCATCGAGCAGATGGTGAAGGGAAACCGACTCAATGAGATTGGGCGCGCCGTGCAACAGGTTGCGGAGTCTGCGGGATTTTCGGTTGTGCGTGAGTACGTGGGTCACGCCATTGGCACGGCGATGCACGAGAGCCCTCAAGTTCCGAACTACTGGCCCGGTGTTCCCGGCCCGACGCTGAAAGAGGGCATGGTGTTTGCCGTCGAGCCGATGGTGAACGTCGGAGGTATTGAGACCTACGTTCTCGATGACGGCTGGGGCGTCATGACGGCCGACGGTTCGCTCTCGGCACACTTTGAACACACAATCGCCATTACCGACAACGGCCCCGAAGTTTTTACGATTGCGTAGTGGTGCTCGCCCCGACTTAGTGCGGAGGCTCGTTCTTGAGGTGTTTTTGGGCGAAGAGTGCCGCTTCGGTACGCCGGTGAAAGCCGAGTTTGGCGAGCAGATTCGACACGTAGTTCTTGACTGTTTTCTCGGCGAGGAACATCTCACTCGCAATCTCGCGATTCGAGAGTCCTTCGCTGAGAAGCTCGAGGACGCGCCGCTCCTGGTCGCTCAAGCTCTCGAGTCGACGATCTTCCATCATGCGTCGCTGCACGCGTGCCTTGGCGCGCTCGACGGCTTCGGGGCTGAGGAGCGTTTCGCCGCGGGCGACACGACGTACGGCATCTACTAAATCGTTGGATCGAATGTCCTTGAGGACGTATCCCTTCGCCCCGGCCACGAGGGCCGCGTCGTAGGCCTCGTCGTCGGCAAACGACGTCAAAATGAGGCACTTGATAAAGGGGTTGGCGTCTCGAATGTCGCGACAGAGGTCGACGCCACTGCCGTCGGGAAGTTGAACGTCAAGGACCGCGACGTCGACATCGAGATCGGGCAGGAGAGCGAGCGTGCTCGCCACATCGCCGGTGTCCGCAACGACGTCAATCTCGCCCGTTCCGACGAGAAGGGCGATGAGTCCTCGACGGACAATCTCGTGGTCGTCAACGAGCAGTAACCGAATCACTGGCGCACCCTCTCTGCTGTCCATGTCGCGACACTGCCACCTTCCGCGAGACCGGTGAGTTCGAACGTTCCGCCCAACTCTTCCGCCCGCGTTTGCAAGTTACCAAGTCCGCGGCCCCCCGTGGTATCGCTCACGCCCCGACCGTTATCTTTCACGCTCATGGTCACGACATCGTTGCGCACCGACACGGTGACAATCGCCCTCGTCGCGTCGGCGTGCCGCACGACATTGGACAACATCTCACGAAGTGACTTCACGATCGCGTCGGCGCAGTCGGGGCCAACCAGGGAGTCGAGGGGTCCATCAAATGAGACGTCAACATTGAGTCCCGCGGCCGCCGGTAGTTCATCAATGACGCG
>JAGWWX010000068.1 GCA_018970215.1 Acidobacteriota bacterium | reverse complement strand
TCGCAGTCGTCGTCTTCCCTCATGTCGGCGGCCGTGAAGGGCAAGGCTGTGGGTCAGGTGCGTGACATCATTGCGTCGTTCAAACAGCTAATGACCGTTCACGAAACAACCCTTGAGACCGATTCCGAGCCGCACGCAGTCGACTTGCGCGCCCTCGGTGAACTGGCAGCTCTGCAGGGCGTCGTGAAGTTCCCAGTGCGCATTAAGTGCGCCACGTTGGCGTGGAACACCCTCACGCAGGCGCTCGACGAAATCTAGGACTACTTGGCCCCAGGGAAGCACGGGACCGGATCGAAGTAGGAGCCATCGTTCACCATCGTTGTGGTGGTGTGCGGCTTCTTCAGTGTGGTCGTGGTCTTCTGAGGCACCGTTGACGTCGTCGTAGGAATCGTGATGACCGGCGGCGGCGGTGTCTGCATCCGAGAGTTTGGTGGCGGTGTCGTCGGGGCAATCAATGACGTGCCAAAGACCTTGACGAAGAGCTGTTGAGCCGCGGGCTGGTTCACGACCAAGACCGATCCGTACGGGTTAGGTCCAGGGCTCATAACCGGCAGTGTGTACGTCTTGAGGGCGCCCGGGTCGTAGTTGTGGAACTTCACGGCGAGGGCAATCAAAGTGTTGAATTTGAAGCTGGAGTCCAACTGAATTCCAGCGGGCAGTTCACTCAGCAGTGAGTTGAGTGTCTGAGGGTTATACACCGTGCGTGCTTTTAACATCATCGCTCGCAAGAAGGCGTCCTGACGGTGAATACGTCCGTAGTCACTCGTCCCGTCGTAGTACCACCGTCCGTTTTGGAACCACTCAAAGTGTCGCGAGCGAGCTACCGCGAGTGCCTGCATCCCCGAAAGATGTTGGCAACCGGGTGCATAAATTCGCAGTCCTGAATACATGTCACGCGACTTATAGGGAAACTTCAGCCATATCCCGCCGAGGGCGATGACGGAGTTCGCGAGGCCGCCAAAACTTACTTCGACGACGTGGTTAATCGGGATGCCAAAGTTTTGGGTAATGGTTCGTGCGAGAACGGCGGGGCCGGCCGTAATTTTTGAGCCGTCATAGAGATTGACGTTGATGCGCTGGAATCGAGAACCGAAAACCTTTTGTAGGGACGGAATCAACGTCACCAACGTGTCGCGAGGAATCGATATGACCGAAATCGAAGGGGCTTGAGGGTCGACGTGAATAATCTTGATGACGTCAGAGCGCTGACCACCCACGGATCCCGCGCCCGTTTGGTGGGCCATTTGACCCGTCAAACCTGCGCGTGAGTCAGAACCAATAGACAAGATATTGAACGGTTCGCTCGGCAAACTCGCTTTACAGACCGGGCAGTCGAGATTGTTGATCTTCTCGAATCGCCACTGTCCGTAGAGATACGCCCCACCGGCGAATGATCCGGCGATGAGCAGTACGGAGAGCGCCACAATTCCGATTCGACGCTGTCGTGACACTGGCGGCTTACGTCGTCGTGGGCGACGCGATCCACCAGTTCGACGGTCAATGGCGTCGCCGAGTGCCATCAGTCGATCTTCGTTACCGACCTTGCGTGAACGCGGTGAAGCCATTACTTCAACTTACCGTTTCAACACCTCGAAACGGGGTCACTCGATTTCGCGGAACGGTTCGTAACCATCCCGCTCCAGCTGCTCTGCGAGTTCGGGGCCGCCAGTTGCGACAATCTTCCCGTGGGACATGACGTGGATAACGTCGGGCGTCAGCTCGTGGAGAAGTCGCCGAAAGTGAGTGATGGCGAGGATGCCCAGGTCCCACTCTTTTGTCGCTTCATGGAGTCGGCGGGCGACCAATCCCAAGGCGTCCACATCGAGACCTGAGTCAATCTCATCGAGGAGTGCGAATTTCGGTTGAAGCACACTGATCTGTACCACTTCGGCACGTTTGCGCTCACCGCCGGAGAGATCGACATTCACAAAGCGTTCCATCAGCTCGGTTCGGAGTCCAATGCGTCGTGACTGTTCGGCGAGTTGACTCTCTACGTTGCCCGTCACCCCCGCCGCCCGCATCATGTCGACCGGTCGAACTCCGGGTACTTCCAGAGGATGTTGCATTGCGAGGAAGACACCTTCGCGAACTCGTTCAGAGGGCTCTAACGTGAGCAGTTCCGTACCATTCAGGGTCACGGATCCGCTTGTCGCGACGTAGCCCGGTCGGCCCGTGATGACGTGGGCGAGAGTGGATTTTCCGCAACCGTTGGGTCCCATGATGACGTGAACTTCACCCGACGTCAGCGTGAGATTGACGCCACGAAGAATCTCTTTGTCACCTACTCGGGCGTGGAGGTCGCGAATAACGAGTTCGTTGCGCATTAGAGATCGACCTCCACGACACCGTTCACAAGTCGGGTGGCGTAGGACGCCACTGGTCGAGTTGCCGGGAATGTCACGGCCTCGCCGTCAACCAGCGAAAACAGGGCGCCGTGTCGGGCGCACTCGATTGTCATCTCGTCCCCATCAACTTCACCTTCGGCCAATGAAAAGTCTTCATGGCTACAGCGATCATCGAGAACGTACACGTCGGTGTCGAGACGAACCAACACCAATGTTCGGTTGTTGAGACGAATCTGTTGTGGGATTCCATCGACTAAGTCGTCAAGGGGCATCACTGCGTGAAACGTCATGCCACAACCTCTCGCACGCGAACGGTGATATCGGCTTCGAACACTCGGGCGACGTCGGTCGGCAAAACGTCCAGCATCTCCTTGAAGAAGCCTTCGATCATTAAGCGCTCGGCATCTTGTCGCGATACTCCGCGGGATTCGAGATACCAACGCTGCAACTCATCCAGTGGGCCCACGCTCGATGCGTGTGCGCACGTCACATCGTTTTCACGAATGTCCAAATTGGGGACTGAGTCGGCGTGCGCCTGTGGGCTCAAGAGAAGATTGTGGTTGGTCTGACGGGCGTCGGTTCGACGTGCGCCTCGTTCGATTTCGATCAATCCCGTGTAGACCGATCGGGATCTGTCAGCGGCAGCCCCCTTCGACAGCAAGACGGAGTTCGTACGACCGACGTGGTGCATTTGGTGTGACCGTAGGTCGTGAACTTGGTCGCCCGACCCCAGGAACGTCGTCCAGAGTTGGTTCTCCGCGCCAGGTCCTACGAGTTCGGCGTCGTTACGAGCACGGTCGTACTGCCCACCGAGACAAAGAACCGACTGATGCATTCTCCCCGAGCGTTCAATACGTGCTGTCGTGCGTGACACGTGCCACGCAGAGCTATCGAGGCGTTGATACGTCACATGCGTAAGGTGCGCGTTGTCCCCGACTTCGAACTCGCTGACAGGTGCGACGAAGGCGTCCGTGCCGCCGCACCACACTTCAATCACCGTCAAACGTGCGTTTCGACTGACCGAGATACGAGTACGGGGGAAGGATGCCCCTGTACCCACTCGGTGAACGAGCAGCACGGTACCTGCACTGACGTCTGTATCCACTTCGATCGAAAGTACGTGAGGATGAAGAGCTGTGTTCAAGAGTGCGAAGGCGTCATCTTGATAGGGAGCTTCATCGATGGCTCCCTCATCGCGCCACGAAACGTGGACGCCCGGCATGTCACCCTGAGCGGCCACGTACCGTCCATTGTCGATCTGAACGACGATGTCGGCGTGGTGAGTCAAGTCGTTAATGAACGCTGGTGAGGCCTCACTTCTTTCAGGGGCACCAAAAGTATCGATGTTGAACTGAGACAGCGGGGCGTAGCGCCACACTTCATCAGTCGTTGTCGGGAGGCCCTGGCGTTCAATGACATCGAGTAACCGCCCCCGCTCCACGGCGCCCGGGAGTCCCGTGATCTGGCTGTGAGCGATGTTTAGAAAGGTCTTCATAGGAGAAATTAGGCAGACGTGAGCATAGGTGTGCTTTCAGGGCATTCGGTCACGTTCTCGTAGGCTCTCTATCACCTAAGGAGAACTATGACCTTTTCCTCTGAAGTCCTCACGCTCGAAGTTCACGGGCCGATTGCCACGTTGTGGCTTGACCGAGTCGACGCTCGCAACGCTATGGGTCGGGACTTGTGGCGCGACCTACCCCTCGCCGCTCACGAAGTCGCCAACAACCCTGAGGTTCGTGTCTTGATAATCGCCGCGAAGGGACCGCACTTCACTGTGGGACTCGACCTCAAACAGATGGGCGGCACGTTGATGGGTGGCGGAGAACCGCGGAGTCACGCCCAAAAGAGCGCCTCCATGTTTCAGGCTGTTCTTGATATGCAAGACGCAATCTCTGTCTTCGAACAACTCGAGGTGCCCGTCATTGCCGCGGTACACGGCTACTGCATTGGTGGCGGAATCGATTTCATCACTGCAGCGGACATACGGTTTGCCAGTTCTGACGCCATATTCTCTGTGCGCGAAGCCAAAGTGGCGATTGTTGCCGATCTCGGCACGCTCCAACGCCTGCCGCGCATTGTCAGTCCCGGACACGTCGCCGAGCTCGCATTCACCGGAAAGGACATCGACGCGGCTCGGGCCGAGCGCATCGGGCTGGTGAATGAGGTCGTTCATGGCAGTGCCGAGGCCGTGTACGACAAGGCACTTGAGGTAGCCAAGGAGATTGCCTCAAACTCACCACTGGTCGTTGCGGGGACAAAGAAAGTGTTGGCTTTCAATGACGGTCATACGGTCGAAGAAGGACTCAAGTTCGTCGCCGCATGGAACACGATGTACCTCCAAAGCAACGACCTCGTCGAAGCGATGACGGCGTTCATGGAAAAACGCAGCGCCAACTTCACCGGTAGCTAGCGACGCCAGAATCGCCAACCACGCGAGGCGCGACGCGCTTCTCGCGCGAGAAACTCGCGACGTTCCTCCACGAGCTCCGGGGCCACCGCATTGACGATTTCGCTCGCGGCCGCCAACACATCTTCGCGATCACGTGGCGAGCCCTCGGGAACGAGAGTCGGTGGATTTACGAGAGTTCCGCGAGCCCATCCGACATCCGCCAGACGCTTTTCGAAGGTGATGCAGTGTGTTGGACACGAGAAGGGTTGGTCGGGCGCTTGGCCGAGAACACAGAATCTGGCAACTTCGCCGCTGTCATACGTTCGGCTCTGAAAGTGCTTGCACTCTTCTCTCATACCCATGACTCCATAGTGCCACGGCGTAGCCTCACTGCATGCTCGGACCATATCTCCGCATCGACCACCGCCCCGTCACGGCTCCGCTGATCAACGAGTGTGCGGCCGTCGCCGCCCGATCCTTTTACACCGATCCATTTTTCGTGCACCTCGGCCCGCCCGCGTTGCTCCGCTACCGAGGGCTGGCTCTCTTTTTTCGTGCCAATCTGCGGCACCTCGGACGCCATGGACGGATCTCGACCATTCGAACCTCTAACGACCACATCGTGGGCGTTGCGGGATGGATAACCACGGACGGGTACCCCCAGTCGATCTATCACCAGGTGGCGAGTGCACCGGGCACGCTACGGGCTCTCTACCGACGCCCGCGGGCCCTCATCGATGGACAGCGATATCTCAATGCAATGGCCCGTGAACACATAAAGGAACCTCACTGGTACCTCTTTTTATTAGTTGCCGACCCAGAGATCCAACGTCAAGGAATTGGTACGGCACTCTTGACAGAAGCGCTGGCTCACGTCGATCGTGAAGGAGTGGCGGCGTATCTCGAGACCCAAAAGGAAGACAACCTTGCGTACTATCGCCGCTTTGGTTTTGAACTCGTGGGTCAACTGGCACCCACGCCGAGTGGGCCTCCCCTGTACTGCATGAGGCGCGCGCCCCGTTAACCGATTGAGCCTTCCATTTGCAGTTCAATCAGTCGGCTCCACTCCACGGCGTACTCCATGGGAAG
>JAGWWX010000067.1 GCA_018970215.1 Acidobacteriota bacterium | reverse complement strand
CACAACATTGAACTGACAGAGTCTCGCCCGTCGGGACCGGAGGAAACCGCGATGGAGGTTGAATGGTGGAGTAGGGCTCAAGTGCAAAAGCTGCTCCAACCAGGATGTTTTCTCGACGGCACAGCCACCATCGGACTACGTACATGGCTCACGCTCCCTTAGAGTCGTCGATTTTGGTTGATCAGTACCTCTTGATGCTGACCGTTAGTAAGGGACGTTCCAATGCGACAATCTCGGCCTACACCAGTGATTTTTCGCTTCTCTTGCAGCGGATCCCCGATCTCACAACGGCGACTCCCGACGATTTTGCGGACTACTTTTCGAAACTTCGTGAAGAAGGTTTTGCATCGTCAACAGTGGCGAGGTCTATGAGTGCCGTGAGGGGACTATTCCAATATCTACTTCAAGAACGTCTCGTTACGAGCGATCCAACAACACTCTTGCCGGCCGTGCGGCGCGACAGATCGCTGCCAAAGGCACTCTCCGAGGTCTACATCAAGGACCTCCTTGTGTCGATTACGGGCAATGGAATTCTCGACTGTCGGGACCGCGCGATTATCGAATTTCTCTACGGAACTGGCTGTCGTGTGAGCGAGATGCTGGGTGTTAAACAGGCGCATATCGATTTTGATGAGGATGTCATTCGTGTAACCGGAAAAGGCGAGAAGCAGCGACTCGTCCCACTAGGAAGTTGTCTACGAGATTCCCTCAAGGACTACCTCTCAGCGGCATTCTCGGAGTTCGACGGAATGAATTCTGCGGTCATCTTCCGGAACTTCAGAGGATTGCCCCTCTCCCGCCACGGAGTTAATGAGATGCTGAAGCGTAGGGCCCTAGGTGGTGGATTACCACTCCGCGGGCTCCATGCCCACTCATTCCGCCATAGCTGTGCAACACACATGATTGCCCATGGTGCAGACATTCGTGTCGTACAAGAGCTCTTGGGTCATACATCCATCGCAACTACTCAACGGTATACGGGTGTTGCTCTCACGACGCTGAAGGATGCCTATGGTGCGTCACATCCTCGGGCATCGTAAGCCCTAGGTTGTACCTATGGGTCGGGACACGCTTATTCTTCTGGTCTCGTCCGTAATAGCGATAACCCTTCACGAATGTTCTCATGGATATGTCGCAAACTTCTTTGGAGATCCAACCGCCAAGAATCAAGGCCGACTCACCCTCAATCCCATCGCGCATATCGACCCGTTTGGCACGGTGGCACTTCCACTCCTGCTTCGTCTGGTTGGACTTCCGGCGATTGGTTTCGCAAAACCAGTGCCCGTTGATATAACGAAGCTCCGTGATATCCGAAACCACTCATTTCTGGTATCGATGGCAGGACCATTTACGAACGTCGCCCTGTGCCTACTGTCGATTGGAATTTGTCGAGCGACGGGCGTGACGAAAGACGAGTTGAACTGGGGCGATTACGGAACATGGACCGAAATTGCTTACTTCTTCGGCGTATTCGGACTCGTGAATATCTCCCTCGCCATCTTTAATCTCTTCCCGATTCCACCACTTGATGGGAGCGCAATTATTGAGCGACTGCTCCCGCGTCGGCATCTGGGAACATATTTCCGAATTCGAGAGAAAGCATTACCACTTGTAATGATCTTGCTTCTCGTCAATTCCCTGACACTTCACCTGGGCTCTGGGCTGTACTCACGAACGTTTGAGTTATTTCAACAACTCGCGTTTTCGAACTAACTCACTAATCCCATGCGAGACGCCGCGAGAGAATAAGTAGCTTCAGCAACGGGGCGTGCCCGATTATCTCCGAGAGACACGAGGCGATCGAGTTCGGCCTGATCCGCCATGAGAGTCTCGAAACGCTCACGAATCGGCCGCAAAGTCTCGATAAGAGCTGTTGCGAGGTCGGACTTTAAGTCGCCATAACGCGTATACCCAGCTGCTATCTGTGCAGGCTCGCGGTCAGTGATCGAACTGAAAATCTCTAGGAGATTTGAAAGTCCCGGCTTGCGAGTCCAATCAAAGGCAACATCACCGTCGTTATCGGTGACGGCTCTCTTGATCTTTCGCTCGATGTCCTCGGGGGAGTCGTATATGTTGAGAGTTCCCGTCGGGGAGTGAAGCGATTTGCTCATTTTGCGCGTTGGATCTTGCAAATCCATCACTCGAGCGCCGACCGCTGGCACGATACCTTCAGGGATCGTGAAAGTTTGTCCGAAACGATTGTTGAACCGCTCGGCGAGATTTCGCGCCAATTCCAGGTGCTGCCGCTGATCATCACCAACCGGCACATGGGTGGTTTGGTACAGCAGAATATCGGCTGCCATAAGTACGGGGTAGGTCAACAGACCAACTCGATAACTACCTTGGCGTTCAGCCTTCTCTTTGAATTGCGTCATACGAGTCAACTCTCCGTACGATGCAGTGCACTCAAGAAGCCAGCTCAGCTGAGCGTGAGGTGCAACGTGACTCTGGACAAAAACCGTGGCAACGGCAGGATCGAGACCAACCGCGAACAAGGTGGCCACGAGTTCGCGAGTATTTTTCCTCAGCTCCTCAGGATCGATATCCAAGGTCAACGAATGTAAGTCCACCACGGCATAGAAACTGGATTCCGATTGATTCCTCACCCAGTTCGTGAGAGCTCCGAGGTAGTTTCCAAGGTGGATTGCACCAGAAGGTTGAATGCCCGACAGGACTCGCATGGCGCCATCCTACTAATCGTCAATTTTTGACCCAGGAAATTGCTACAATCACACCGTGACATACGTCGTGATGACGCCGTCATTTAACGGTCCAATACAGTTGCTGCTCCAACTCATCAATGGGCACGAAGTCGACGTTCTGGATATCCCGCTCGCACCGGTCATTGAGGGATTCGTCCAAGTCCTCCATGATGAATCGCAGCCTATGAATGTTGAGGATCTTTCTGAGTTTCTGCTCATTGCGGCAATTCTTCTCGAACTAAAGAGCACGGCTCTACTTCCTTCCGCCAAGGGAACCGACGAAGATGAAGAGTTCATAGGTTGGGAAGAGCGCGATGTGTTTCTTGCACGATTACTGGAACTCCGTACCTACGCGGGTGCTGCGGACGCCTTCGTGAATCTTCTCGATCGCGCGTCAAAGTCGTTCCCACGTCTCGCCGGTCTCGACAAGGGTTTCGTTGTGACGCCACCCGACCTTCTCGCCGGGGTAACGCCCGTTTTGCTTGGTGCGGCGTTCATCAAAGGGATTGAAGAGAAGCCGGTTCCTCGCGTCACGTTGAATCACGTCACCGTAGATGCGGTCACTGTGGCCGAGACCGTCGTCATCCTCGCGCAACGTCTACCGTCCTTGGGGAGAATTTCGTTCCGACACCTCGTTTCGGGCATTTCCGAACGAATTGAGATCATTGTCCATTTTCTTGCTCTCTTGGAACTTTGCAAACTGGGTCGAGTGGAGCTGGGCCAAGGCGTAACTTTTGGAGACTTGGACATCGAGTGGATCGGAGATGATTCACTGCTGGAGATCGGGAGGGTAGATGTCTACGAGGGATAAGGGTTCCCTGCCACAGCAACTCGAGGCAATGTTGACTGTTGCTCTCGAACCTGTTACTGCGTCGGAACTGGCTGACTTATGTGGTGAGGATGTGGATGTTGTTGTAACTGAGCTTCGACGCATCCAGGCGGAATTGGTCAGCCAGCATCGGGGATTTGTTCTCAGTGAATTGGCAAGCGGCTGGGCAATTCAATCGTCTCCCGATGTGGCTGAATCTGTAACAAGGTTCGCAAATCGCGACGTGTCACACCGACTCTCCGCGGCGGCACTGGAGACGTTAGCAATTGTTGCGTATCGCCAGCCGGTAACCCGTGTGCAGATTTCCGCACTAAGAGGTGTCAATGTCGACGGTGTTACACGACTTCTAGAGCAGCGTGGCTACATTCAAGAGGTCGGCCGCGCCGAAGGCCCCGGTCAACCCGTCCTGTACGGAACAACAGAGTTGTTCCTTGATCGTCTTGGACTGGCCAGAATTGGTGATCTTCCTCCCATTGAACAGTTTTTGCCACCCGTAGAAACAGCCCGCGAAATTTCGGAGTCACTCCAGGCTGATGGTCTCGGATCCGACGAGTAGATGGCAGAGCCTGAACGACTTCAAAAGGCTCTGTCGCGCGCCGGTTTTGGTTCACGTCGTGCATCGGAGGTTTTGATCGAAGATGGCCGGGTGACCGTCGACGGCAGGGTTGCCGAGTTAGGAAACCGAGTTGACGCCGACAGTCAGGAGATACGAGTCGACGGGAAGCTCATTCCGGCCGCTCCGAGTGCGGTGTACTTCCTCCTTAACAAACCTGAGGGTTTTGTCACCACAGCACACGACCCTCAAGGACGGCCGACTGTTCTCGATCTCGTCCCGACACCCGTTCGCGTTTTTCCGGTGGGACGGCTTGATATGAATTCGGAAGGACTTCTGCTCCTCACGAACGACGGTCGCCTCGCGCATTTACTAATGCATCCTTCCCACGGTGTCGAAAAGGAATATCTAGTCAGAGTGGACGGTGATCCGAGTCCAACAAATATTCGCCGGCTTCGCGAAGGTATCGTTCTTGAGGATGGTGTGACTGCGCCAGCTCGCGTCAATCGGATCAGTGATGGTGTTCTGCGAATAGTGATTCACGAAGGTAGAAATCGCCAGGTTCGTCGCATGTGTGAAGCAATCGGCCATGAAGTATTACGACTAGTTCGAACGAGAATTGGACCAATCCACGATGCGAAACTCGCCCCCGGTCAATGTCGCGCACTTTCCACGTCGGAAGTGAAGAAGTTGATGGACGCGGTTCGGGAGCCAGATACCCCCACGAGTACGCTTGCCCCATGACATCTCGCATTGTCGCCGTCCGCGGAGCTACCACTATCGAGAGCGACTCGTGGGAAAGCATCGAAGTACGAGTTCACGAGTTATTAGGCGAGATCTTGCGTCGCAATCTCATTGACCATGACGACATCGTTTCGGTTTTGTTTACGGCCACCCCCGATATCACGGTTGCCTTTCCGGCAACCGCTGCACGGGGAATTGGATTTGGAGACATTCCGTTGATGTGCGCTACGGAGATCGACGTCGCCGGGGCAACACCCTTATGTATCCGTGCAATGCTGCATGTCTATAGCACTCGGCGTCGCGACGAAATTCGGCATGTCTATCTTCACGGCGCCCAGGGACTTCGCGATGATCTTCCGACGTAGGGCACACGTTGTTGGGCTTGGCCTCATAGGTGGTTCAGTTGCGATCGCCCTACGCGATTTGGGCTGGAGCGTGTCGGGCAGCGATACAGATGAACGTGTCGTTTCAAACGCCATCGCGCGCCGTGTAGTGAACGGAACGGACGCCAGCGATGCCAGTCTGGTAGTTGTCGCAGTACCTGCTCAATCGGTCGTCTCCGTTACAAAGTCACTTCTCGAGCAACTCCCATTCTTGGAAGTGATTACGGATGTTGCGGGAGTCAAAGGATCGATTGTGAACGCCATTGACGATCCACGTTTTGTGGGTGGGCATCCGATGGCCGGTAGTGAGTTGAGGGGCCTTGATGGTATTCGAGCAGACCTCTTTCAGGGTGCGACATGGGTATTGACACCAGGTCCATCAACTGCATCAGAAACTTATGCCCAATTGCAGTCGATTCTGACTGACCTTGGTGCTATCCCGTTAGCCCTACCAGCTGATACTCACGATCGATTAGTCGCGATGGCCAGTCATGTTCCCCATTTAGTGGCGGGCGCGCTGATGAACGAAGCGACAGGAATGGCTCGGGAGGACAGCGCGCTCCTTCGATTAGCTGCCGGTGGCTTTCGCGACATGACGCGAATTTCAGCGGGTGATCCCGGAATTTGGCCGGGCGTGCTCTTTAATAACGCCCAAGAAGTCAGAAATGGCCTGTCGCGAGTCATCCAACGTCTCGTTCGCTTAGAGCAGATTGTGGC
>JAGWWX010000066.1 GCA_018970215.1 Acidobacteriota bacterium | reverse complement strand
AGGCCGCTGCCGAGGGGCTGCCCGAAGCGCTCGCCGTGGTTGATGAAGTGGGGTGGTGGCTCGCACTGGGTGTCGCGAACCTGGCAGCAATCTTGGATATGAATCTTGTTGTCATTGGCGGTGGCCTCACGACGGCCGCCTCCCTCGTACTTCCCTCGGCTCGCACGCACCTCGCGGGCATGGTGGAGGGAGAAGGTGCCCGTCCGCCTATCGAACTCCGCGCCGCCGAGTGCGGTGAACAGGCCGGTGCCATTGGGGCGGCACTCCTGGCGGGGACGCCGTTGTCGTGATGAAAGTCGGCGTCTTACTCCCCACGTTCCGCGATACGGCCGACGACGCTCTAGCGACCGCCGAGGAGGCCGCGGCCCTCTCGCTCGACGGCGTCTTCGCGTACGACCATCTGTGGCCGATGGGTCAGCCGGAACGACCAGCGCTCGCTCCGTTCCCGATTCTCGCCGCGGTCGCGACCCGATGTCCTCATTTATTTATCGGTCCATTGGTGGCGCGGGTGGGGCTCGTGTCAACGGACGATCTCGTGCGGCAGTTTTCGACGCTCGGGGAGTGTGCGCCCGGTCGCGTGATCGCGGCACTCGGAACGGGTGATCGCTTGTCGGCTGGTGAGAACCTTGCGTACGGCATTTCGTATCCGTCGGCGAGTGAACGACAAGAGCTGCTCGCAGACACCGTCGATCGCCTACGTAGCGACTTTGAGGTGTGGGTTGGCGCCGGGGCGCCGACGACGAATGAGATTGCGCGCCGCGCGGGAGCGACGCTCAACATGTGGAACACCTCCGCGACGGAGGCCGTCGCCCGCGCTGATGGAGCGACGTGGAACTGGGCCGGAGCCCCGCACGACGACCTCGCAACGCAGCTCGACGATCTCGCTCGTGCGGGTGCGACGTGGGCGATTCTGACACCGAGCGTTTCGCTCACCCGATTGGGCGAATGGCGCGCGCGTACCCTTCCGGCATCTCACTGAGTAGCGTTGACTCGTGGAGTTTCGTCGCATCACCGGTCTGCCGCCGTACGTCTTTGCGCAGATCAACGGTCTGAAGGCGGCGGCCCGTGCCGCCGGACGAGACGTCGTTGACTTTGGCTTCGGCAACCCGGACCTCCCGAGCCCCGACATCGCCGTGGAAAAGCTCGCCGAAGCGGCCCACAATCCAAAGAACCACCGGTACAGCGCATCGCGGGGGATTCCGAATCTGCGCGTGGCCATGGCGAACCGCTACAAGTCCGTCTTCGGGGTTGACCTCGACCCCGAGACAGAGGTCGTCACTACCATCGGAGCGAAGGAGGGTCTGACGCACCTGATGTGGGTGCTGCTCGGCCCGGGGGACACCGCCATCGTTCCCAGTCCCAGTTACCCCATTCACCTCGCGGGGCCGGGCTTTGCGGGGGCAACCGTCGTGACCGTTCCCATGCACGACCCTGCGAGTTCGGCGCTGGAACCCGGCGATGATTTCTTTGAGGGTCTGCTCGCCGCGTGGAACTCCGCCACCGTGAAGCCCCGGGTCATCATCTGCTCGTTTCCGCATAACCCGACGAGCGCGTGCGTGGACCTTGCCTTCATGGAGCGGCTCGTCAACTTCGCCCTCGAGCGTGACGTCATTATCTGCCACGACTTCGCCTACGCCGATCTTGGTTTCGACGGCTATCAGCCTCCGTCCATTCTCCAGGTGCCCCGTGCGAAGGAGTGTTGCGTCGAGCTCTACACGTTGACCAAATCCTTCTCGATGGCCGGCTGGCGGGTGGGATTCCTCGTTGGCAATAAAGACGTCGTGGCTGCGCTAACAAAGCTCAAGAGCTATCTCGACTACGGAACGTTCCAACCGATTCAAATCGCTTCCATCGTGGCCATGAATGAGGCGTCGGACTACCCCGATCACCTGCGAACGATCTACACCTCCCGCCGCGACACCTTGATCGAGGGGCTACAGCGCATCGGCTGGAACGTCGCACCGCCGAAGGGCTCGATGTTTATTTGGGCCCCCATCCCTCCGGAGTACTCCGAAATGAGTTCGCTCGAATTCTCTACCTTCCTGGTCGACGAGGCCGATGTGGCGACGTCGCCCGGCGTGGGTTTCGGCGACGGGGGCGATCGCCATGTGCGCTTTGCGCTGATTGAAAACGAACTTCGAACGCGACAGGCGATTCATCAACTCCACAGCGCCCTGACCCGACTGCACTGACATGCGCACCATCATTGCTCGCGTAACCGTGACGTTGACGCTCGTCGCTAGCTCGTTCGTGATGTTGTCGCCGGCCGCCCACGCCGTTGAGTGGGAGTGTTTGGAGTTCGATAAGTACCACACCCTCTCCACGTCGCAGGGCGACTACACCCTGCCGACGTGCGCCACCTTTTACGACCGTGGTGCGGCTATTCATCTCCCGAGCGACACGACAACGACCAAATACGGTGTGCTCTTCGACACGCCCGTCTTTATCGATCGTCACGGCTCGACCTACCCCTCGGACGTGACGCTCGGTCTCGCTCCCGCCGTGGCGGGACGGCTCATCGTCAAGGCCACAGTGAGTGCGGGCCGGGTGAGTGCCGCCGAACCGGTTCTCGAAGTCATTCCCGCCGCCATCTTGAAGCGCTACACGGGTAAGGCTTTTATTGGGCTCGTGAAGAACCTCCAGCCCCCCGCGAACGTGAAGCCGTATCCGTGGTTCCAGATCGACTTCTTTCAAAGGATTCGCAACGGCCACGTCTTTGGACGTTTCTTGAACTACCGCAACGGAATTCGGTGGAACCACATGAAGTACTGCCGCCACGCCGTTATGCGAACGGCTGCCGAGCACCGCTGGTATCGACCGATTATTGGACCAACGAACACCGTCAGTCTCGGGTGGAGCCCCGCGATGCACGGTACGGACTCGGAGTTGACGCTCACGTTTTCCTCGGGTGTGACCTATATGCGACCACTACCTCCGCTTGCGGCACTGCTGCGACGGAATCTCACGAGCCCGGGGCTGTACGAATTTTCACTCCACGGCAATCCCGTCGGGACGCCGTATCAGTTTTCGGGCCAGTGGCTCGGAGTGATGAACTTCCACTACTGCGTTTAGGGACGCCCCGCGCGCGGTGCGCTCACTCGCGCGACCTCAATCCGTCCGTCCGTCCGGTCGGCGATGTGAAATCGGTCGCTCGATGGCGCGGTGTGGATATAGAGAGAGCGACCGTCGTCACCACCGAGCATGCACGCGAAACTCGTTTGGCTCGTGGTGACCGAGTCGGTGATCTCGCCGCCTTCGCGAACGCGCAGACACGAGTTCACACCCGGCATGGCGTTCGCGAGCCAGATCTGTCCGTCGGCGTCGAGACACATGCCGTCCGTGGCGACAAAGTCGAGCTGAGCCCACGTGCGGCGGTTCGACAAGGTGCCGTCGTCCGCGATATCAAAAGCAGTTAACCGAAAAGCCATCGTCTCTCCAACGATCAGTGTTCGTCCGTCGGGCGTGATGACCGAACCGTTCGGGAACGCCATATCGGGGACCACTTGAAGAATGTCGCCCGTCAGTGAGAAGACCACCAGGTTGGTCGTGGGTGGGGGGTCCGCGAGCAGTCCCTCGACACCTTTTTCGTGCAGCAGCGTGTCGAGGTCAAAGCCGAAGTTCCCGACGTAGCCCACGTCGTGGGCGCCGATCACCATGTCGTTGGCCCAAAAGCCACAGTGCTCTGAGAAGTCCAGAACCGTTGACTCCACCCCGTCGGCGAGACGCCGCACCGTGTGATCGATCATGGAGACGAAGTAGAGGTGTCCGTCGGAGCCCCATCCGAGTCCCGACGGCTGCGTGGGGACCGCGTGCTCACGTCGCTCGTCGCTCCCGTCGGCGGCTACGGAGTAGATGCCGTGGCGATAAAAGTCGGAGAACCACAGTCGCCCGTCTCGCCAGCGGGGACCTTCGCCAAAACCGAGCCCCTCGCAAATAACTGTGGCGTTATAGACCGTCATGATGTTCCCCCTCGTCGTGCGAAACCTAGTGCATCAGGCGCGCTCGGTGGCGCGTAGCCAGGCCGCGTAGCCGATATCGGCGAAGGTGGGATCGGCCGGCTCCGCGCGAAAGTCCGACGACCAGAGTTCGGCGAGCTCTGACATCGAGCCCCAGAGCCCACTTTGGAGTCCCGCCGCCGTGGCCGCGCCGCGCGCGGTGGCTTCGAGTGACGTTGATCGAACGACGGGGACTCGTGACTGTGTTGCTTGTGTCGTGAGGAGAAACTCCATCGCGGCCGCGCCACCGTCGGCACGCAGTTCGTGCATCTCGACGCCCGCGTCGCGAAAGGCGTCGGTCATCGCGCGAACTTGGTAGGCGAGTGACTCGACGACCGCCCGGGCGATGTGAGCTCGTCCACTTCCACGAGAAAGACCCATCAGCGACCCCCGCGCCTCTGAGCGCCAAAACGGTGAGCCGAGACCCGTGAACGCGGGTACGAAGAGAACACCACCCGAGTCACTCACCGACTCGGCGAGGGGACCTATTTCGTCGGCCCGTTGAATGATTCCTAACTCGTCACGCAGCCACTGCACGGCCGCGCCGGCGACAAACGCCGCTCCTTCGTACGCGTACGACACGCCACCGTGTGATCCGGCATCCCACGCGACGGTAGAGATCAACCCGTCGCGTGGCGACGGCACCGTCGGTCCGGCGTTCGCCAGAATGAAGGAGCCCGTTCCGTAGGTGGCCTTTACCATCCCCGCCGAGAAACACGCTTGGCCGAATAGCGCGGCCTGCTGGTCGCCGAGCACTGCCGTGATGGGCAGACCACGTAACGATTCGATCGACGTCACGGTGCCAAAGTCACCGAGAGAGGATCGAATGTCGGGCAGGACCGTCTCGTCGAGCGACAGCATGTCGAGCATTTCGTTCGACCACGTGCGCGTGGAGAGATCCATAAGGAGTGTTCGTGATGCGTTGGACGGTTCGGTCGCAAAGACGCGGCCGCCCGTGAGCACCCAGACGAGGTAGGCGTCGACGGTCGCAAAGGCGGGCGCGCTCGACCCGTTGAGAGCGCCGTGGTCGGCGAGCCAGCGCATTTTGGTGCCGGAAAAGTATGAGTCAAGAACTAAACCGGTGCGCTGACGAACGGTGGGGAGAAGTCCGCGAGCGGCGAGTTCGTCGCACAGTGGTGCGGTACGCCGGTCTTGCCACACGATGGCCCGTGGATGTACGTCTCCAGTGTGTCGATCGAATGCGACCGTGGTCTCACGCTGGTTCGTGATACCGAGCGCCACGGGTCGGTGGCCCGCGGCGACCAATTGGTGAGCCACGTCGTCCAGGGTCTCGTGGGCGAGTCGAGCGATTTCGAGGGGGTCGTGCTCGACCTCCCCGGGTGACGGGAAGTACTGGGTGAGCTCCCGGTAGGCCGTCGCGAGAACTTCCGTGTGGGGCCCAAAGGCGACCGTCCGAACCCCGGTGGTGCCCGCGTCCAGGGCGAGGATGGCGTCCATGGCCCCCACGCTACCGACCAGGGCGTGGCGGATATAGGGGCGAAAGAGGCCAATCGGGTCCGTGAGAAAATTTATCCCTCAGATAGTTGACAGGGCGTAGTTACAGTGCTGTAATTACACAGCATCTTGCGGTGAGATGTGGTGGGAACCACTACATCTTGTGCCTTGGGGGAGGCAGGCAGATAGTCTGCATTCCCCACGTTTCCGCGGGACGCAGTTTCAGTGTCGGGCAAGAGGACTTCAGAGGAGAAGAGAAGAAATGGCTATCGCACCGCAGCGTCTTGGAATCGGACTACGTCGATTCTTTACTACCGAAGATCGTCATCCATTTGATGATGTGATTTGGGATATTCGTGATTCACGCATCACCAACTTTCGTGACGGTTCGGTAGCGTTCGAACAGCTCGGTGTCGAAGTTCCGGCCGACTGGTCGCTCAACGCGACAAACATTCTGGCCCAGAAGTACTTCCGCGGCACCCCCGGCACGGCGGAGCGTGAGAGCAGCTTGAAGCAAGTGGTGAACCGTATCGTCGACACCATCGCCGACTGGGGAGTCGCCGATGCCTACTTCGTTGACGAGACGGAGGCCGAAACGTTCCGTGCGGAACTGAAGCACCTGCTC
>JAGWWX010000013.1 GCA_018970215.1 Acidobacteriota bacterium | reverse complement strand
GTCGATGAGGACGCCGAACAGCGGTCCCATGGCGATACCGCCCAACTGAGCGGCGAAGATTTTCGACACCGCCCGCCCCCGCTCGTTTTCGTCAACCAGACCCGCCACCGTGGAGAGAGCAGCGACCTCAATGGCGCCCGCCGCGGCTCCCTGCAGAACGCGCGTCACGATGAACCAGTTGGCGTTCACGGGCAAGAGGTAGGTCGGCCCCGCAATGCCGTAGAGCAACAGAGCACCAATCAGCACTGTGCGCCGACCAAAGCGATCGGCGAACCGCCCGGCGACGAACTGGGTAACGACCCCCGACAAGAAGAACGATCCCATGATCACGCCGATGGTCGACGGACCCGCTCCGTGGTTTTTGAGAAAGAGGGGTAGGAGTGGGAGCCCCAACGTCGCACCCATCCACTGCAGCCACACAATCACTTGGAGTCGTCGAAGGAGAGAGGCGGTTGACGGCGTTGTCACGGCATCCACGCTACTTTGAGCAGTCGTGACTCTCGATCCCGCGGTGCAACGGTGGTGGTTTATCGGATGTTCGGGAAGTGGGAAAACTACCTGGGCGCGTCGCGTGGCCGAGGCGACAGGTCTTCCTCACGTGGAGTTAGACGGCGTCTATCACCAGGCGAACTGGACGTCACTTGATGACCCGACGATGTGGGAGCGAACGCGTGACATCACGTCGCGAGACGCGTGGGTCGTCGACGGGAACTACTCGGTCACTCGAGCTCTGCTCGTTGAGCGACCCACGGTGGTGGTTTCACTGGACTTTCCCCGACGACGCGTGATGTGGCAGATTGTCCGACGCTCCGTCCTACGGGTCGTTCGCCGCGAAGAGTTATGGAACGGTAATCGAGAGTCATGGCGATCTCTTCTCTCGTGGAACCCCGAACGATCGGTGATTCGGTGGTCGTATACGAAGTGGCAGACCTACCACGAACGTAGTGTGTGGCTCCGGCGAGTCTTCGCGAGCACCCCTGTTCACTACATTGATGTTCACTCGCATCGAGAACTGCACGAAGTTCTCGCCCGTGAGTTCGGGCTCTCGCTCTAGGCTTCCGACATGGACCTCGAGCTGCGCGGACGCGTCATTGCCATTACCGGCGGTACCGATGGACTTGGTCTCGACCTGGCCCGCATCATTGTCGATGAGGGTGGTCATCCCGTGGTCTGCGGACGAGATGAGGCGCGCCTCGCGACAGCGCGAGACCGTCTTGGACCGACGGCTCGGGTGGTTCGTGCCGACGTTACGAACGAAGTGGACGCTCAACGATTTCTTGACCTGGCTCTTTCGGAGTTCGGTCAACTTGATGGACTCGTGAATAACGCCGGTCGGTCGGCGGCTTCGCCGATTGCCACGGCGAGCGACGACGAGTGGCGTGAGGACTACGAACTCAAAGTGATCGCCGCCCTCCGGCTCTGTCGTCTCGCCCTCCCCGCCCTCGAGGCAACGGGTGGGTCAATCGTCAACGTTCTCGCCGTGAAGGGCAAAGCTCCCGATGCGAACTCGACGCCGACCGCGGCGTCGCGGGCGGCCGGACTCGCGCTGACCAAATCGCTCGCGGCTGAGGTGGGACCGCGCGGAATTCGCGTCAACGCCGTCCTGATCGGCCTCATGGAGTCCGGTCAATGGCGCCGTCGCGCCGACGAGATGGGCATCTCTGAGACCGAGTTCTACAACACGGTGCTCTCGTTTCAAAAAGTGCCCCTCGGGCGGTTTGGGCGAGGCGAGGAGTTCGGTGCGCTGGTGGCGTTCTTGCTCTCGCCCCGAGCGGGCTACGTCACCGGCGTCGGCATCAATCTGGACGGCGGACTCTCACCCGTTCCCTAACGAAGTGCGACCGCGATTGCCGTGAAGTGCAGTGCGGCACCGATCAGAGTGCAGGTGTGGAAGAGCTCGTGGTATCCAAAAGTCCGTGGCCATAACCGCGGCCGTCGCGCACCAAAGAAAATGGCGCCGACGGTGTACGCGACACCTCCGCCCACGACGAAGAGAAGAACCGCGAGTCCGCCACCGCGATAGATCTGCGGCATAAAGAACACGGCCGACCAACCCACCACCACGTACGGAATGGCGACGGCCCACTTCGGGCCGTACAGCATGACTTGGCGCACCACAATCCCACCAACGGCCCCGACGACCACGATGCCGAGCAGTACCAGGCGAATCGTGCCGTGCATGGTGAGCCCAGCAATGGCGATGTAACTCCCCGCAATGGCCGCGAAGATTGTGGAGTGATCGATGCGCTTCCAGATGCGGTGAAGTCGCGGGGACCACGTAAAGCGGTGGTAGAGCGCACTCGTCAACATCATGACGCCGACCCCCACCACGAACGCTAACGCCCAGCCGAATTCGGCGCGGGACCGAGCCGCGCTCCACAGAACGGGGGAGCAGGCCAGCAATGTCACCAGGCCGACGACGTGGAGCCATCCCCGAAGGAGCGGTTTGACGCTGGGAAGGTCGCTCACGCCGTCAGTCTAGGAATGAGAACCACTGGCACTGCCACATCACGAGCAACGACAACGCCACGTAGAGATAGGGCGTGAGACGCGCCGTCCAGCGTTCACCCCACGCAATGATGCGAGGGCGTGACACGAGCGCTTGAGCGGCACGGGCAACGATGATGGACATCGCCACCAGAGTGATGCCAATGGTGACACCACGCAAGACCCCCTGCGAACGAAAGAGCGGAACCCACACCGCAATGTTGTCGCCTCCCAGGGCCAATGTGAGTGAGAAGGTGGCAATAGCTCCCCGGCGCTGCGCGTCGAGTGCCGAGGAGTGGCGTCGCCAGTGTGCGATTGCTAATCCAAGCGGTGCGAGAGCGAGGAGTCCGATCCAGCGGATCGAGAAAATCGAGAGGGCGCCACCGATAGCTCCGGCGAAGATCACCAAAGTGGACATACCCGCAACGAAGGCGTATCGCACTCGACGAAAACGTTGCGGGCTCGTGAGGGTGAGTTGGGCCGCAAACGCAAACGCATTATCCACGCCCGTGCCGATATACGTCACTACGCCGAGTCCTATGGCGGCGGCGACGTCATGCACGGAGAAACGCTAGTCCCCGTCGGTGGATGGAGGAGTACTGTGGGCGCGATGGTTCGCGCTGTCACACCGCCCACGCCCGATGACATCGCGGCGGCACACGACATCATCGCGCGCTATCTCACCCCTACACCAACGGTGACGTTGACGATGCGGGGTCGCCCGGTCGTGGTGAAGTTAGAAACACTCAACCCCACGGGGTCGTTCAAAGTGCGCGGCGCCCTCGCGGCAATTGCGGCGGCCGTGGCCGACGATCCCGGAACTGCCGTGATTGCGTCGTCGGCGGGCAACCATGGCCTCGGCATCGCGTACGCCGCTCAACTCTTGGGGGCTCGGGCAACCGTCGTGGTACCCGCGTCGGCGTCGGCGGCCAAGGTAAACAAACTGCGGCAGTACCCGATTGAACTCATTCAGTGGGGCGCGTCCTACGACGAGGCGCAGGCGCGAGCTCTCGAACTGAGCGACGAGCGTGGACTTCGCTTTCTCTCACCGTTTAACGATCCGCACGTCGTCGCGGGACAGTCCACGGTAACGACAGAGATGCTGCACCAAGCACCGGAGATGGAGCACTTAGTGGTGTCGGTCGGCGGCGGCGGGCTGATCTCCGGGTCGCTCATTGCGCGCGACCTCGTCGGTCGCCGCGATCTTCGCGTGACCGGAGTGCAGCCGGAGAATTCAGCGGCGCTCTACCACGTTCTCCACGGGGCCACTATGAACGATGTCCCACACCTGCCGACCATCGCCGACGGTCTCGCCGGTGGTGGCGATGACGGGGCCATCACGAACGACATTGTTCGCGCTCACCAGATACCACTCGTTCTCGTTGCGGAACGCCATATTCGTGCAGCGGTACGAGAGTGTGTTGATGAAACAGGTCTCGTGATGGAAGGTTCGGCGAGTGCCTCGTACGCGGCCATCACAGAGAACTACATCAACGACACCACACGTCGCGTCGGGTTTATCGCGTGTGGACGCAATATCGCGAGCGATCTCTTGCGAACCTTGCTCACCGAATAAGTCGCTAGAACAGCGTCGTCGGCTCGTTACGCGCAATCAGATCGGCGCCGTTATGGCGAACGTTGCCGACGGCGTTGCTCACGCCCCAGTGCTCGAGCGTTCCGGGTGGTGCGGGTACGAGGAGTTCGTGTCGTGCCGCGCCGGGTATCGAAGTATCAAGCCACGCATCCGCACTGTTGGTCGTCACGATGACGGGCATGCGGTCGTGGAGACCATCGATATCGCTGTTAGGGGTTGTGGTGATGACGGTGCACGTGTGCAGTGGTGCGGCGTCGTGATCGTGGGGGTCCAGCCAGGTCTCGTGGAGTCCCGCTAACAGCAGCGGTGTGCCGTCACGACGTGTGAAGTAGTGGGGTTGACGCTGTCGCCCTTCGCGGTGGTCCCATTCGTAAAAACCATCGACCGGAATGACGCAGGGCCGATGGGCGAATGCGGAACGAAACGACGGTTTCTCCGTCACCGTCTCGGCCCGGGCGTTAAAGAGGCGCGTGCCGAACGACTGATCCTTCGCCCAACTCGGCAGCAGGCCCCAGCGGAACCGCCCCAGGGTGCGTTCCCCGGTGCTATCGGCCGTGACCGCAAAGAGCGTCTGCTGGGGTCCGACATTCCAGCTCGGCCGACCTTCGGGATCAATTCCCGCGGCTAGGGCGGCGTCGAGAAAGCGCGCGAGTCGAATCGGCGGGGTAAAGAGGGCAATGCGACCGCACACGGGGTCACGCTAGGTCGCTGCGACGCACGTTGTGCCGATTGTGTAGATTACGAACAAATGTTCGCTTTTTCCTCACCCCGACCCCCGCTCCCCGCCGCCCTGGTGGCCACCCGCCGCCCGGCCACCATGGCGTCCGATCGCGTACTGCCTCTCTGCGAACCGTGGCTGTCGGCCGTGAACGATCACGGAATTCGTCGGGGTGCCTACGTCGCTGTTATTGCTCGTAGCGGCACGGGTGGTCTGAGTGTTCTCTGGCACTTCCTCGCTCCACTGACCCAGCAGGGCTACTGGGTGGGGGTTATTGGCGTCGACGATCCCGGCGTTCTCGCCATGAGTGAGTACGGCATTGATATCCAGCGTGTTCTCTTTGTACCTCGTCCCGGTGACGGGTGGGCCGATATCGCCGGTGACTTTCTCGAGGGATTGGATGTGGTCGTCGTGCGTGCTCCGGGTCGCCCCGCATCGGCAGTGGGTCGTCGACTGACGGCGCGCGCTCGTGAACAACGAGCCGTGCTCGTGAGTGTGAGTGAGCCGCACGCGCAGTGGACCTCAACACCCGACCTCTCGTTGTCACTTCGTTCATCGACGTGGCGACCGGCCGCTCGCATTTTGCAACGTGACGTGGTGGTTGATGTGAGTGGGCGTCTCGTCGGTCCACGTTCGCAGGAGATTCACCTCGTCGTACCGAACGTCGCGCCGTGGAGCGGTTCGTAGTGGAACGTCTGTGCGTCATGATGATCAACGAGCTGGCGACGTCACGTGACGATGGTTCCGTCGAACGCACCCACTGCGATCTGCTCGATGCTCTGATGTTGTTGTGTCCATTTACTGAAGTGGTGCGCTACGGAGTCTTTGTCCTTCCCGTGCGTGGACCAAGTCGCTTCCTCGGTGGCGAGTCCGCAGTGCTGGACAACTGCCGAACGACGGTGGAACGTATTGCGGGGCTGACCCCTCGTCTCGGTGTGGCCGATGGACTCTTCAGTGCACTGGCGGCGGCGCGACGCGACACGGTGGTGCCGCCCGGTGAGAGTACGGCATTTCGACGCTCCCTACCGATTGACGACCTACTTGATCCTTCAACATCAACAACGGCTCATCGACTCGGGCTACATCACGTTGGTCTGTTTGCCGATCTCGACGTCGCGCGGGTGACGGAGCGTTTCTCTCGCTCCGTCGTAGAACGTCATCGCGTGGCCCGCGGTGAGCGAGATGTGTGGGACGAGGAGCGCGACGCTGTCCTCGTCGAGCGCATGGTGCGGTCACGGGGTGGCGAGACGGTGGCGGCCGGTCAACAGAGTTTTTTCGGACAGCGGTCAGAGGCCGATCGTCGCGCCACCGCCGTGGGTTTTCGTGCCGCCGACCGCATTGGTGTCGAACGGGTACTGACCGCCACGTTGGTCGGGGGTCGGACACCGAGCGAACGTGTGCGGTGGCGACCATTGGGATCACCGACGAAGAGCTCATCAGCGTCGGCACCCTGGCCGGGTCATCTCCCGCCACCCTCTCCCGCTGCCACACTCACACACCCAGTACGGATCGGGGTCTTTGACGATACGCATCATCCGCTGACCGTTACCGGCCGCGGTCTGCTCTCCGCCACACCAGCGACCGTACGGTTCGGACACGGCGTCGTTGACTACGAGGTGGCGTGGAGCGCCGGTCCGTGGCCGCACGATGAGTCGTGGTGGTCACTGCGCCGCCGGCGCGCTCATCTGCACGTTGTTCTCCGCGACGAGCGAGCGTTGTGGGTGTACGCCGAGCGCGGAGCGTGGTTTTTGGCGGGGGTGTTTGACTGATGGCGCAGTACGGCGAACTACACGCCCACTCGGGATTTAGTTTTCTCGACGGCGCGAGCGATCCCGAAGAGTTAGCAGTGACCGCGTCGCAGCTAGGTCTCTCCGCCCTCGCTCTCACCGATCATCATGGTCTCTACGGTGTGGTGCGCTTCGCGGAGGCGGCTCGTGCGGTGGGCCTACCGACAGTCTTTGGCGCCGAGATCACCATGACGGCCGGTGGTACGCGGGTGGGGGTGAACGACCCCGAGGGGGAACACCTCGTCGTTCTCGCACGCAATCCCGAGGGCTATCGCCGACTGTCGACGCTGTTAGCCGACGGTCATCTTCGTCACGGGGAGAAGGGGAGTCCGGTCTTTACGTACGACGAACTCACTCCACACGCTCCGTGGTGGCGGATTCTGACGGGCTGTCGCAAGGGGCCGCTCACTCGCACGCTGACGCAACACGGTCCGAACGCCGCTGATCGCCGCCTGTGTGAACTACGCGCCCTCTACGGCGATGCTCTCGCGGTCGAAATATGGGACCACGGACATCCCGATGACGTCATTCGTAACGACGAACTCGCCCGTATGGCCGTTCGGCGCAACTGCGACCTTGTCGCGACGGGCAATGTGCACTACGCGACCCCCTCGGTGCTACATCGAGCTCACATTCTTTCGGCGATTCGTGCTCATCAATCTCTCGACGAGATGTCCGGTTGGCTCTCCCCGTCACCCGGTGCGGCGCTACGGAGCGACGCCGAGCAGCGCGCACGGTTTGCCCGTTGGCCCGGAGTAGTGGATGCGGCGGGCGAGGTGGCGTCCTCGGTGGCGTTTGATCTACGACTCGTCACGCCACAGCTACCCGTTTTCCCCACCCCATTCGGCGTGAGCGAGCAGCAGTTTCTCGTGGATCAGGTGACACAAGGGGCGATACGTCGATACGGACCTCGGGACGCCGAGCGCGTCCCCGGTGCGTGGCGTCAGATTGATCACGAACTCGCCGTCATTGAACATCTCGGTCTCGCGGGGTACTTCTTGATTGTGTGGGACATCACCGAGTTCTGTCGGCGAGCAAATATTTACTGCCAAGGACGTGGTTCGGCGGCTAACTCTGCGGTGTGTTACGCCCTCGGTATTACGAACGCCGACGCCGTTCGTCTCCAGCTGTTTTTCGAGCGGTTCTTATCAACGTCGCGCGACGGGCCGCCCGATATTGATGTTGATATTGAGTCAGGGCGTCGCGAAGAAGTCATCCAATACGTGTACGAACGATACGACCGGCGACACGCGGCCCAAGTGGCCAACGTCATCACCTATCGTCCCCGTTCTGCACTGCGAGATGTCGCACGCGTCTTCGGGTACGGCGATCCGAACGATGTGCCGGACGAACATCGTTCGGAGATTGCTCATTACGCCGACGACCTTCTGCACCGTCCTCGACATCTCGGTATTCACTCGGCGGGCATGGTCATCTGCGATCGCCCCCTCGTGGAGGTCTGTCCCGTGGAGTGGGGTCGTACACCCGGACGCTCCGTGGTGCAGTGGGATAAAGATGACTGCGCCGCAGTGGGGCTCATCAAGTTCGATCTCTTAGGACTTGGCATGCTGGACGCACTCCACCGGTGCGTGGATCTGATTGCGGAGTTTCACGGAGAGCACATCGACCTCGGTGAGTTACCGCACGACGATGCCGTCTACGACATGCTGTGTCGAGCGGATTCGGTGGGTCTTTTCCAGGTGGAGTCACGCGCGCAGATGGCGACACTGCCCCGGGTACAGCCACGGTGCTTTTACGACCTCGTGATTGAGGTAGCGCTGATTCGGCCGGGTCCGATTCAAGGTCAGTCAGTTAATCCCTACATCCGCCGCCGTCGCGGTGAAGAGCCCGTGACGTATCTGCACCCGCGACTTGAACCGATTTTGCGACGAACACTGGGCGTGCCGTTGTTTCAAGAGCAACTGATGGAGATGGCCGTGGCCGTGGCTGGGTTTTCCCCCGCAGAGGCCGATGAGCTTCGCCAAGCGATGGCCTCGAAGCGCTCGGAGTTGCGTATGGCTCGATTGAAGAGCCGCTTTTACGACGGTATGGCGCAGTTCGCAATTGTGGGGACTGACGCCGATCGACTCTGGGATGCGCTCTCGGCGTTTGCGAACTTCGGCTTTCCCGAAAGCCACTCGGTGTCCTTTGCGCACCTCGTGTACTGCTCCGCGTGGTTAAAACTGCACTATCCCGCCGCCTACCTCGCCGCTCTGCTCAACGCGCAGCCACTGGGGTTTTGGTCACCGCAGAGCCTGGTCGCCGACGCCCAGCGACACGACGTGGTAGTTCTCCGGCCGAGTGTGCAGAGTGTGTCACCGAACGCTTCAGTGGAGTGGTGTGGTGACGCCCCCGCAGTTCGTCTGGGCGTGTGCGGCGTGCGTGGTATTTCTTTTTCGTGCGCACAGGCAATTGCCGATGGAGCGCCGTGGCGCGACATGGAGACACTCGTTCGTGACGTGGGACTTCGTCCCGCGCAGACAGAAGCGCTCGCCATGGCGGGTGCACTCGACGATTTCGCTGCGTCGCGTCGGAGTGCGGTCTGGCGAGCGGGTGCGCTCGCGTTCGCATCGGCCGATCGTTTACCCGGGGTGGTTACCGGAACGACCCCTCCCACACTGCCGTCGGTGACGAATCTTGAACGCGTCGCGGACGATATGTGGTCGATGGGGCTCACGCCTGACGCCACGGTGATGACCTACATGCGTGACGAACTCACGAGTCGTGGTGTGACGTGCGCCGAGGCGTTAGTGGGGGCTGAGGCTCATCGTGTCGTGGTGGCCGGTGTGGTTACTCATCGCCAACACCCCGAAACGGCTCGCGGTGCGGTCTTTTTGAACCTCGAGGACGAGACCGGTCACATCAACGTGATCTTTTCGAAAGGTGCGTGGCGACGATGGGAGCACGTGGCGCGTCACGCCACTTTCTTGCTCGTGCGAGGCACCCTCGAAAGAGGACAAGGGTCACTGGCCGTCACGGCTGAATACGCCGAGGCGCTCGAGATCAGTGTGGCTGCTCCACCGTCTCGCGACTTTCGCTAATGCGTCGAACGCTCGCCGATATGCCGTGACATCCCGTCGACTGTCACCCGTAACAAATCGTCGAAGTTACCGTCACGATTATCCGAAAAATGCTTGTCTTCAAGCTCGAGATGCACAAATCCGTGCACAACGGACCAAAACAACATGGCGCTATCGACCGTAGGGACAGCGTGCGCCCGGAGCGACTCCTCGAGCGCACGGACGTGCCTCTCGAGCGTGCCAAAGGCCGCTGTCGCTTCCACCACAGCATCGACCCCCATGTCGTGTCGGATGGCACTCGCACTTCGCGCGAACATCAGTCGGTAGAGATCGGGATTGGCGAGAGCAAACTGTCGATAGGCCATGCCACAGGCCACCAACGTCTCGTGGGGAGAGTCGGCAGTGACGTCGAGTGCGGTGCGCAACCGAGAAAAACCCACGCTTAACAGATGGTCAATGAGACCACTCTTGGACGTGAAGCGGGCGTAGATTCCCATTGGCGCGACCCCGGCCACGGTGGCGACGCGGCGGATCGAGAGAGCGTGAGGTCCATCGTGCGCCAGGACCTCAAGGGCGGCTGCGGTGAGTCGTCCCTCAATCTCCTCTGATTTTGTCCGCATTCGGGCCATATCGTAATTATAGAACAATGTGCTACAATTATGGAACACCATTCCATAAGGAGCACTATGTCGCGTCCCACGAACCGATGGGCCATTCTCGGAGTCCTCTGTCTCTCCGTCTTCCTCGTTGTCGTCGATAACACGATTGTCAATGTCGCGCTTCCGAGCTTTCAACGTGACCTGGACGCATCAACGTCTGCTCTGCAGTGGATCGTCGATGGCTATTCACTTCCCTTCGCGGGGCTGCTTCTCGCCGGTGCCGGTCTCGCCGACCGTCTCGGTCGCAAGCGTGTGATGCACGCCGGACTGTTTCTCTTCGGACTCTTTAGCGTTGGTGCGGCCTTCAGTACTTCGAGCTTGGGAATGATTGTCTTTCGTGCTCTCATGGGTGCCGCGGCCGCCTTTGTCTTCCCCTCGACGCAGTCAGTGTTGACCGTCGCATTCCCCGACTCCGCCGAACGCGCCAAAGCCTTTGGGCTGTGGGGTGCCGTGTCCGGTCTGGCTGTTGCGTTCGGACCTATTACTGGTGGATTTCTCATCGATCACTTTTGGTATGGCTCCGTCTTTCTCGTTAACGTGCCGCTGGTGGCCATCGCGCTCGGACTCGGGATCTGGTTGATCCCGGAAACCAAAGCACCGGAAAAGCGACCGCTGGATATTCCGGGACTCGCCCTCGGAACGGCCGGTATCTCGGCGTTAGTTTTCGCCCTGATTGAGGGGCCGAACTGGGGTTGGGGTTCGCTGACAACAGTCGGTCTCTTTACCGCCAGTGTCGTGTTGCTGGCAGCCTTTGTCGTTGTCGAACTGCGCCGGCGTTACCCACTCTTTGATGTTCGAATGTTCCGCCGAGGTCCCTTTAGTGGAGGAGCGGGTGGTATTGGATTGGCGTTCTTCACCCTCTTTGGATTTATCTTCCTCGTGACCCAATATTTCCAGAGCGTTCGCGGCATGAGTCCGCTCTCAGCCGGCGTCCACACACTGCCCTTCGCCCTTACCACCATGGTGATGATGCCCATTGCGGCGGTGATCGCTCTCAAGGTGGGCGTGCGCTACGTCGTCGTGACGGGCGTCATTCTGATGTCCGCCGGTGTGGCGTGGATGGGCGTTCAGGACGCGTCGACGCCGTATTTCGGGCCCATCATCCTCTCAATGATCACAATGGCACTGGGCTTCAGCCTCATCAATCCGCCGTCGACGGCATCGATTATGGGTGCACTCGAACCGCAGCAGATTGCGTCGGGTTCGGCGGTCAACTCCGTAACGAGAGAGTTGGGGGGAACGTTGGGTGTCGCGGTGTCGGGATCGGTCTTTTCCTCGGTGTTCGCTCCGAGCGTTCGCTCACTCTTTCAGCCCTATCAACCGCCGCTCAGCCCGGACGCCGTTGACGCGGCGTCGAGCTCGATGGCCTGGGCCCACAGACTCGCAGAGGAACTGAGTCAGGGTGCAGCGGGGCCCGGCACTGCGGCGCTCCGCCAGGGGGTGTCCGCAGCCTTTATGGACTCCTTTCATCGGGCGTGCCTGGTGATTGCCGCCATCTCCCTCCTCGGTGCGTTCGCTGTTTGGCGCCCGCTCTCGCCGACTCCCGCGACGAAAGAGACACTGCGCATCGAGTAATACGAACTGTTCTTGATGGGTTCTAGAGTTGACGATATGCAGATGCGTCGCCTTCTAGGGATGGTTGTTGGGATTGTCGCGCTACTTGGTACGGCGACGGGAATCGTCCTCGCCGCCGAGCAGACGACGAGCAGTACGGACCTAACAGCCCTCGACTCCCGCGTTCCGCGGAGTGCACAAGTCGAGTTCACGATCGAGAACTCTGACGGGACGACGATTGATGGTGCCGCCACGATGGACTTTCGGTCCCGAAAGAATGCCATCGATGGGTACATTCAGTTCCCCGTGGTGATTGCGAAAGCCCGTATCAATATGCGCGTCGTGGGCGATCACCTCTACGTCGGGTCGCCCCTTCTTCGCTCGTCGCTCGGTGCAACGTGGCTTTCGACCCCCGTCGGCAAAGCCGATCTGACGGGAGTTGCCCTCGAGATGGCATCGCCGGAGTTCTCACTCTTGGGCGAGGCTCTGGGTGACTTCCGTTCGACGGTGACGAGTGAAGGTGACCGAACGACACACCACTACTCGGGCGTCAATGATGTTCTCGGGTCAAAAGGTGTGGGAACGCTGTCGGTAACGACGGGTGCGCAGGGCCAGGTTCTCGAGGCAACAGTCCACGCGCCCACTGGTCGCCTCGCGGGCGCGAAGGGTGCCGGTTCAATGGAGATTCATCTGCACGTCGTGAGTTACAACCAGCCCGTGTCGATTGCCCCGCCCCCACGCCGAGATGTGAAGCCGATGACGGGTGACGCTCTGTCGCAGCTCAGCGGTGGTAATCCTCTGCTCCAGCAGATTCTGGGTGGATCAACACTTCCGCTTCTCTAGATTGCATTTGAGGGTCTTCACGCCCCTCGGCGTCGGTGCCCTCGCTCTACGGAGGAAACTGATCGAAGAGGCGATCGAGAAGGCCGCTCGCTCGGCTTTCCACCTGTCGATGTTCCTCGACTCGATCTGCCCAGGCCGCGAGGGTCAGCCCCGCATTGATCCCGACGTACCGGAAGGGTTCGATCTCCCAGTGGCGCGAGCGACGCTGCACGAAGGGCAGCGTGGTATCAGCGGTCGGGGTGGAGGGAGTGGTGAGAAGTTGGGACATGATGCGACCGGAAAGGTACGACAAAACAACACCATCGCCGGTGTAGCCACCCGCGGCGGCGAGGCCCGACTCGTAGTCGACCCACACCGACGGCATGAGATCGCGCGGCATTCCGAGGGGGCCGCCCCACGCGTAGTCGTAACCACCCCGAAGATCGGGAAAGAACTCACGCAGGGTCGTCAGCAGCAGATCAAAGACTCGTGGTGAGTGGTCGAAACGAGGCTCGACGCTTGAACCAAAGTGATAGGGCGCGCCCCGTCCACCGAAGGCGATGCGATTATCTGCGGTGCGCTGCCCGTAAATGATGAGGTGTCGATCGTCGGCGAACGTGGCGTAATCATCGAACCCGTGCTGCGACCAAAAAGTTTCGTCTTGAGGCTCCGTGGCAATCATCAGCGAATAGATCGGAGCGACGGTGCGTCGCTCACCCGGAAGACCCGTGCTGAAAGCTTCGGTTGCCCGCACGACAAACTCCGCGGACACGGTGCCGCCCGTCGTGACAACTCGTGGTCGCCGCCGGTGCGTGCCGGCCTCAATGCGGGTCACGAGACTGTCTTCGTAGATTCGCCCTCCGGCACGCTCAACGGCCCGCGCGAGGCCCCGCACGAGCTTGGCGGGGTGGATGCGGGCGCACTGAGGACTGAACAGTCCGCCTCGGGAATTTGCCACGTTCGCCCGTTCACGTAGTGCGGCTTGTTCGAGCCACTGCATCTCGCCGCCACGTCCACTTTCTGCCGCACTTTTCGCGGCATCACGTAGGCGGTGTTCCTGGGGCTCGGTCGTTGCGAATGTGTAGGTTCCGCCGTGAACGAAATCGGCGTCAATCGCATCGCGAGCGATGGCGTCACCGAGGTCTCCCACAGCGCTGGCTAGTTGACGATGGAGGTGTTGGAGCGTTTCGTATCCGAATCGGCGTTCGAGAACGTCGTCGCTGACGGGGAACAGTGCCGACGCCCAACCTCCATTACGACCCGACGCCCCGAATCCACACACGTGGGCCTCGACGACGGCGATGCGCAAAGTTGGATCAACTGCGAGAAGTTCTCGCGCCGTCCACAGACCCGTGTAACCACCACCCACGATGGCGACATCGACGTCCACCGAGCCCGACAACGGTGGTCGAATGGTGGCGTCGTCGTCTCTCGTCGCCCACCAGAGCGAATCGGGTGGTTTCGGCACGACTTAGAGGAGGTGGCTGGCGCCACTCAGAACTGCGTGGAGTATCTCGACGATTTCGTCGATCTGACCTCTATCAATAATGAGCGGTGGAGCAAGTTGGACGACGGGATCGCCACGATCGTCCGAGCGACAGATGAGCCCGCGTTCATAGAGCGAGGGGGAAAGATAGCCACGAAGAAGTGCTTCTGCTTCGTCGGAATTAAACGACTCCTTCGTCGCCTGATCCTTTACGAGCTCCACGCCGTAGAAGTAGCCCGTTCCCCGGACGTCGCCCACGATGGGTAGTTCGTAGAGCGTCTCGAGTTGTGATCGGAAGTAGTCCTGGTTATTTGCGACGTTCGCAATCACACCTTCGGTCTCAAGCACATCGAGAACCTTGAGTGCGACGGCGCACGATGTGGGGTGCCCCGCCCAGGTAAATCCGTGGAGAAACGCACGGTCATCCTGCATGAAAACATCCGCAATACGGTCCGAGACGATCATCGCGCCGAGTGGTGCGTAGCCCGCCGTCATACCTTTGGCACAGGTGATGACGTCGGGTACGTAGTCGTACTTTTGTCCTCCGAACCAGGTACCGAGTCGACCGAAGGCACAGATGACTTCGTCAGAGACGAGCAGGACACCGTAGCGATCGCAGACCTTTCGCACTTCTTGCCAGTATCCGGGCGGGGGAGTAAAGCAACCTCCCGCGTTCTGAACGGGCTCGAGAAACACCGCCGCGACGGTGTCGGGGCCTTCGCGAAGAATCGCCTCTTCAATCTGTTGAGCGCTCCACAGTCCGAACTTCTCCGGCTCGTCGCCAAAGATCGGTGCGCGGTACTGATTGGTATTTGGGATTTTGATGGCGCCGGGCACGAGCGGTTCAAAGACGGTTCGATAGGGCTGCACGCTCGTGATGGTGAGTGCGCCCATCGTGGTGCCGTGATACGCAATGTCACGCGAGATGACTTTGTATCGGTCGGCTTCACCGCGGAGGCGGTGGTACTGCCGCGCCATCTTCCACGCACTTTCCACCGCTTCGCCGCCACCCGTCGTAAAGAACACGCGGTTGAGGTCGCCGGGGGCGAGAGACGCGAGCTTCTCGGCGAGCTCGATGGCGCGCGGATGGGCGTACGTCCACAGCGGAAAGTACTCGAGTTCGACCATCTGTTGTGCTGCCGCGTCGGCTATGTCGCGGCGGCCGTGACCGAGCGAACTCGTAAACAGACCAGAAAGTCCGTCGATGTATCGGTTGCCCTGGGCGTCAAAGACGTAGGGGCCTTCGCCACGAACGATGACCGGAATATCGGCGTTGTCGGAGTACGTGCCCATGCGAGAGAAGTGCATCCACAGGTTGTTGCGGGCCCGTTCCGACCAGCGGTGGCTCTCGTTGTTGGGATTGGCGACCGATAGGCCGTCGCTCACGATGTGATTGAGTGTCATTACTTGGTTCCCCATGCGTAGGTTTGTTTCGCCAACTTCAAGTAGAGAAAGGTCTCCACTTCGGTCACTCCGGGAATGCTGCGGATTGCATCGTTTAAGAGGTGCACCAGAGCGTCGTCGTTGACAGCAATGACTTCGGCGATGATGTCAAAACTTCCTGCGGTCATAACGACGTAGTTGGCTTCTTCGATTGACGCAATTTTGTCGGCCACCGTGCGCACATCCCCCTGCACGCGCACGCCGATAAGCGCCTCTCGGCCGTAGCCGAGCTGGAGCGGATCGGTAATCGCCACAATTTGCATCACACCCGCGTCACGGAGACGTTGCACGCGCCGACGTACGGCGGCCTCTGAGAGCCCGACGTCCTCGGCGATTGCCCCGTAGGGGCGTCGCCCATCTCGTTGGAGGAGTTCAATAATGCGACGGTCGACGGCGTCGAGTGCCGAGGAGGTCGGAACAACCTCACTCGAAGTTGGTGTAGCTCGTGGGGCTACTTTTTTCGGCACACGTCCTGGCATTGTTGTTGTCCCTTGCTCGGTGGTCGAAACCGACTCCGTGGCTGCGGATGGTGTCAGAGTACACCATCTGATTGCGTATTTCGGCGTGTGAGGGGCAAACGCCTGCGAAAAACATCACAAATCGGGATATTTCCTTGATTTTACGAGGGAAACAGCGGTTTTGGCGAAGTAAAACCCACAGGGGCAGCGGGAGTTCGTCCCGGCGACGCCGGTTCTTCATAAGAGTGGCATCTGGTCAGCGTTTCTGGCAGAGTGACGAGAGTGCGAAAGCACCACAGTGAAGGAGTCACGATGCGCCGTCTTGCCAACTACATCAACGGAGAGTCCGTCGCCCCGAAGAGCGGTCGATACGTCGAACTCATCAGTCCCGTGACGGGCCAACCATTCGCCGAAATGCCAGTCTCGGGAGCCGATGACATCGATGCTGCCGTCGCCTCGGCGGCGCGAGCATTCGTGGAGTGGCGGCGTACCACGCCCAGCCAGCGCAGTAACTACCTCCTTCGCATCGCCGACGCACTCGAATCGAGGGCCGAAGAGATCGTGGCGATTGAAGCGGAGAACTGTGGAAAAGTCATCGCCGTCACGATGAGTGAAGAGATTCCCCCGATGATCGATCAGATCCGTTTCTTCGCGGGCGCGGCCCGTGTTCTTGAGGGTCGGGGCGCGGGGGAGTACATGGCTGGCCATACGAGCTACGTGCGCCGCGAGCCCATTGGGGTCTGCGGAGCCGTCACGCCGTGGAACTATCCGATGATGATGGCCGTGTGGAAGTGGGCGCCCGCTCTCGCCGCCGGTAACACCATGGTGCTGAAGCCTTCCGACACGACGCCGGCGTCGACCTTGTTTATGGCCCAGCTCATGGGCGAAATACTTCCGGCGGGGGTCTTCAATGTGGTCTGTGGCGATCGCGACACGGGCCGTGCACTCGTCGAACACCCCACACCCGCAATGGTGTCGGTCACAGGATCTGTGCGTGCGGGTATGGAAGTGGCCGCGACCGCGAGTCAGACGTTGAAGCGAGTGCACTTAGAGCTCGGTGGCAAGGCTCCCGTCGTCGTGTTCGATGATGTTGATATTGAATCGGCCGCCGAAGCAATCGCTATCGGTGGCTACTTCAACGCCGGTCAAGACTGCACTGCTGCGACGCGAGTGTTAGTGGGTCCGAAGGTGCACGGAGACTTCCTCGACGCCCTCGCTGCCGCGGCGAAGAACACCGTGATTGGCGATCCCGACAACGACGATGCGCTCTTTGGGCCAGTGAATAACGTGAACCAATTTGACCGCGTCCGTGGATTTTTGGACCGGGCGCCCTCCCACGCCAGTGTGGCGGCGGGCGGCACCGTGGTGGGTGACCGCGGTTTCTTTATTGCACCGACGGTTGTTGCCAACCTGCGTCAGGACGACGAAATGATTCAAAACGAGATTTTCGGACCCGTGATTACGGTGCAGAAGTTTTCCGACGAGGCGGAAGCACTGAGTTGGGCGAATGGCGTGAACTACGGCTTGGCGTCGTCCGTGTGGACACGAGATCACGGCCGCGCCATGCGTTTCGCTCGTGACTTGGACTTTGGTTGCGTCTGGATTAATACCCACATTCCCGTCGTTGCTGAGATGCCTCACGGGGGATTCAAGAACTCCGGCTACGGCAAGGACCTGTCGGTGTACGGATTTGAGGACTACACACGCATCAAGCACGTGATGCACAACGTCGACTTCTAAACCCATACGCCACACCACGAGCTCCGGCTCAGAAAGTGATCAACGATGATCATCGGAATTCCTAGTGAAGTGAAGAAGGACGAGTACCGCGTCGCGATCACCCCGGCGGGAGTGCGCGAGCTCACCAGCCAGGGCCATCGTGTGCTCATTCAACGGGGGGCGGGTCTTGGATCGTCGATTCGCGACGCCGACTACACGTCGACGGGCGCCACGTTGATCGATGATGCCGACGACGTGTGGGCGAGTGCTGACTTGGTGCTGAAGGTGAAAGAACCCGTGGAGGAGGAGTACGCCCGACTCGGGGCCCGTGAGAATCAAGTTCTCTTCACGTATCTCCACCTCGCGGCGAGTCGTCCTTGCACCGATGCTCTCGTTGCGGCACACAATGTGGCGATTGCGTACGAGACCGTGCGGAATCCGGACAACTCACTGCCCCTCTTAACGCCGATGAGTGAGGTCGCCGGTCGCATGGCTCCCTTCATGGGTGCACATCACCTCATGCGCGCCGGTGGTGGACGAGGCGCGCTCATTGCGGGAGTACCCGGGGTGGCGGCCGCCAACGTCGTGGTTCTCGGTGCGGGTGTGGCGGGAATGGCCGCCGCCACTCTGGCCGTGGGAATGCACGCGAACGTTCATATCTTCGATAAGAACTTGGACCGCCTACGACAAGTGGATCACCACTTCCGTGGCGACGTAGAAACTGTGGCGAGCTCAACGCACGCTATTGAAGAGGCGTGTCTTCTCGCTGACATTGTTATCGGCGCCGTGTTGGTGGTAGGTGCCAAGGCTCCGAAGCTTGTTTCGGATGAACTCGTGGCGAGAATGCGCCCCGGCTCGGTACTCGTGGATATCTCTGTGGACCAGGGCGGCTGTTTTGAGGCCACACGACCGACGACGCACTCCGACCCGGTGTTTGAACACAACGGCTGCATCTTCTACTGCGTTGCCAATATGCCCGGTGCTGTCCCGCACACCTCCACACACGCTCTCGCGAATGCCACCTTGCCGTACGTCGTTGAATTGGCTCGTTCGGGGTGGCGCGATGCCGTGCGGAGGGATGCCGCGTTGGCCGAAGGCGTCAATGTAGTTAACGGTCACGTCACCTACGGTCCCGTGGGCGAGGCACACGGTATGGCGAGCACCGAACTCGCCACATTCCTCTCGTAGGAGTAGCACTCCCATTAGCGTGAGGGGTCTCCCCCCGAAAGAGGTCCCATGGACACCATCTCCACGCCCGATCCACGCCGTTGGCGTGCTCTCTTCGTCATTGCCATTTCACAGTTGATGGTGGTGTTGGATGCATCAATCGTGAACATCGCCCTGCCTCACGCTCAAGCCGCTCTACATATTGCTGATGCGAATCGCCAATGGGTCGTGACGGCGTACACCTTGACGTTCGGCGGATTCTTGTTGCTCGGCGGCCGCATTGCGGACTTCGTTGGCCGAAAGAAAACGTTCATCATTGCGCTAGCGGGATTTGCCGTGGCGTCGCTGTTGGGCGGATTGGCGTGGAATCAAGGTGCACTCTTTGGCGCCCGAGCACTGCAGGGCGTGTTCGGCGCACTCCTCGCCCCGGCCGCACTGAGCTTGGTCTCGGTGACCTTCACTGACGCGAAGGAGCGCGCGAAGGCGTTCGCCGTCTACGGCGCCCTCTCGGGCGTCGGTGCCGCCATCGGCCTCATTTTCGGCGGTCTCTTGACGCAGTACACGACCTGGCGTTGGTGTCTGCTCGTGAACACCCCGATGGCCATCATCGCCATCGTTCTCGCACTGCCGAATGTGCGTGAGTCGAAGGTAGATAAGGCGGAAGCTCAGTACGACGTACCGGGTGCCATCACGGCCACGTTGGGAATGCTCTCGATCGTCTACGGCGTCTCGGAAGCGTCAACGAAGGGGTGGACACATCAGTCGACCCTGACCTTTATTGGTCTCGGCCTCGCCCTACTCATCGGATTCCTCGCGTTGGAGATGAAAGTGGCGCACCCGCTCCTCCCACTGCGCCTCTTCACACGAGTGCGCAGTGGCGCGTACCTTGCGGGTTTCTTATCGGCGAGCGGAATATTTGGAATGTTCCTCTTTATGACGTTCTACTTCCAAAGCGTTCATGGGTACTCCGCCATTCGGTCGGGTTTTTCGTTCCTCCCGTTTTCTCTCTGCGTCATCTTGTCGGCCGGCTTATCGAGTCGAATTATCCCGAAAGTAGGCCCCCGCATTATGGCGACGGGTGGCCTCGTGGTGGCGGCGACGGGGCTTTTCTATCTCTCCACCATCACACCGGGCAGTTCCTACTTCACCCACGTGATGCCAGCGCTCATGATTATGAGTTTGGGGCTGGGGCAAGTGTTTGTGAGCCAGTCCACCACGGCACTCCACGCCACGCCGTTCCATGATGTGGGAGCGGCGTCGGCAATGCTGAACGTTGGTTCGCAGGTTGGTGGATCATTTGGCACGGCTCTGCAGAACACCTTGGCGGTCTCGGCCACGACCACCGTTCTCGCGAGCCATCTGCCCTATCCCACGTTGGCGCAGACTCATGACGCCATGGTGCACGGCTATTCGACCGCCTTTCGGTTCGGGTCGATCGTGATTTTGCTGTCCGCAGTGGTGTTCTATCTGATGGTGAACTTAGACCGACACAGTTTGGGGCACACCGACAACGCGGCGACGGTGCACTAGGACTCGACGAAGGGGCAGTGGCGACAACCACTGCCGCAGCACTCGCCTCGTTCCAGATGGGTTGAAACAGTCAACACCACGAGTCCGGTCGACGGATCGCGATAGGTGGGACTGCCGCTCACCACGGCTCGCTGATGTGCGTGAAGAATCGCGTCGTAGTCCGCGCGTGACGGGGAGAGTCGCGTGATGTGGGGTGCCGGCACGTCACTCATCGTGACGGCAACTTAGCGGTGGTCGTGCGCCATCGAGAGCACAATTTTCCCCAGCTTGCCCGGGCGAGCGAACTCGTCGTAGGCGTCAGCGGCCTGCTGCAACGGAACCACGGAATGTACGGGCACGCTCACCGTGCCGTCGGCTAACCACGGAATGACGTCGCGCTGCACTGCGGCCGCGATGTTCGCCTTTTCCTCACGTGGCCGAGCACGCAACGTCGAGCCGGTGATTGTCGCCCGGGAGGACATCAGAGTGAGGAGATCGAGCTCGAGACGTCCCCCACCGCCCACACCAATGACAACGATGCGAGCTCGGGGGAGCACGCGACGTTGGGCCAGGTTGAGGTGGGCCGCACCGACGAGTTCGAGGATGACGTGAACCGGTTCGATTTCGCTCACGGCATCGAGCGTGACGCACTCGTTCGCTCCGAGCCGAAGAAGTTCTGCGTGGTGCAGCGAGTCTCGCGTGACGGCCGTGACGTGCGCTCCTTTCGCTCGCGCTATTTGAATCGCGGCGACACCGACGCCGCCCGCCGCTCCGGACACGACGACCCGCTCACCGGGTTGAATGTGCGCCTGCAAAACCAAGGCGTCGTACGCCGTGGTGAAGGCTTCAGCGAATCCCCCCGCCTCACTCCACGAGACCGAATCGGGGAGGAGTAGGAGGTGTTCAGAAGGGACGACGCACTCTTCGGCCTGGCCTCCGCCTCCGACGATGGCGGCCACCCGCTGGCCGAGCACGCGTGAGTCCACCTCGGCGCCGACACGGATCACTTCGCCCGCGCACTCTAAGCCCGGGATGTCGGCCGGCCACCCGGGTGGTGCCGGGTAGAAGCCTCGTCGTTGCAAGAGGTCGGCGGCGTTCAATCCGGCGGCACGAACGGCGACCACGACGTCACGGGGGCCAGGTTCGAGCGACGGGCGGCTGTCGATGACCAGATCTTCACCGTGACAGCACAGTGCGCGGAAGGTGGAGGACATACGTTCAAAGTGTAGGAAGCAAAGACCTCGTTGAACCCGTAGCGTGGTGTCATGAGCATCTTTCACGCACCCATCGCCCGTCTCGACGGGACGGAGTCCTCACTCGCTGAATTTGAAGGTCGTGTGACCTTGTTAGTGAATGTGGCGTCGAAGTGTGGTTTAACGCCGCAGTACACGGGACTCGAAGAACTGCAAAAGACCTACGGCAGCCGCGGGTTCAGTGTCGTGGGCTTTCCCTGTAATCAGTTCCTCGGTCAAGAACCCGGTACGGCGGAGGAGATTCAAGAGTTCTGCTCAACGACGTACGGTGTGAGTTTTCCACTCTTTGAGAAGATCGACGTCAACGGTGAGCACCAACATCCGATCTACGCCGAACTGTGCGCGACGACGGATTCAGAAGGTCACACGGGAGAAATCCGCTGGAACTTCGAGAAGTTTTTGGTGGCCCGTGACGGAACCATCACGCGATTTGGACCTCTGGTAACACCTGAGGATCCATCGCTGGTGTCCGCAATCGAAGCGGCTCTCTAGTCGTTCTCGTTCGACTCACAACGTTCCACACTCATGCTGCGCGCCACGATCTTCGACATGGATGGCCTGCTGCTGGACTCGGAAAAACTCTGGCACGAGGCCGAGGTCGAAATCCTCGGTGATCTCGGTGTGCCCATCAATCGAGACGGAACGCGCCTCACGAAAGGAATGTTCGTCGCGGAAGTTGTGAGCTTTTGGAATCAACGGCACCCGTGGAGTGGGCCATCGGAGAGCGACGTTGTCGATCAGATTCTGGGGAGAGTCGGCGATTTGGTTGAAGATGTTGGCGAGATGATGCCCGGTGCCGTGCGAGCTCTCGAGTTAACGGGGGAGCGCGGCCCCATCGTCGTCGGCAGTTCGACGCCGCTGCCACTGATTGAACGGTGCCTTCGCCACTTCGATCTCCTCTCTCACTTCCAGTCGCTTCACTCTGCGGATAGTGAGCCGTACGGCAAGCCCCACCCTGGCGTGTTTTTGAGTGCCGCGCGAGCGTTGGGCGTCGCACCGTCCGCGTGTCTTGTCGTTGAAGATTCGGCGGCGGGCGTTCTCGCCGCGAAGGCCGGTCGGATGACCTGTGTCGCCGTCCCCGTCCCGGAGGAACGTCGACTCCCGGCGTTCGGTATCGCCGACCTCGTCCTGGAAAGTTTGAACGACCTTTCGAGCGAATGGCTCGATGAACGTTTTGTCGCTTAGAGCGACTTGTAAAACTTGAATCCTTCGGGGTAGTTCGGAACTCCATCCGGGAAAGCGGTCACTGCCTCGTAGGCGAGGGCGTGATACAGCGCTATGGCCTCCGGCTGTCTCTCACCTGTTTCGAGGTACAGCTCGACGAAGTGGTGCTCGCGCGCCCACTCTTCCGCAGCGCGCATGAGCTGTCGAGCGAGGCCACGTCCCCGAAGGTCCGGACGTACCCATAAGCGCTTGATCTCGCCACTGCCGTGGGTGGGATCACTGATGGTACGCACGGCCACGCCACCGGCGAGTTCACCATGGTGTCGGGCGACGAGAAAGACGCCCGTCGGCGGTATGAGTTCATCCCAGGTGACGCTCGCGTCATCGCCGTGTTCCCCGTAGCGCACTGTCAGTTCGTCGAGCGCGCAATGGACGAGTGCTCGCACGGCGTCGGAGTGTGGTGGCGCGGGGGAAATAGTGAACGACACGGCAGCATCCTACGAGGGGAGTGACGTGTCTTTCTCGTAGCATGAGGGGACAACGAGGAGTAGTCGTGTTTCGACCCATTGCCGCCGATCTCAACTTTGTGAGCTTGGAAGAGTCGGAGCTTGCTCGCTGGCAGGACCATGACATATTCCATCGGTCCGTTGCGCAACGCGAAGGTGCAGAACCCTGGGTGTTCTATGAGGGTCCGCCGACGGCGAATGGCAAACCGGGCCTACACCACGTATGGGCGCGTATCTATAAAGACTTCTTCTGTCGTTTTCAGACCATGCGGGGGCACTACGTCCGACGACAGGCTGGGTGGGACACCCACGGGCTTCCCGTTGAGGTTGAGGTGGAGAAACGTCTCGGAATCTCAGGCAAGAAGGCAATTGAAGACCAAGTCGGTATTGCGAAATTCACGGAGTTGTGTCGAGAGAGCGTTCATACGTACGTCGGCGAGTTTGAGCGACTGACCGAACGAATTGGCTACTGGGTAGACATGCCCAGCGCCTACTGGACCTACCACACCAGCTACGTCGAGTCGGTGTGGTGGCAGCTTCAGCAGCTGTTCGACAAAGGACTCCTCTACGAAGATCTCAAGGTCATTCCGTACTGCCCGCGCTGCGGAACCGCGTTGTCGAGCCACGAACTCGGTCAGCCGGGTACGTACTCCGACGAAATTGATGAGTCGTGTTTTATTTCTCTCGAGATCACCGACCATCACGATCTTCCGGGTGCGACACACCTCGCGGTGTGGACGACGACGCCGTGGACTTTATTGAGCAATGTCGGCATCGCGGTGAATCCCGAGGTCACGTACGCCGTGGTGGATGGCGTCGTCGTTGCCGAAGAGTTGGTCACGTCCGTCTTTGGTGAAGGGGCTTCGATCACCGCGAGGTTCCCCGGTTCTCGTTTGGTGGGTCTCCACTACCGCCGACCCTTTGATGACGTGTCGTTACCCGATGACGCCGACGCGTGTCGCGTTGTCGCCGCCGACTACGTCACAACCGAGGATGGTACGGGACTCGTGCATCAAGCCCCCGCCTTCGGTGAAGTGGACCGCCACGTCGCCCGTGCCAATGGGCTACCCACCGTCAATCCCGTTGGCCCGGACGGGACGTTTACGTCAGCGGTGCCGTGGCTAGAAGGGCGAGCGGTACGGGAGGCCAATAGCGACATCAATGACGAGCTGGAACGTCGCGGAATGTTGCTCCGACGGTATCCCTATGAGCACTCGCTGCCGCACTGCTGGCGTTGTTCGACGGTGCTGATCTATTGGGGAAAGCCGAGTTGGTACATCGCCACCAGCCGATTCAAAGATGAGATGGTGGCGCAGAATCAGACCATCGATTGGCATCCCGACCATATTCGGGACGGTCGATTCGGTGAGTGGCTGAGCAACAACGTTGACTGGGCGTTATCACGAGATCGATTCTGGGGTACGCCACTGCCTATCTGGCGTTGCGCCGATAACCACCTCACGTGTGTGGGATCGCTGGCCGAACTGACCACTCTGTCGGGTCGTGACTGTTCCAACGTGGACCCTCACCGACCGTCCATTGATGACATCACCCTGCCGTGTCCGCAGTGCCACGCGGAAGCCCGTCGCGTAGAGCCGGTCATCGACGCGTGGTTTGATTCTGGAGCAATGCCCGCCGCTCAGTTCGGTTACCCCCACGTTGCTGGATCGTCCGACGCCTTTCGTTTTCCCGCCCAGTTCATTGCGGAAGCAATCGACCAGACCCGCGGCTGGTTTTACTCCCTGCTCGCAGTGAACACGCTGGTCTTTGGTGCCACTCCATACGAACACGTTCTGTGTCTCGGACACATCGTTGACGCAGACGGTCAGAAGATGTCGAAGTCCAAGGGGAATGTCATCGATCCTTGGGAGATTTTGAACTCACGCGGCGCCGATCCTCTGCGATGGTGGATGTTTTCGCAGGGTTCACCCTGGACGCCCACCCGCGCCAGTCTTGGGGCCATTGACTCGTCGATGCGAGAGACGTTGGGCACTCTCTGGAATACCTTCTCGTTCTTTACGACCTACGCATCACTCAATTCGTTCGACCCGCACGACGCTGAGATTCCATCGCCGGAGCACCGTGCCGAGATGGACCGATGGATTTTGTCGCGCCTGGAGCAGACGACGTCGGACGTTACGCACGCTCTCGAAGGGTACGAGCCACTGCCCGCAGCCACCGCCCTCTCTCGATTCGTTGATGATCTCTCAAACTGGTACGTGCGGCGAAGTCGGCGTCGTTTTTGGCGGACGGACCCCACTGCGCCACGCTCGGACTCTCTCGCCGCTCACGCGACACTCTTAGAAGTCCTGCAGCGTGTGTCGTTGCTCTTGGCCCCCTACACCCCATTCGTTGCTGACTTTATGTATCGCGAACTTCACGGTGACGAAGCCCTCGATTCGGTGCACTTGGCCGACTGGCCCCAGGCCCACGTCGCTCTGATCGATGCTGAACTGGAAGCGGCGATGGCCGTTGCTCGGTCGTTAACGACGCTCGGTCGTGCCGCGCGGGCCGACGGGGGAGTCAAAGTACGGCAACCACTGGCACGAGCCCTTGTATTTTTGCCACCGGGCAGCGCCCGACCACCCGCGGGAGTCGTCGAAGACGAACTCAACGTGGACACCATCGAATACGGTTCAGAGCTCGCTGAAGTTCTCTCGTTCGAGTTAGTGCCAAACTTCCGAACGCTGGGTCCGCGTCTCGGCGAAGCAGCGAAGGAGCTGCGTCCTGCGCTGGCGGCACTGGACGGCGGTGATGTTGCGGCAGCACTCGAAAGAGGAGAGTCAGTCACCATCACCTTGAGTAACGGTGAACACTCTCTGACGAGTGACGACGTGGAACTGCGCGTGAAGAGTCAAGGTGGATTTGCCGTCGGTCGCGAGGGTAGTGAGGTTGTCGCGCTGGATCTGACATTGACCGATGAACTCCGACGGCGGGGCTATCTTCGTGACCTCGTCCGCCAGGTCCAAGACCTCCGAAAGACCAGCGGCCTCGACGTTGCGGACCGAATTCACCTCCGCCTCGTCGGCTGTGACGATCTCACGGAGGGATTCGCGATCGTCGCCAACGAGGTCCTCGCCGTGTCGATCACGACGGGACCGGGATCTGGCGACGGTGAAGCACTCGAGTTTGATGATGAGCGTGTTGACGCTCGGGCGTGGGTCGAAAAGGCCTAGAGCGACTGACGAAGCTTCGTGAGAAGCGTGTGCAGTACGACTCGCTCCTCGTTGGAGAGCGACTCACCGACCGCCGTCTGAAGAACATCAACGTGTCGCGCGAGCGCCCGGTCGAGTGCGTCGTTGCCCCGACCGGTAATCGTGACATGGATTGCTCGACGGTCGGTCGGACAGCTGATGCGTTCGACCAACTCCGCGCTGACCAGTCGATCGACGAGCCGCGTTGCGCCACCCGTGGAATGTGCCGTTTCATCCGCGATTTCCGACATCGTGAGGCGACCGGACGGCGAACGTCGCAGAGAGAGCAAGGTTTCAAACCAGGCCAAGGGGAGGTCGCACTCCGACTTCAAATCGCTATCGACTCGGCGTTCGAGGCGGGCGCACGTGTCAGACAGCAGTCCGAAGAGGAGAACTTTGTCGTCCTGACTGGGGCAGCGTTCGGGGGTAGCCATTACCACCACACTACCCTTTATTTGCCTAGAAAGTTATTGTGTTGCAAATAGTTGCGTAATCAACTATACTGAACACTACCCCAATAAATTAAGGAGAAATACAATGAGCTCACTGCCCACCCCCGGTACGTATCAGGTGGATGCCGTCCACTCTTCGGTCAACTTCACGGTACGACACCTGATGGCAGCCAAGGTCCGCGGCCAGTTCACTGACTTCAGTGGCACCATCGAAATAGGGGACTCTGCGGAGTCATCGTCGGTCTCGGCCGTCGTTCAGGCCGGTTCGATTACCACGAACAATGAGATGCGTGATGGCCACCTGAAGAGCCCGGATTTTCTCGATCTTGAGAACCACCCCACGCTGACCCTTCGCAGCACCGCCGTGCGTCCGAAGGGCGATCGTTACGAACTCGTGGCTGACCTCACAATTCGTGGAGTGACGAAGTCGGTCGTTTTTGACCTCGAATTCCTTGGCAGTGGTCCCGGCATGGCTCCCGGCGTCACCATCGCAGCGTTCGAAGCGTCCGCTGACATCGATCGCCGTGATTTCAACGTGAACTTCGAAGGGACCTTGGAGAACGGCTCGGTTGTGGTGAGTCACAAGGTCAATCTGGAGCTCGTGATTGAGGCGTCGAAGCAGGACTAATCCGTCTCGTCGACTGTTAACCCCCGAGCCGATGCTCGGGGGTTAACTCGTACCATAGAGATATGAGTGACAACGGTTCGAAGAAGAAGACTCTCGGAATACTCGGAGTGCTGGTGACGGTGATCTCCGTGGCGTGGTTTGCCCTGCGCCCCCGTTTCAAGAACCGTTCACACGACGACGCCTAGGACGCGAATATCTGCGGCACCGCCTCATTGATATCGGTGTCGATAGTCAGTGTGGCGAATTCGTCCATCTCGGTCGGTGAGCCATTCACGATGATGATGGGAACGTTCGCTCGCGCGGCGGTAGGAACGAGACCCGCAATGGGGAAGACACTGAGCGTGGAGCCAATAGCAACGAAGAGATCGCTCTGTCGCGTCAACGTTTGAGCGCGCAGGAGATCGACCGCGTTAAGACTTTGCCCAAAAGAGACCGTGGCTGCTTTGAGCAGTCCGTCGCAACCCTCTCGCTCGCAGCGAGGGTCTTCGTCGCCGGCGCGTACTCGCTCGAGGACGAGCTCAATCGGCCCTCGGTCGTTGCACCCCAGACAGATGCTGTCGTGAACGGTTCCGTGAATTTCGATGAGGAGTTCAGGCGCAAGTCCGGATCGCTGATGGAGCCCATCGATATTTTGGGTCACGACCAGCGAGAGCTGCCCCGTGGTCGCAAATGACGTGATCGCCACGTGTGCGGCCGTGGGAGCCAGTGCGGCCCAATCAGTATTGAGGCGACGTGCCCATCCGGCACGGCGGGCCTCGGGATCGGAGATCCAGGTATCGATGTGACTTCGCCGCTCGGCGCCGGGATTTTTCGTCCAGACCCCGTCGGGGCCTCGATAGTCGGGAATCCCCGCCGCCGTCGAGATACCCGCACCGGTCAGAATGACGACCTTCTGCGAGGCACGAATGAGTTGCTGTGCGGCGGCGATGTTGTCGGTCACGATGAGGAGCGTACCGTTCGGCGATAACGAAGAAGAGGGCAAGTAGCGTTCCTCCGTGGCCTCCGCTTCGTTCGCTCCGTTACGTCATCGGAGTTTTCGGCTCGCTCTTGTGAGCTCGTTTGTGTCGTCGACGGGAACGTGGATGCAGAGTGTGGCGATGGGGGTATATCTCCAAACGACGACACATAACCCCACGTGGCTCGGCCTCGTGACGATGGCCGGCTGGATGCCCAGTCTCTTGGCGTCCCCCATCGGTGGCGCTCTCGCTGATCGCCGACGCCGTCAGTTCATCATCCAGCTATGCAACACGGCGATGGCCCTGGCGGCCACCGCGTTGGCCGTCTTAGTTCTCACCGAACGATTGACGCCGGGTATCGCGGTGTCACTCGCGATCGTGGAGGGATTTGCCTCGGCTGCGTCATGGGCGTCGTGGCAGTCACTACTTCGGGATTTGGTGGACGTAGAAGAAGTGATGGCGGCCGTTTCCTTGTCGTCGGCGCAGTTCAATCTCGGCCGCGTAATCGGACCGCTGGTGGCCGGCGTACTGATGGCCATCGGTTCACCTGGCTGGTGTTTCGTCGTGAATGCCATCACCTTTTACTTTGTGGTTATTGCGTACATGGGGGTACGGTCTCGCCCTCGCGAGATTGCACCGACGGATCACAAGCTGTTCGAACAGATTCGCCACGGCGCGCTGACGGCGTGGCGGACCCCAGGAACTCGTTCGCCCATCGTTCTCGTGGCCGTGGTTGCCTTCACTCTCAGCCCGTTTATTGCGTTTGTTCCCACAATGGCGATTGAGATTTTCCACGCCGGTGCGACGGGGACGAGTTGGCTGGTGACAGCCCAAGGAGTCGGCGCGGTCATCGCAGCGATCGGCATGCCGAGTATCGCGCGCCGTACGTCGCGGTTGGCGGTGATTGAAGGTTCGGTGTTGGTGATGATTGCCGCAACGGCCGCGTACGCCGTGGCTCCGTCCCTGCCCCTATCCGTGATGGCGATGGTCGTTCTCGGCGGTGCCTATATTGGCGCCCTGACGGGCTTGAACTCAACGGTGCAACTACTCGCTCCCGCCGCCGAACGTTCGCGGATCTTGTCGCTGTACACGATGAGCTTGTCGTTGGCGTATCCGCTCGGCGCCCTTCTGCAGAGTTTTGTGGTGAAAGGGTGGGGGCTTCGAGAGACCACCGTGTCGAGCGCGGTGGTGATGGGCATTGTGGTGCTCTACCTGCGGTGGCGTCGACCCGACTTCTTCCGCGCGATGGCTGCGACGGAGAAATGAGAAACTGAGTTTATGCCATTTATCGCCACGAATCCGACGTCCGGAGAGGTTCTCGGGAGATACCCCGCACTCGATGCACGAGGAATTGATGATCTCCTCGAACAGGCGCACCGCGCATTCGGTGAGTGGCGCACGACAACGTTCGCTCATCGTTCCTTATTGATGCACCGCGCGGCCGAACTTCTCGAAGGCGAAGTACCCGTTATTGCGGAAATGATGACGCGCGAGATGGGAAAGACGTTTGGCGCCGCGAAAGGTGAGGTCGCCAAGTGCGCCATGACGATGCGCTACTTCGCCGATCGAGCCGAGGCGATGTTGGCCGACGAAACGGTGGCCTCGTCGGCACGTCACTCGGGTGTTCGCTTTGATCCGCTGGGCGTGGTGCTCGCCATCATGCCGTGGAACTTTCCGTTGTGGCAGGCCGTCCGCTTTGCGGCACCGGCACTCATGGCTGGCAACGTCGGCATTCTCAAGCACGCACCGAACGTGCCGGAAACTGCGGCGTTCCTCGGCCATCTCTTTACTCGTGCCGGGTTTCCCCAGGGAACTTTTACCAATGCCTATATCGAAGTCGATGATGTCGCAACGGTGATCCGTGACCCCCGCATCGCCGCCGTGACATTGACGGGGTCGGAGCGTGCCGGTCGTGCGGTGGCCGCAGTTGCCGGAGAGTCACTCAAGAAGGCCGTCTTGGAACTCGGCGGCTCCGACGCCTTCCTCGTGGGAGCCTCGGCACATCTCGATGACGTCATTCCTTTTGCGGTGACGGCCCGCGTGCAGAACAACGGGCAGAGCTGCATTGCCGCCAAACGTTTCATCGTTGTCGACTCCCTCTACGACGAATTTGTGGCTCGATTTGGCGCCGCGATGGCCGACGTGGTCGTCGGAGATCCCATGAACCCCGCCACCGTGGTGGGGCCGTTGGTCTCGGCGGCACAACGTGATCTGTTGACCGCCCAAGTTGATGACGCCCTCCGGGCCGGCGCACGCGCCGTTACGGGTGGTGCGCCACTCGACGGGCCGGGATTCTTCTATCCTCCGACGGTCTTGGTAGATGTCCCACCCACGTCACGTGCAGGGTGCGAGGAGCTCTTTGGTCCCGTCGCCGTTGTCTACCGCGTACCCGATCTCGCCGCAGGAATTGCCCTCGCGAATGACACGCCGTGGGGCTTAGGGGGATCGGTGTGGGCAACCGATCAGGCAGAAATCGATGCGGCGATTGCGGGTATGGAAGCGGGCATGGTGTTCGCCAACGCCATCGTCGCTTCCACTCCCGAACTACCGTTTGGCGGTATCAAGAACTCTGGATTCGGTCGAGAACTCTCGCCATTCGGGATTCGCGAATTTGTCAATATCAAGACCTTCTTTCAAGCATGAGTGACACGACGTACTACTTCGACTACGCGGCGAGCGCCCCTCGCCGCGATGAGGTCGCCGAGGCGATGGCCCCATGGATGCACGGCGTGGTGGGTAATCCGTCCGGCATGCACCGAGAGGCGCGCCGAGCGCGGGAAGCAATTGAAGAGGCCCGTGACGCCATCGCCGAGTTTGTCGGGGGCAACGTCCACGACGTGATCTTCACCGGTGGCGGGACGGAATCCTGCTACCTCGCGATTGCCGGCCGCATTCACGCCCACCGACGCGAACACCCTCTTTCCGACATCGTGATCTCTTCCGTCGAGCACAGTGCGGTGAGAAAAACCGCCGAACTCCTCGCAGCGACGTACGACGACGTGCGTGTTCGACTCTTAGACGTTGACTGTGACGGCGTCGTGACCTCGGAGTCACTCTGGGAAAATTTGACGTCGCGCACGGCTCTGGTCAGTGTGATGACCATTCAGAACGAAACCGGAGTTTTCCAGCCGTTACCCGTCGTCGCGACGTTGACGGCGGGAGCTGTGCCGAACGGTGGTGTGTCGCACACGGACGCCATCGCGGCCGCATCACATATGTATCTCGGACCCGCCACGGAGGCCATCGACATGGTCTCAATCGCGGCGCACAAACTTGGCGGTCCCGTCAACTCGGGTGCCCTCATCCTTCGACGTGATATCGAACTCATCATGCCGAACCAGGGCGGTGGACAGGAGCGTGGTCACCGGGGTGGCACGGTCGACGTGGCCGCCGCCGTGGGTCTCGCCGCGGCGTGTCGTGCGACGGCCGCGGAACGTGCTGACGTCATGGAGCGCATCGAGGGATTTCGGCTCCGGTTCGAAAATGCCGTGTCGTACATTGCGGGTGTCGACGTGACTGCTCGTGGCGAGTCGCGCATTGCGGGCGTGTCACATCTGACCATCGAAGGTGTGAACAACGAGGAGTTGATCTTCCTTCTGGACGAAGCGGGTATCTGCGTCTCCGGAGGGTCGAGTTGTGCGAGTGGTGCACTGGAGCCGAGTCCCGTCTTGCTCGCGATGGGCTATCCCCCCGAACTCGCTCGGAGTGCCGTTCGCTTTAGCTACGGCCACCTCACCACCGCGGAGGAGATTGACTACGCAATCGGCGTGCTCGCGGATGCGGTGTATCGCCTCCGCGGCGAAAAGTAACGCCCGTCCGACGGGGCTGGCAAACTGACTCTGTGAAAGTCATGGTGGCCATGTCAGGTGGGGTGGACTCGTCGGTCGCCGCCGCCCTCTTGGTCGAATCGGGCCACGACGTTGTCGGCGTCACACTCAAACTGTGGGGTGGGCCGTCTGACTCTGGGTGCTGCTCGGTCTCTGACGTTGACGATGCCCGTCGCGTCGCCCACGCTGTCGGCATCGATCATCACGTCTTTAACTACACCGAGGAGTTTGAAGCGGCGGTGGTGGCGCCCTTTGTGGCCGACTACGCCCAGGGCTTAACCCCTAATCCGTGCTTGGAGTGCAACCGCGTCATCAAATTCGATTTACTGTTCGAGCGAGCACGCCGGTTGGGCTTTGACGCCGTGGCGACTGGCCACCACGCCCAGATTGAATCCGTGAACGGCCGACCCCTCCTACGACGAAGCGTCGACTCTCGCAAAGACCAGAGTTACGTGCTGGGCTACTTACGCGCCGACGCACTCTCCATGCTGATGTTGCCGGTGGGGCACATGACGAAAGATCTCGTGCGACTCGAGGCGGAGCGTCTCGGTCTTCGCACGTGGAACAAGCCCGATTCGCAAGACGTGTGCTTCATCGAAGCGAGTGCCGGTCGCGAGGCCTTTCTTGGCCAGCGCATTCAACTCACG
>JAGWWX010000012.1 GCA_018970215.1 Acidobacteriota bacterium | reverse complement strand
CCTGCTCGTGGGCGAACGATGGAACAGATCCAGGCATTTCTCGAAGACGGTGGATCGATGGTCGTGAACCACGAAAGTCCACTATCCCGCGGACTCGCCTGGTCGATTGCCGCCGTCGTGGTCGCGAGTGCTACCGCCTTGTGGTGGGGTGAGCGCACGTACCGCTCTCACGGTGAACGTATGTCCCTCCGGGTGGGAACGTCCGGTGCGCTACTGCTCACGGTGACATCTCTCGTACTGATTGTGATGCAACTCCGTTCGGTCCCGCAGTACTGGAGAACAGAGGCTGACTCGCAGCTGTTTATCTACAGTGCCTACGGGTCATCGATGCTCGCCATCGGCCTGTCAGCTCTCATTCACGGAGCAATTCTGGTCTTCTTGGGGCTCGGGATTCTGCGACGGACCTCACGTCCCTCGAGTGCGGCGACACTGGGATCTCATGCCACGTTGGTCCGTATGTTTTGGGTCTGGGTTGCTCTCTCGACGGTCATTATCACGACCGTCGTGACCACCCTCACAACGGTGAGCGGGTCGTAACTGCTACAGTGATTCGAACGTCGTGAAGTGAGTCCCGTGAGGCTCATACGACGGGAGGAATAGTGGCTGAGAGAGAACGACGAAACCCGCGCCTGCGAGGCAAGGTGTTTGTTCCCAAGACCCAACTCCTGTCCGCCGATGACGTTGAGCGGGCCATGAAACGTATGGCGCACGAAATTATCGAGCGCACGGAATCGCTCGATGATCTGGTCGTGATTGGGCTACAGACCGGCGGCGTTCCCTTTGCCGCACACCTCGCTGATGTTCTCTTAACGGTGTCGGGTGTTGATGTCCAGCTCGGGACGTTGGATGTTGCGCTCTACCGCGACGACAACACGTTGCGTCCGGTCTTAGAGTCAGCGGAGACGGCGATTGATGCCGATCTGACTGATCGTGTCGTGCTGTTAGTTGACGATGTGCTCTTCACCGGACGAACGGTGCGCGCGGCGCTCAATGCATTGGGCGACTGGGGTCGTCCCCGCGCCGTCCGCTTGGCGGTGATGGTTGACCGAGGACATCGCGAGCTCCCCATTCGGCCCGATTTTGTGGGAAAGAATCTCCCCACCTCGCTCGATGAAGCGATTGACGCCACATTGGACGGAGTGTGGCTCGGCACGTTGGTGTCCCGATGAGAGATTCGATTGCTGGCGGCAACCTCGTCACCCTCAGGGATCTCAGCCGTGAGGCCATTGTTGAGATCCTCGATACCGCCGAGACCTTTGTTGAAGTGAACTCACGGGCAATTAAGAAAGTGCCCACGCTCAAGGGCAAGGTGGTGGCGTCGCTGTTCTTTGAGGAGTCCACCCGCACTCGTTTGAGCTTCGAAACCGCGGCGAAGCGCCTCTCCGCTGACGTTTTAAGTTTGGCGATTGCCTCCTCGAGTGTGAAGAAAGGTGAATCGCTGCGCGACACGATTGCCACCATCGATGCACTTGGCATCGATGCCGTGGTGATGCGACACTCCAGCAGCGGGGCACCGGTTCAGGTGAGCCGCTACGTACCTCACGTTCGTGTCATTAATGCCGGGGACGGCCAGCACCAGCACCCCACGCAAGGCTTGCTCGACGCGTTCACCGTTCGTGAGGTCCTGGCACACCGAGCCGGTACCACGGGTCGAGAGTCGGGGAGCGAGCTGTTCACGGGGCTCAAGGTGTTAATCGTCGGTGATATTCGGCACAGTCGTGTGGCCCGAAGCGACATCGCTGCGTATACGACGCTGGGCGCCCACGTGACCGTTGCGGCACCCGGTACGTTGCTGCCGCCGGACATTGATGAGTGGCCCGTGACGGTGGCGGGTGATTTCGACCAGGCGCTCGCCGAAGCCGACGTGGTTGCACTGTTGCGGCTGCAGCAGGAACGCGGAACGGGAGCGTTCGTCCCAAGTCTCGGAGAGTTCACGGGGACCTTTGGACTCACCACCGCTCGCGCACGGCTTCTCTCTCCGCACGCTCTCGTCATGCATCCAGGTCCAATGAACCGAGGCGTCGAGATCGATTCTTCGGTAGCTGATTCTCCACAGGCGGTGATCGAACGTCAAGTCAAGAACGGCGTTCCCGTGAGGATGGCGGTGTTGTATCTCACGATGATGGGTCAGGAGTCGGAACGTTGAGAGATCTCTTTATCCGTGGCGGGCTGGTGGTGGGCCCAACCGATGTCGCGCCGTCGCACGTGCGAATCGTTGATGGAGTGATTGCGGCAGTGGGCCCAGAGCTCTCTCCCGCATCGAACGATTACGTGATCGAGGCGGACGGGTGCTGGGTGGGACCCGGCTTCATTGATCTCCACACTCACTTGCGCGAACCTGGCAAGGAAGCGGCCGAAAATATCGATTCAGGTGCGAACGCGGCCGCGTTGGGTGGCTACAGCGCGGTGGTCGCAATGCCGAATACCGAACCGGCGCTCGATTCCGTCGCGATGGTGACGTACGTACTCGAGAGGGGCGCATCGGCTCGGGTTGACGTCGCGGTAGCGGGCGCCATCACCGTCGGACGACGGGGAGAACAGTTAGCGCCACTGGCCAAACTCGCATCACTCGGTGTGACGCTCTTCACCGATGATGGCACGGGTGTGCAAAATGCGGGTGTCATGCGTCGTGCCATGACGTATGCGGCGCAACTCGGTGTCACGCTCGCTCAGCACTGCGAGGACGAGACCCTCGCCGCTGGGGGAGTGATGAATGAGGGTCGCGTGTCATCGGAACTCGGTCTCGTGGGACGACCGGCGATCGCGGAAGAAGTGATGGTGGCTCGCGATATTGACCTGGTTCGCCTCACGGGATGTCCCGTGCACTTTTTGCATCTCTCGACAGCCCGTTCACTGGCGCTCGTGCGTGCGGCCCAGCGCGAAGGACTGCCCGTCACGGCCGAGATTGCCCCCCACCACTTCACACTGGACGAAACGGCCTGCCGTGACTTTGATCCCGAGTTCAAGGTTCATCCACCGCTCCGTCACGCATCTGATGTGGCTGCTCTACGCGAGGCTCTTCGCGCGGGAGAGATTGACGCTGTTGCTACCGACCACGCGCCGCACACCCCCGAGAGTAAGGACCTCGCATTCGATGAGGCACCTCCGGGAATGCTGGGACTTCAACACGCCGCGTCGCTCACTTTGGACGTGGTGGGTACGGACAGTCCCGTGCAGTTCTTTGACGTACTGAGTCGAGGGCCGGCGCGGATTGCCCAGCTTCGAGCTGAGGATTCTCGTCCTCGCCACTCGGCCCACGGTGGGGCAATGCAGCCGGGCGACGACGCCAACGTTGTGGTGTTCGATCCGTCGATGACGTACCTGGTGGATCGACACCACCTCGCGAGCCGAGCGAAGAATACGCCGTACCACGGGCGCACCCTGCGCGGCAGTGCGCGAGCGACGATTGTCCGTGGTGTCGTGGTGCAAGAAGGCGGAGAACTGTGTTAGATCGGCGTCCGGCGTCCATTGTTCTCTCTGACGGTTCCGTCTTTGACGGTTGGTCCGTCGGATACGAGCCTCCGTCGGGATATACGACGGGGGAGTTTGTCTTCAATACCGCTCTGTCGGGGTATCAAGAAGTGATTACCGATCCGAGTTACGCCGGGCAGATCATTTCCTTTACGTACCCTCATATCGGAAACTACGGAACGACGCCCCTGGACGACGAAGCGCTGCGACCCTGGTGTGCGGGCGTGGTGGTTCGCGATCTCACGATGCGACCCTCTAATTGGCGAAGCACGATGTCGCTTGATGAGCATCTCCGGGCATTTCGTATTCCCGCAATCGCGGGAGTTGACACCCGCCGGTTGACGCGTCATCTGCGTCATCACGGTGCCCTGCCCGGAGTATTTGGCACCGCCGACATCGCCACACTTCGTGCGGCGGCCGCAGATGCTCGAGGGACCGATGCCACGGACTTCGTGAGTCAGGTCACCACCCCGTCGATGTATCGACGGGGTGACGGCGATCTCCACGTCGTGGCGTTTGATTACGGCATTAAAGCCACCATGGTGCGCCAGCTCGCCGAGCGTTTCTCGGTGACGGTCGTTCCGGCGTCGACCTCGGCCGACGACGTCAAAAGCATGGCACCCGACGGGGTGTTCTTATCGAATGGACCGGGCGATCCCGCCGCGTTACCAGGACAGGTACGCGTCATTGCCGACTTGGTGGGCGAGGTGCCGATGTTTGGAATCTGCCTTGGACATCAGCTACTCGCCACGGCGCTGGGCGGCACCACCTACAAGCTTCCGTTCGGACATCACGGCTCAAATCATCCCGTGCACGACCTCGCCAGCGGTCGCGTGGAGATTACGGCGCAGAACCATAACTACGCGGTCGTCGCCGACTCTCTGACGAGGGCGGTCGTATCGCACATCAACCTCAACGATGGAGTGATCGAGGGAGTGGCGTCCGCAGACGAGAGATGTTTTTCCGTGCAGTATCACCCCGAGGCCGGTCCTGGTCCACATGACGCCCGATATCTCTTCGATCGATTTGACGCGCTTCTTCGGACGGGTCGCTTGGAGGCGAACTAATGCCACGTCGTGATGATCTGCACTCAATTTTGGTGATTGGTTCGGGCCCGATCGTGATCGGTCAGGCGTGCGAATTTGACTACTCGGGGACGCAGGCGTGTCAAGTACTCCGTGAAGAGGGCTACCGCGTCATCTTGGTGAACTCCAATCCCGCCACCATCATGACGGACCCCGCAACGGCCGATGTGACCTACATTGAACCACTCGATCCCGACGTCATTATTGACATCCTCAAGAAGGAAAAACCCGACGCCCTGCTCCCGACTCTCGGCGGACAGACGGCGTTGAACTTGACCATGGAGCTCGTGCGACGGGGCGTACTCGAAGACATGGGCGTGGAAGTAATCGGTGCTCGACCGACCGCTATTGCGACCGCGGAAGACCGCGAGCAGTTCAAAGCTGCAATGGCCGACATCGGCCTCGGAGTGCCAGCGTCTGGCTTCGCTCACTCGGTTCAAGAGGCCGTGACGATTGCGAATGAGATTGGTTATCCGATCATCATTCGTCCCAGCTACATCCTGGGCGGCGCAGGCACTGGCATTGCCCATGACGTAGAGGCGTTGGTACGACTCGCCGGCGAGGGAATCGCCGCATCACCCGTCGGCGAGATTTTGGTGGAACGATCAATTGCGGGTTGGAAAGAGTACGAGCTCGAAGTCATGCGGGATCGTGCCGATAACTGCGTGATCGTCTGTTCCATCGAAAACTTCGATCCCATGGGTGTCCATACGGGTGACTCGATCACCGTGGCCCCCGCCCAAACGTTGAGCGATGTCGAATATCAAGAGATGCGCGATGACGCCTTCGCGGTACTGCGCCGAGTGGGTGTGGAAACCGGTGGGTCCAACGTCCAGTTCGCTGTGAACCCAGCGACCGGCGAGCGGTTGGTCATTGAAATGAACCCCCGCGTCAGTCGCAGTAGTGCGTTAGCCAGCAAAGCCACCGGTTTTCCGATCGCCAAGATTGCCGCCCGTCTCGCTATCGGGTACACCTTGGACGAAATTACGAACGACATCACCGCAGCAACGCCGGCGTCATTTGAGCCCGTTATCGACTACGTCGTGACCAAAATCCCTCGCTGGGCTTTCGAGAAACTGCCCGGCTCCACGCCGGTGCTTGGAACGCGCATGCAGTCCGTCGGTGAAGTGATGGCTATTGGGCGAACGTTTGCGGAATCACTACAAAAAGCGCTGCGTTCTCTCGAACAAAATTGGGAAGGCTTCGGTGGCAATCATCCCTACGCATCGTCGGGAGGCGAACTCGACGAAGCCCACGCAGCAGTGCTGCTCGAACGCGCCGCAATCGGGGCACCCGACCGCCTCTTTGTTCTGCACGCCCTGTTGTCGGGTGGAGTGAGCGAACAGCGCATCGTCGAGGCGACGGGCATTGACCCCTGGTTTGTCGATCAACTGTCGGACATTGTTCGGACGGAGATGTTCATTCGTACGCGGCCGTGTGGGGAATGGACTTCGGTCGAGTGGCGTTTCGTCAAGCAGATGGGCTTCTCCGACGGGTTCATTGCGTCGCTGCAGAAACGACCACTATCGGAGGTGACTTCGCATCGCCGGCGAGCGAACGTACACCCGACGTTTAAGACCGTCGATACGTGCGCCGCGGAATTTGACGCCACCACGCCGTATCACTACAGCACGTGGGAGGACGAGAGCGAAGTGCGGTCGTCACCACGAGATCGTGTGATCATCCTCGGCTCGGGACCCAACCGCATCGGCCAGGGCATTGAGTTTGACTACTGCTGTGTCCACGCGTCGCTCGCACTCCGCGAGCAGGGATTCGAGACGGTGATGGTGAACTGCAACCCCGAGACGGTGTCGACTGACTACAGCACGTCGGATCGTCTCTACTTCGAACCGCTGACCTCAGAGGACCTCGACCACATCATCGCGGCGGAGCAGGCAGCCTGTTCGGAGGGAGCGTCCGTTCGCGGAGTCATCGTCTCCCTCGGAGGGCAGACCCCTCTGAAGCTCGCGGCCGGTCTCCCGGCCGACCTGATTTTGGGCACACCCGTCGCGTCGATTGACGCGGCGGAAGACCGTAACCAGTGGTCGCAGATCTGTCACGAGCTCGGCATCGCCCAGCCGCCAGGAGATACCGCCACGACGCTCGACGGCGCTCGCGAAGTGGCGAAACGCGTCGGATATCCGGTCCTCGTGCGTCCGAGTTACGTACTCGGCGGCCGGGCGATGGAGATCGTGTACGACGATGACTCACTCAAGCGCGTGATGACGGGACTCTTGTCTGAGCACGGTTCATTGGCGCGAGAGGGCGGGGTGTCGGCCGAGCGTCCCGTGCTCATCGACCGATTCTTAGAAGATGCCGTGGAGGTCGATGTTGACGCGCTACGTGATCGACTCGGCGATACGTATATCGCGGGTGTCATGGAGCACGTGGAAGAGGCCGGTGTTCACTCCGGTGACTCCGCCTGTGCTCTGCCGCCGCAGGGCTTATCACACGATTTGCAAATGGCTCTGCACGCGGCCACGACCAAGTTGGCGGACCGACTTGCCGTGGTCGGGCTTCTCAACGTTCAGTTTGCCGTCAAGGGGGAGGAGTTATTCGTTCTCGAAGCCAACCCTCGCGCGTCGCGCACTGTTCCCTTCGTTGCGAAAGCCACGGGTGTCCCCTTAGCGGCGGCGGCGGCACGCGTGATGGTCGGCACCACGCTGGCGGAACTACGTAGCGAAGGAGTACTCCCCGCCACGACACCCACACCGACGTATGTCAGCGTGAAAGAAGCAGTTCTCCCGTTCAATCGTTTTCCCGGTGTTGATACGGTTCTCGGTCCCGAAATGCGATCTACCGGTGAGGTGATGGGCATTGGCGAGAGTTTTGGCATCGCATTTGCGAAGGCTCAGATGGCGGCGGGTGTGCGTCTTCCCTCGAGTGGGCAAGTGTTCTTGTCACTTGCCGACCGCGACAAGAACAACGGTCTCGTTCTGGCGAGACACCTTCGTGAGCTGGGCTTCCGCCTCGCCGCCACCGTCGGTACAGCGGGCTTCCTCCGATCCCATGGCGTTGAAGTCGATACTTTGGTCGCCAAAGTGGGACTGCGCGACGTGGCTCACGACGCCGTGGAACTGTTGGGCTCGGGTGACGTGCAGTTAGTTGTCAATACGCCATCGGGCCGTGGCGCGCGGGCCGACGGCGCCCAAATTCGTGCTGCCTGTATGGCACATGGAGTGCCGTGTCTCACCACGATGGCGGCGGGCTTGGCGGCCGCCCGCGGTATTGCCGATAGTCAGGCACATGGTTGGCGTGTGGCATCACTGCAGGAGCTGCACCGTCAGTGAGCCGTCGCAGTTCCGATCCTCGGGCGTCGAGCGCCACATCGGTAGGTGACGTCACGTTGACCGACGCCATCATGCTGGCGTCGGGGACCGCCGGCCACGGGGCGGAGCTCGCGGCATACGGCAATCTCTCCGCGCTCGGTGCCGTGGTTACTAAGTCACTCGCCGCCTTTCCGTGGGAGGGAAATCGTGCCCCGCGCGTCGCACCGGCCGGCGTGTCCATGATTAACGCGGTGGGTCTGGCCGGACCGGGGGTCGCCCAGTGGCTTTCGCACGGTTACGAAGACTTGCGCGCGGTGAACGCGACCGTCGTTGCCTCAATCTGGGGGCGTACCGTCGAAGAGTTCGCGGCCGCGGCCGCGGCCCTGCGTGGCGTTCCCGTCGCGGCGGTGGAAATTAATGCCAGCTGTCCCAATCTCGAAGCGCGCAACGCGATTTTCGCTAACTCACCTGACGCGACGGCGGAGGTTGTTGCGGCAACAGACGTGCTGACGGTGCCTCGCTGGGTGAAGCTAACGACCACGGCCCCGGGACTACTCGAAGTCGTGGACGCGGCCGTCAGTGCGGGCGCGTCGGCCGTCACTCTCGGCAACACTCTGACGGGTCTCGTCATCGACATCGACAGCCGGCAACCCGTGTTGGGTAATGGTGGCGGCGGTGTGAGCGGAGAGGCCGCGCGACCCGTGGCTCTGCGAGCAGTATTTGATGTTCGTGCTCACAATCCCAATCTGCCCATCGTCGGCGTTGGTGGTGTGTCGACCTCTGAGGATGCCCTCGCGATGATTATGGCGGGTGCCGATGCGGTGCAAGTGGGAACCGTCACCTTTGCCGACCCGCGAGCACCATGGAAGATTTCTCGCGGCTGTCGTGAGTGGATGGATCGACACGGCGTCGTCTCGTTGGATGCGATCAAAGGAGCGGCGCATGGCTGAAGCTTTCGGCGACCGACTGGGGGAACGCATCCGCCAGCTCGGCCCGCTGTGCGTGGGCATCGACCCGTCGAGAGAGCAGCTCGTAGCGTGGGGTCGCGGCGACGACATCACGGGCCTCGAGTTCTTCATGTTGCAGATGCTCGAATCATGTGTCGATGTCGCGGTCGCCGTGAAGCCACAAGTCGCCTACTTTGAGCGGTTTGGTTCACGGGGGTTTGCTGCGCTCGAGCGACTCATTGCAGAAGCTCGTTCGGCCGGCGTCGTCGTCGTGGGCGACGCCAAACGAGGCGATATTGGCTCGACGAACGACGGGTACGCCGGAGCGTGGCTGCACGACTCCTCGCCCCTTGCCGTTGATGCGTTGACGGTGACTCCGTATCTCGGACTCCACGCACTTGAGTCACTATTTCGGGCCGCCGACGCTTCGGGTCGCGGCGTCTTTGTCGTTGTGGCGAGTTCGAATGACGAGGGACGCGTGGTGCAGACGGCACTCACGTCATCGGGGGAGTCAGTCGAAGATTGGCACTTCCGACAGATCGCCGAACGTAACGAACGCGGCGGGGGGCTCCTTGGAACAGTGGGTGCCGTTGTGGGCGCGACCCGGTCCCATCCGCGGTTTCCGCTCGAAGAGATGCGCGGACCTTTTCTCGTTCCCGGAGTCGGCGCTCAGGGCGCGACGGCGAACGACGTGGGTCGCATGTTCGCTAAGTGCCCGAAGGGGAGCGTTCTCGTGAACGCCTCGCGTGCGGTGTCGGGAGCGGGCCCCGAGCGCCGCGGCATCAACGACGCGGCCCGTCGACTGCGCGACGACTTGACAGAAGCGCTCCTCTGACGGACGTAGTGGCAAAGTTGTAATCTCTCGCCCGTGAGTCCTGTACCACCCGCACTAACGCAAGAACAACGTGTCGCGGCGTCGCGATTGGCGGTGGCCAACCGGCGACGTCGTGCGGAAGTGAAGAAACTGGTAAAGACCGGTGGGCTCTCGCTCGAGCAGCTCTTTGCGCTCGCTGAGGTTGAAGACTGCGTTGCTCAGATGCGGGCGTTCGATCTCGTGAGTGCACTGCCCAACATCGGCGATGTCAAAGCACGGCGCATCATGCAAGAAGCGAACATTGCCCAATCCCGTCGCATTCGTGGCCTCGGGCCAAAGCAACGGGCCGAACTGTACCGAAGCCTTGGTCGCTGACACGTCCGTATTCGTCCTCATTGGGCCCGGCGGCGTCGGCAAGGGCACGATTGCTCGAGCCATCGTTCAACGTGATTCTCGTGTGTGGTTGAGTCGGTCGTGGACGACGCGGCCCCGGCGCCCCAGCGAGACGGGCGACGAATACGTGTATGTCACGCGAGGTGAATTCGAGGCGCTCATCACCGCTGGAGGACTGTATGAGTGGGCCGAGTTCCATGGCAACCTCTACGGCACGCCATTACCCACGCCCCCCGAAGGGGCCGATGTTCTTCTCGAGATCGAGGTTCAGGGGGCTCGCCAGGTCAAGGACCAACATCCCGACGCCACGGTGATCTTGCTGGTACCTCCATCAGAGGCCGAGCTGGAGTCCCGCCTGCGCGCTCGCGGCGACACCGACGAACACGTCGCTCGTCGCCTCGTGAGTTCTACTGATGAAGTCGAAATCGGTATGAATCTGGCGGACTTTGTGGTGGTGAACGACTCCCTCGAGGAAACGATTGACCATATTTTGGGTATAATCTCTACTGTTCGTCAGTCGCGCGACTGACTCGTAAAGGAAGTTGCTGTGAGCGCAGAACGCCCCACTCTCGTTGACCCGCCGATCGAGCCCATGCTCGCCGCCTGTGAGAATTCGAAGTTCACATTGGTGCAAGTGGCGGCCATGCGAGCTCGCCGAATCACCGAATACAAGACGAGCCTTGGAAGCGCCTCAAACGTCGACGGCAAGCTCATTCCACCGCAGGTGAACTCAAATTCGAACAAGGCATTGACCATGGCGTTTGAAGAGTTGTCCGAGGGCAAACTTGAGATGCACCGTAAGACTGACGAAGAGATTGCTCGTGAGATTGCCGAAGAAGAAGAGCGCCAACGTCTCAGCAGCGAGACCGAAAAAGTCGACCTTGCGCGCGAACTTGCGAACTTCGACTAAGGAACCCAGCGCTACTCGCATCGTTCTGGGCGTCGCCGGCGGCATCGCGGCGTATAAATCAGTTGAACTTCTTCGACTTCTTCGCGACGCGGGGTACTTTGTCTCCCCGATTCTGACTCCGGACGCCACTCGGTTCGTAGGAGAGGTGACGTTCTCGGCATTAGCCAGCGAGCCAACACGAACATCCCTCTACGGCGATCCGACAACTCCGATTCCTCACACCTACCTCGGGCAAAACGCCGACCTTATTGTCGTTGCGCCGGCGACCGCCCATCTCATTGCCCGTTACGCGATGGGACTCGCCGATGATCTCCTCACCGCCACACTCCTTGCCACGACGGCCCCCGTGTTGCTCTGTCCTGCGATGCACACCGAGATGTGGGAACAACCCAGTGTGCGAGAGAATCTGGCGACCCTTCGTCGTCGCGGCGTGCTGATTCTTGAACCCGATGAGGGGCCACTCGCCGGGGGAGACAGCGGTCGAGGTCGGCTTCCGCATCCTCAGAAAATTTTTGAGACACTCCAGACAGTTCTCGGAGGCGGGGCGGGGCCGCTCGCCGGCCAGAGCATTGTGGTCTCAGCTGGTGGTACTCGTGAACCCATCGATCCCGTGAGAGTCATCACGAACAACTCCTCCGGACGTCAAGGTCACGCTGTCGCCGAGGTTGCGGCGCGACTGGGGGCGGACGTCACGTTGATCACGGCATCCGATCTTCCGCTCGCCGCGGATGTCGCACGTCATATCGACACAGTGCGTGTCCGCACGGCGGCCGAGATGCACCGTGCAATTTGTGACGCCGCGTCGAGCGCGGACATCGTGGTAATGGCGGCGGCCGTGGCGGACTTTTCTGTCGTCGTGTCAGACCACAAGCTCAAAAAAGAAGACGGCGTCCCTCGCATTGAACTAACGCCCACCGTTGATATTTTGGGCGAGCTGGTGAAAAATCGACGACCCGGCCAGGTAATCGTGGGATTCGCGGCTGAAACACACAATGTTCTAGAGAACGCTCGAACCAAGTTGAAGCGCAAGGGCTGCGATTTTCTGGTCGTCAATGACGTCTCGGCCGATGGTGTGGGTTTTGACCACCCCACGAACGCAGTTGTCATCCTCAACCAACGGGGTGATGAGACCGAAGTGCCCTTGTCGTCAAAAGAAGACATCGCGTACCAGATTTTGTCTAAGGTTTCGGGAAGGGATTTTTAGGAAGGCGATATGTCAGAGCGCACACTCTTTACGTCAGAGTCGGTCACCGAAGGTCACCCGGACAAAATTGCCGACCAAGTTTCCGACGCGGTATTAGACGCCATGTTGGCGCAGGATCCCGCATCACGCGTCGCCTGCGAAACTCTTCTCACAACCGGTCTCTGCGTCGTTGCGGGCGAGATTACGTCGAGTGCCATTGTCGACATCAACGCCATCGCACGTAAGACGATTGTTGATATCGGATACGACGATGACGCCAAAGGATTTAACGGCAACAGCTGCGCCGTTCTCGTGGCGTTGGACAAGCAGAGCCCCGACATTGCGGGTGGGGTAGATGCGGCGCTCGAGAAGCGCACGGGGTCTGGTGGTGAAGACGCGCTCAACGCCCAGGGAGCCGGTGACCAGGGAATGATGTTCGGGTACGCCGTCCACGACAACGACGACTTCATGCCTCTTCCGATTTGGCTCGCGCATCGGCTCTCGATGCGCCTCTCGCAGGTTCGCCGATCGGGTCAGTTGGAGTACCTCCGTCCCGACGCGAAGACGCAAGTGACGGTCGTCTACGACGGCGATCGGCCAGTGGCTATCGACACGGTGCTGATTTCAACGCAACACGCGGAGTCGGTGGACCAACGAACGATTGCCGATGACCTTCGCGATCACGTCATTGCTCCGCTCCTTCCTGCCGACCTCGACCAGAGCGGTCTGAAGGTATTCATTAATCCCTCCGGAAAGTTCGTGCTGGGTGGTCCGCACGCCGACACCGGATTGACGGGTCGCAAAATCATTGTCGACACCTACGGAGGCATGGCCCGTCACGGCGGAGGTGCCTTCTCGGGCAAGGACCCGTCAAAAGTGGATCGTTCGGCGGCCTACGCCGCCCGTTGGGTGGCGAAGAATGTCGTGGCGTCTGGCGCGGCGCGACGCTGTGAGGTGCAAGTTGCCTACGCAATCGGTGTGGCCCACCCCGTGTCGCTTCTCGTGGAGACGTTCGGGACAGAAACAGTGGCACCCGACGCCCTGAGCGCAGCCGTGCGTGAAATCTTTGACCTACGTCCCGCAGCTATCTCACGCGATTTGGATCTTCGCCGGCCGGTGTACCAAAAGACTGCGGCGTATGGTCACTTCGGTCGAAGCGACCAAGGATTTACGTGGGAGCAGACGAATCGCGTCGACGACCTTCGTCGAGCGCTGAACCTGGGCTAGGTGAACGAGGAGCGAATTGTTCGCGTCGTCACCGACGTGGCGGCGGTTGATAAGGCGTTCGACTATCTCGCTCCCGTCGGGAGTGATATTGGTCTCGGGGACCGTATTCGAGTCGATTTTCATGGTCGCTCCGTGCGAGGGTGGGTCGTCGACCTTGACGTTCCCAATGAAGGGCGCGCTCTGAAGACAATCAAAAAGCGAGCGGGCTATGGTCCGCCGGCTCAACTCTTCGATACCCTTCGGTGGGCGTCGACCCACTACGTCACACCGCTCTCGAGGGCGCTTGCCGCGGCGAGCAGTGAACGAAATGTGTTGGCCTTGCCCAACGTTCCGGTCAAACCCCCGGTCGAGGTCAGTGAAGAGTTTGCTCCCGGAGTCTGGACGTTGGCGCCAAATCGCGACCCGCTACCGCTCATACTCTCCGCGTATTCAGCTACGAGGAACAACGAGGGCACGTTGCTCGTACTGGTGCCGACGGAGGGTTGGGCCGAACGCGTGACGTCGCGCTTGGTTCGCCGAGGACTGCCCGCGGTGACCCTCGCCCAGGATTGGCCTGCGGCGCGTGCGGGCTGGCCCATTGTGGTGGGGACGAGAAATGCGTGTTTTGCACCGTCGCCCGCTCTCGCTGGCGCCGTAGTCATCGATGCCGATGATGAAGCATTCATTTCGGAGGCGTCGCCGACGTGGGAGGCACCTCGAATTGTGGCCGAACGCTGTCGCCGCGAGGGGGTACCAGTGTGGATGACATCGCCTTTGCCGTCGCCCACTCTCCTGGCGGTCGCCTCGCCACACCACAGCGACGACGATCTCGTCGGTCTATGGCCCCATATCGAGGTAGTGGACCGTCGGCATAGCGATCCACGCGATGGGGCCCTGTCACAAGAAAGCCTCCGGTGGGTCCATCGTGCATTTCACGACGGGCGAGAAGGTGTGCGGGTGGCCGTGATCCTCCAACGGCTCGGCGCGGGAAAGTTGCTCGCCTGCCGGCAGTGCGGCACGCTGTGTCGGTGTGCGGTGTGTCATGAACCCGAACACGAAATTGATGGTGCCTTAACGTGTGCGGCGGGACATGAGACGCGCGAAGCCTTCTGTCGGGAGTGTGGTGCAACGCGACCGCGCGTTGTTCGGTCGGGAGTGACAACTCTCGCTCGTGATGTGGCGTTGCAACTTGGCCGAAAGGTCGTTGAGGTCACGGCGAGCACCACGGCTATACCCGAGGACGCCACCGTGGTGGTCGGGACCGAGGCAGTCTTTCGACTCGTTCGACACACGGGTGTCGTGGTCTTCGTTGATTTTGACCAGTACCTGCTCGGTCATCGCGAGCGCGCGCGACGGGACGCGATCTACGCAGTGGCCAAGGCGGGGAGAATGGTGGGAGCTCGCCGTGCCGGGGATGGTCGCGTTGTCGTGCAGACTCGCCGAGGAGACGATGATGTCATTTCGGCTCTCACGACAGTGAGTTTCGAGGAGGTGTCGCTCCGCGAAATTGAGACGGCGCGAGTTCTCGAACTACCGCCCTTTCGTGCCATGGCGGAGATTGGTGGCGCAGTCGGTGGTCCGTACGCTGCGGCGTTGCGCGAAGCGGGTGTCGATGTACGCGAAAGCGGGGCGGGGTGGTGTGTGGTAGCGGCGTCTCACGACGAACTCCGTGACCTCTTGTCGCGGGCGCCTCGGCCTCCGGGAGCGATGAGGCTCGCAATTCGATAAGCGGGTAGCGTGGAGGTGATGACCACGATGCCAATTCGCACCTACGGCGATCCCGTCTTAAATACCGTGGCTCGAGAGATCGAGAATATTGATGGCGCCATTGCGTCACTCGCCGAAACCATGATTGAAACGATGTACCAAGCGCCCGGCGTTGGTCTGGCGGCGAATCAGATTGGCGTGCAGAAGCGTCTCTTTGTCTACGACAAGGGCGATGGTCCCGTCGTGGTCGTCAACCCGCGCATCGTGGAGTCGGACGGCGAGTGGACATACGAGGAAGGCTGTCTGAGCGTGCCCGGTCTCTCATGGGAGATCACCCGCCCGAATGAGATCTTTCTTGTTGGTTTGGATCTCGATGGCAACGAAATCTCGATCGAAACGAATGAGTTTGAGGGGCGAATCTTTCAACACGAGATGGACCACCTCGATGGAATTTTGCTCGTGGAGCGTCTGACCGATGATCAAAAAAAGCAGGCGAAGAAGGAGCTGTCGCGCCGTGCGATGGATCTCCCCGCTCGTGACCCCGACGGACTACGGAGCTTGCTCGGGGATCGATGAAGATCGCCTTTCTTGGCTCGCCGGCACCGGCGGCGACCATCTTGGAGCGTCTGGTCAACTCCGAGCACATTGTGGGACAGGTGGTGACGCGTCCCGATCGGCGACGAGGTCGTGGGTCATCGCATACGGGCACGCCAGTCGCGGCGACGGCGAACCGACTCGGCCTCGAGGTCGCCTATCGCCTTGAGGATCTGCGGAGTGATGAGTGTGACCTCGCCGTAGTTGTCGCCTACGGAAAGATCATCCCTTCCTCGCTCCTAGAGCGTCGCGCCATGCTGAACGTTCACTTCTCTCTCTTGCCGCGATGGCGCGGCGCCGCTCCCGTGGAGCGGGCGATTCTCGCCGGGGATGCCGAGACGGGGGTCTGTGTGATGGGTATTGAAGAGACCCTTGACACGGGTCCGGTGTACGCCGAAGAGCGGGTGTCGATTGGCTCTGCGACGTGCAGTGAACTCCTCTCCCTTCTCGCCGACCGAGGTGCCTCGTTACTGACTGATGTCCTCTCTCGATGGCCACACGTCACACCGGTACCGCAAACCGGTGAGCCCACCTATGCCGACAAGCTCACCCCGAGTGACTTTGTTATCTCACCCGCAATGTCAATTCGTGATGTCGCGCGACGGGTTCGACTGGAGCGATCACGAATTGACATTGGTCCCCTGCAGGCGCGTATCGTGCGAGCCACCATTTCCCAGGAATCGGTGGCTCCCGGTGACGTTCAGTACGCCTCAGGTCTTCATCTGGGAGTCGTTGATGGCGCTCTCGAGATTCATGAGATTCAGTCCGCTGGTGGACGCGTGATGAGTGCAGACGAGTGGTGGCGAGGAGCGCAGCGCCACGCACCGATGGCGTGGCGAGCGATTAATCCCCCGTAGTCTGACGTCATGGAACGGGTCCGGCCGGGTTCAGCGGGAGAGCTTCGTATCGCCCCGTCCGTCCTGTCAGCGGACTTTGGCTCCCTGGCGAATGCCGTGCAGGCCGTCGACGGCGAAACCGACTGGCTACACGTCGATGTCATGGATGGGCATTTTGTTCCCAATCTGACGATTGGGCCACCAGTCGTTAAAAGCCTTCGGCCCTATAGCCAAAAGTTTTTTGACTGTCACTTAATGATGACGGAACCCGGTCGCTACCTCGATGCGTTCGCGAAGGCCGGTGCCGATGGCTGCACCGTCCACGTCGAGATCGGTGGAACGCGAGAACTCTTGCTTCAGTGTCGCGAACTAGGGATGCGTGTTGGACTCGCGGCGAATCCCGACACTCCGTTCTCCGCGGTGGAGCCCTTTCTTGAAGAGATCGACCTCTTGTTACTGATGACGGTCTTTCCGGGATTTGGTGGACAGTCGTTCATCGGTGATGTGATGTCCAAAGTGACTGAGGCTCGTGAAGCGGTCACTCGCCGTGGTCTCAACGTCGACATCGAGGTGGACGGTGGTATCGATACCACCACGGCACCAATAGCGGCGAACCACGGCGCCAATGTCTTTGTCGCGGGGAACGCCATCTTCGGACAGAGTGATCCACTACGTGCCGCCGCCGACCTTCGGCGCGCGATTGCGAAGTAGGCGTACTCGCGTTGCTGACACGCGCTCGCATACTCGGTGACGCCGTGCGGCGCCGGACGCCACCGAACCCGTGGGTTGGCGCCGTTCTCGTGGCACCTGACGGAACGGTGATCGGTGAAGGAGCCACCGAACCTCCGGGAGGACGCCACGCTGAAGTGATCGCGATTGAGAACGCCGGCGGCAAGGCGCGCGGCGCCACGTTGTTTGTCACCTTGGAGCCGTGTGGACATACCGGTCGCACTGGCCCGTGTACGGAGGCGATCATTGAGGCCGGTATCCGGCGCGTCGTCGTGGGAGTGATTGACTCGGATGAACGCGTTCGTGGACGTGGCGTGGCGGCCCTGGAGTCGGCAGGCATCGAGGTGGAGGTGACCAGCGATCCGGACTGTGAGTATTCACTGCGCCCATACCTGCACCATCGTCACACGGGCCGTCCATACGTTGTGGCAAAAGTTGCGGCAACGCTCGACGGTGCCATCGCGATGGAAGACGGGACGAGTCAGTGGATCACGTCGGCGGAAGCGCGACACGATGGACACGAACTGCGCGCTGACTCCCAAGCCATCATCGTCGGCGCGGGAACCGTTCGTTCGGATGACCCAACGCTGACGGCACGAATCGACGGCATCGAGACGCAGCCGCAACGAATCGTTCTCGGTGATATTCCGGCCGGTGCAAAAGTACTGCCTGCCCGGTCCTATCACGGCGACCTCGACGCTCTTCTTGACGAGTTGGGTGCATCGGGGGTTCTGCAGGTACTGATTGAAGGCGGTCCGCGCGTCGTGGGACCCGCACTTCGCGCCGGACTGGTTGATCGAGTGGTCTGGTACGCCGCTCCGGCGTTTGCCGGATTGGAGTTCGCACGTCCAGCGTTAGCCTCATTACGCACCATAACGATGAACGAGTTGTTGCGGGGGGAGATCTCCGCCATTCGTCTCGTGGGGAGCGACGTGCGAATAGAAGTGGAGATGCCAAATGCTGAACACCATTGACGAAGCAATCGAACAGCTTCGCCGTGGCGGGATGGTGGTTGTCGTCGACGACGAAGATCGCGAAAATGAGGGAGATCTCATCATGGCGGCCGAAGACGTCACGCCGGCGTCTATGGCGTTCTTTCTTGAGCACACGTCGGGTCTTTTCTGTGTTCCTCTCGAACCACTTCGTACCGAGGAGCTCGACCTACCGCTGATGGTGGTTGCGAACACCGAGGCGTTGCGCACGGCATTCACCGTCTCCGTGGACTACCGCCACGGAACGACGACGGGAATTTCCGCACACGATCGGGCGGCCACGATTCGCTCACTGATTGATCCCGCCACGCGCCCGACGGATCTCAATCGCCCGGGCCATATCTTTCCGCTCCGCTACCGACCAGGTGGAGTCTTGAAGCGTGCGGGACACACAGAGGCCACCGTTGATCTCTGTCGGCTCGCCGGAAAGTTTCCTTCGGGGGTCCTCTGCGAGATTGTGACCAAGGACAAGAGCGACATGGCGCGATTGCCGGAGCTCACCGAATTCGCCGCTGAGCATCACCTACCGATCGTGACGATTGCGGATCTCATTCGGTATCGCCGTCGTCACGAAAAACTGGTGCGCCGAGTTGCCGAGTCGCAACTGCCAACGGAGCACGGAGACTTTCGTGCTGTCGTGTACGAAAATGTTCTCGATGGTCAGCAGCACGTCGCCATGGTCTTCGGCGACATCCGACCTGAAGCGGCAACCTTGGTTCGGGTTCACTCTGAATGTCTGACGGGCGATGTCTTTGGTTCGCAACGATGCGACTGCGGACCGCAGCTGCATACCGCCATGGCGAAGGTGGCGGCCGAGGGAGCGGGTGTGGTCGTCTATCTCCGCGGTCAAGAAGGTCGCGGCATTGGTCTCGGACACAAGATTCGTGCATACGCACTACAAGAACAAGGCCACGACACTGTCGACGCCAATCTCGAACAGGGTCTCCCCGTTGATAGTCGCGAATACGGAATTGGTGCGCAGATTCTGGTGGACCTTGGAGTCTCGAACATGCGCATCATGACGAACAACCCCGCAAAATACGGTGGGCTTGATGGTTTTGGGCTGAATATTGTTGAACGAGTCGCTATCGAATCACTTCCGACGGAGCACAATATTCACTACCTCCGCACGAAGCGAGAGCGGATGGGGCACCTATTGGAGGGTCTGGATGACTAGCTCTAGTGAAACGTCAGCGACTCGCAGTGACCTCGACACCCAGAGTCGTCGGGTCCGCCACGTCATCGAGCCGTCCGTGGACGGCAATCTGCAAAAGATTGGCATCGTGTGCGGCAAGTTCAACGATGGCATAACGAATCGCCTTCTCACCGGGGCTCTCGATGTACTTCTCGCGGCTGGTGTGAGTAGTCGCGATATCGCAATCGCGTGGGTGCCTGGCGCTTTCGAGATCCCCTTCGCCGCTCAGTCATTCGCTCGACGCGGTGTGCATGCCGTGATTACGCTCGGCGCCGTCATCCGCGGCGATACGGGCCACTACGAAGTGGTGGCGGGCGAATGTGCTCGTGGTGTGCAAGACGTGCAACTCGCAACGGGTGTCCCGGTGATTTTTGGTGTGTTGACAACCAATACTGTCGAGCAAGCTCTTGAGCGATCCCTTCCCGATGACACGAACAAGGGCCGCGAATCGGCCGCAACGGCTCTTGAGATGATTGCCGTCCAAAGAGAAATTGGTCGGCTGGAGTGGCGTTAATACACGGTGTGGTGAGTGCTTTCGACGAAGTGCGCGGCGAGGGGGTCGTCACGTCGGACGCGGGAATTGATTTTTATTTCCACTGCGTGGCGCTCGCTGACGGCACACGTCGAATCGACGTCGGCGCTCGGGTCGTAGGGGAGCGGCGAGTGGGGCTGACGGGTCGTGATGAAATCGCCGAGATTTACTCGGTTGGTGTGTAGCCCGTCGAAACCTGGACGAAGACCAACTGAACCTGCGTAAGAGCTTCTCGGATGATGTCTTGGGGCTGACCAAGTCGCGTACCCACGGCGTCAAATAGTCCCCGTACCCCGTCGATCAGGAGTTGCGCCTCGGCCAGGCGCGGGGGAGTCGCGCTGAGGTGGACTGTCGCAAGTTGCAGCATGTGATAGAGGTGGTTGCACACGATGACATCCACCGGTGCGTTCCGTAGGGCGTCTAGTTCCTCTTGGGTAAATGGCGTGGCGGCGTCTAGTTCGTCATCGTCCCATTCGAGGTCGTCGCTCATCTCTGATAACCTTATCGGGCAGTACACAGCAAGCGGGGCTGGCAGTTTCAGCCCCCACCCGACCACCCAAGGTGCGTTCGGGTCCAACCGAGATTGCGTCGACCTCGCTTGCCGTGGCGTCACCGAAAGTGACGCGCCAGTGTTAGGAGACCAATATCGCTGCAACAGCCGACCACCGCGTCAACGAACGTATTCGCGTGGAGACGATTCGACTGATTGACCACGAAGGCAATCAGCGGGGCGTCGTAACGACTCGCGAAGCCCTGTCGTTAGCCCGTTCGCTCGATCTCGACCTCGTGGAGATTGCCCCTACAGCTGCTCCACCGGTCTGTCGGATAATGGACTACGGCAAGTTCAAGTTTGATGAAGCGCAAAAAGCGAAGGAGTCTCGCCGCAAGAGCGTCAACGTGGGAATCAAGGAGATGAAATATCGCCCCAAAATTGGTGCGGGTGACTTTGATACCAAAACCCGCCTCGTGGAGAAGTTTCTCGCCGAAGGTCACAAAGTGAAGATCACCGTGATGTTCCGGGGACGAGAAATTGCCCACCCCGAACTCGGGGAATCGATTCTCGAAAGAATCGTGGAACGATTGGAAGGGAAAGGCCGCGTCGAAACTGCCGCTAAGAGCGAAGGTCGCAACATGACGATGGTTCTGGGGCCAGATCGCCGTGGGGCCAAAGCTAAGGGATCGAGTGAAATGGCGAGTACGCCACAAGACGCACCGTCCACAACAGAAGTCGCAACAGAAGTCGCAACAGAGGAGTAAGAGATTATGCCCAAGATGAAAACAGACAGTGGTGCCAAGAAGCGCATCAAAGTAACGGGTTCCGGCCGCCTGCGTCGTCGCAAGGCGTTCCGCGGTCACCTGCTCGAGAAGAAGTCGTCAAAGCGCACGCGTCGATTGGGACGTGAGGCCGATGTAGCACCCGGTCAAGCGAAGAACGTCAAGAAGTTGATGGGTCTGTAGGAACGGATAGAGGAGAAAAGACATGGCACGTGTAAAGCGTGGAGTTCACGCCAAGAAACATCACAAGGCCGTCCTGGAGGCCGCCAAGGGTTACTACGGCGATCGCAGCCGGACATTTCGTGCCGCCAACCAAGCGGTGCAGCACGCGGGCGTCTACGCCTTTCGTGACCGCCGCGCTCGGAAAGGCGAATTTCGTCGACTGTGGATTCAGCGTATTAACGCGGCCACCCGCGAACACGGCATGAGCTACAGCAAGTTCATTGCTGGACTGAATGCCGCGAACATTGAAATTGACCGTCGCATGCTCGCTGATCTCGCGATCAACGATGCCGTGGCTTTCGCCGCCGTCGTGGAGCAGGCGAAGGCCGCACTCGCAAAGTAGGAACATCATCGACACGCTGGGGTCGACGCACCAGCGAGTTCGGCGACTCCGGCGACTCGTGGCCAAACGGTCACTGCGATGGAGCGAACAGGTCTGTGTGATCGAGGGTCCCGATCTCATCGGGGCCGCACTCGATGGCGAGGCTGAGTTTGAAGGTCTCTACGTCGATCGTGAGTTCGTCGACAAATATCGCGACGTCATCGGTCGGGCCGAATCGGCTGGCCACCGAGTCTTCGCCCTTGAGCCGGGAGTCGTTGCCAAGATTGCGGATGCCACGACACCACAGCCGATTGTGGCCGCGGTGCGCTTTCGGCCATCTCGGCTGGAGGAGATTGAACATTCGGCTCCCGTTGTCGTACTCCATGAGATGCGCGATCCCGGAAATGTTGGCACCGTGATTCGTTCTGCAGCGGCTTTTGGATGTGCGGGCGTTGTCGTAACGGGGCGCTCCGTTGATCCGTACAACCCGAAAACCCTGCGAGCCACGGCGGGTGCACTCTTTCGGCTTCCGGTTGTGGTCGAAGATGACTTATCCAACGTGGTGTCATGGGCCCACGACCACGGAGCGCGAGTCGTGGCGACAGTTGTACGGGGCGGTGACACGCCCGACGAGGTGAAGGTACATCAACGTGACGTTCTCGTCATTGGCAATGAGGCAGAAGGGCTCCCGGACGATGCCATTGGCTTATCGGACTGTCAAGTGACTCTCCCCATGACGTCTCGAACGGAGTCGCTGAACGCTTCGGTCGCCGCCAGCGTGTTGCTCTACCTCGCATTCTCGACACATGGGCATGGTTCAGCGCACGGTGAGTCCTAGGATTTAGGGCATGTCGTCCCTCGTCGACTCACTCGCCACGCTCGTTGCATCAGCACGCGCGGCGGTGGCGGCATCTCAGAGTCTCGCCGAGCTTGAGATTCTTAGTGCCGAACTGCTCGGGAAGAAGTCGGTGCTGGCTACCAGCCAAAAGTCACTGGCATCTCTTACTCCCGAGGAACGTAAGTCGGCCGGTGCATCAGTCCACGAGACACGCCAGATTCTCGAGTCACTCTTGGCAGATAAGCGGACGGCGTTAGAAGGTGTCGCCCTCGCTGCAAAGTTAGAAAGTGAGGCCCTGGACCTCGGTGATGTCGTTGTCGGCTCAGTTCGACTCCCCGTTCAGGCGGGGAGCCCCGGCATCGTTGCTCTGACACAGGTAGCGCTGGAAGACGTTTTCGTGGGCATGGGATTTGAGGTTGCTGACGGTCCCGAAATTGAGACCGATTGGTACAACTTCGAGGCGTTGAACATTCCGCCCGCACACCCCGCGCGCGGAATGTGGGACACCTTCTACGTCGATCTCGGCGAACCCGAAACTGTCCTACTGCGCACGCATACTTCCCCAACGCAAATTCACTTGATGCGTGAGGCAGTCCGAAATAATTCGTTGCCGATCCACGCGGTCATGCCCGGTCGCTGCTTTCGGCGTGATACACCCGATGCGCGACACCTGGCAGCTTTTCATCAGATTGAGGGACTCGTCGTCGATGAAGGCATTACCTTCGCTGACCTCGCCGGGGTAATTGAGAATTTCACGCGAGAGTATTTCGGTCCCGACATCACGTCGCGTCTGCGACCGGCGTACTTCCCCTTTACGGAACCTTCGGCCGAGTTTGAAATCACCTGCACTATCTGTCGTGGAGATGGTTGCCGGACGTGCTCGCACACGGGCTGGATCGAGCTCGGAGGATGCGGCATGGTCGACCCCGCCGTCTTTGCCGCGGTTGGAATTGACGCCGAACGCTACAGCGGATTTGCGTTTGGCTTCGGTATCGACCGGTGCGCGCAGATGCGACACCAAATTGCGGACATGCGTGCGCTCACGGAAAATGACGTCCGATTTCTACGGAGATTCTCATGAGAGTACCGGTGAGTTGGCTTGCGGAATTTGTTGCAATCCCCTCCGATTTGAATGAGTTGGTAGCGGCGCTCGATGACCTAGGCCTCGTCGTGGAAGGGGTCGAACGAGTAGGGGATGGGCTTACCGACGTACGGGTCGCTCAGGTCAAAGAGATTTATCCCATCGAGGGCGCCGATCGGATTCGTCGGGTGATGGTGGATGCAGGTGGCGATCCACTTCAAATTGTGTGTGGTGCGATGAACTTCACGGTGGGAAACTTCGTACCGCTGGCTCCCGTCGGGGCCGTTCTTCCGGGTGACTTTGCCATCGCAGAGAGAAAGATGAAGGGCGTGACGTCCTACGGAATGCTCTGTAGTGGGAAAGAGTTAGGTCTCGACGCCGATCACTCGGGCCTCTTACTTCTCGATCACTACCCGGGCGTGACGCCCGGCACCCCATTGATGTCGCTCCTGGGATTGACCGCGGACGTGGTGCTGGAGATTTCACCCGAGGGAAACCGCCCCGACGCCTGGAGCGTGAAGGGTATCGCCCGAGATCTCGCTACCCGATTCAATCAGGTCTTTTCTGACGACATATCGACAGCTGCGCTGCTCAGTGCACCGCACAGTGAACTCGGTCATATCGCGAACCCCGAAGTGTGTGGTCGGTTGAATGTGGTCGCCCTCACGGGAGTCGTGGTGACGTCGTCGCCGGCACACATCGCTCAACGACTCGAGATGGCCGGCATGCGACCGGTCAACAACGTCGTCGACGCGTCCAACTACGTGATGCTGGAGCGTGGTCAGCCGACCCACCCCTACGACACACAACACGTGGCGGGGGGACAACTCGGTGTTCGTACTGCGAGAAGTGGCGAATCGCTGGTCACGCTTGATGGAGTGACACGAACTCTTGGCTCACCCGGACGAGGGCTGGGTGATACGGGAATTGACTGCGTCATTGTTGACGGGAGTGACACCATCATCGGGCTGGCGGGTGTTATGGGCGGTGGATCAAGTGAAATCACCGCTGCTACCACAGACGTTCTTCTCGAGGTGGCGTTCTTTGATCCGATGACAATTGCGCGAACGAGCAAGCGAATTGGGCTGCGATCGGAAGCGTCGCACCGATTTGAGCGGGGTGTTGATGTTGATGATGCCGACGCGGTCGCCCAGCGTTTTATCGACATTCTCGCCCTCAGCTCGCCCGACATTCGCATCGTCGGTCGATCTGTGTCCTCGGGCCAGTTGCCCGTTCGAGAACCCATCACACTCAACGAACATCACATCGAGAACGTGCTCGGTACGCCGATTGACCTCGCGACCGCCGAACGACTTTTGACGGGCATCGGATTTCGTGTCGATCACATCGGTGACGAACTCATTGTTCGAGCTCCGGCGTCTCGCCTTGATGTTCGTGAAGGTCTAGCGGGTCGTGCCGATGTGGTGGAGGAGATTGCACGACTCTTTAGTTACCGAGAACTACCACGACGGGTTCCGACCTGGCCACAGCCCGGCCGACTGTCGACACGTCAACGCGATCGACGACAACTCCGCTCGATTGCTGTTGGACTGGGCTGGCTCGAAGCGTGGACGCCTTCACTGGTGAGTGAGAGCGACTTTGCCATAACTGATCCCGCGACTACCCCGATACGTATTACAAATCCACTCGTCAGTGATGAGGCTCTCTTTCGCCGTTCGATGATGGTGGGGCTTGCCCGTGCGTGGGCTCGCAACGCGGAACGCGGCCACGGTGATGTGGCGCTTTTTGAAGTGGGAACGGTAGCAACTCACCCAGCGGAGTCCGCCCAGCCACGGCGCGATCGGGGCGGCGTGGGCGGCGTCCTCGAGTTGGCGTTACCCGAAGAGCGCGAGATACTTACCGCCGTGCTGTGTCGCCCGGGGGACTCGGCCGAAACGGCCGTGGCGAGTTGGCATGTCTTCTCCGAGCGTCTGGGTCTGCGTGAGACGGAATTCGTCAAAGGGGACGCACCGACCGGGTGGCACCCGACGCGCTTTGCGGAAGTTCGTGATACGTCCACCGGCGCACTCATCGCTCGCATCGGCGAAGTTCACCCATCAGTTGTCAATGAATTGGTGCTGCAACAGTTCTCCGGATCGCGAGTTGGCCTCCTCGAAGTCGAGCTCGATGCCGTCACCGACCGCGACGTGGTGCGACGTCGCGACGACCACGTCGACGTGCCGTCGAGATTTCCTAGTGCAAGTTTTGACCTCGCTTTAGTTACTCCCGTAGGGGTTTCGCGTCACGAACTCGAGAGACGACTCGCTACGGCGCACGATCTGGTGGAGTCGGTGACGTTTTTTGACGTGTTTCGTGGATCACAGCTTCCCCCCGGAACTCGTAGCTTGACCTTTACTGTTCGTCTGAGTTCTCACGAACGAACCTTGACGGATGCCGACATTCTCGACGGAAGAACGGCGCTCTTGGCAGCAGCGGCCACCGTCGGGGCGAGCTTGCGCTAACGGCGCCGGGCCGTCGCGAGTACAGATCCCATCACGATGATGGGAAAGCCGACGGTGATGCCTGCCGTAATCGGCTCGTCCAAGAAGATGACACCCAAGGCGACCGCCAAGGCCGTGTTGAGATACGTCACGACCGTACTCCGCGACGGGCCAATCTCCTTAATGAGTTCGAAAAAGAGAAGGAATGCCACGATGGTGCACAAGATTGCCAGTGCAGCGACGGACAGTAGTGCGGAAGAAGAAACCCGATCGGGCCAGCGAACAATTCCAAGGGGTGCATAGATCGCTGCCACCACTGCCACACTGGCGGCCACGACCGCGAGCCCTTGCACTGAGTGCAGGCGCCTCGCGATGATCTGCGGACCAAGGGCGTAACCGACAACAACGATTCCCATCGCCGCGATCCACCACACAGAATCGCTGGAAGCATCGAGCCCCACGAGTGCGACCACTCCACCACTGCCGAGGAGAAGACCAGCAATGCGTCGTTTCTCAATTACCAACTGCCGATCGATGATCTTGCTCACACCAATGGCGACAAGCGGCGTCGCGCAAATCAACAGTGATGCGAGGCTGCTGGATATATGTTGTTCCGCACTACTCATGAAGTACCACGGCACTCCAAACTCAATCACGGTATAAAGAAGTAGTCCGCTGTAGTGTCCGCGGAGTGACGCGAACGCACCCCGACGCCACGCGAGGGGTACAAGGATGATGGCCGCGGGTAACGTCCGCCCGAGCACGAGGCTCACGGGGTCAAGTTCGCGTACGGCAATACGGATAAAAAAGTAGGGGAGCCCCCACAGCACGCTGACGGCAATGAATAGTCCCCATCCCCGCCGTGTCACGAGATTAGTCTTGCATAAATCATCAGTTCTATGCAATAATTCTCATTATGAGAGCGGTTGTCATTGGAGCCTCCGGCTACGCCGGGTCCGAGCTATTACGCATTTCGGCGGCACACCCTGAACTGGACGTGGTGGTTGCGACGGGCGATTCGGCCGCGGGGCGCTACGTGAGGGACCACACTCCCGCATTGCGATATTCGTATCCCGATCTGCAGTTCACCTCGGTATCCGACGCCAAAGATGTGGACTGCGACGTCGCGTTCGTAGCGCTGCCCCATGGTGCGTCACAGAGTGTCGTTCCACACTTCCTTGAGCGCGACGTCATGGTTGTGGATCTTGGCGCTGACTATCGACTGACATCCGCTAACGACTATCAAGAGTGGTACGGAGAGTCGCATCGAACCCCCGATCTGCTCGGTTCTGCCACCTACGGCTTAGTTGAACGTCACCGCGACGACCTTCGTGGTTCACGCTTCATCGCTGTTCCGGGGTGTTACCCCACCGCCACGTCTCTCGCCCTTGGTCCGTTCATCGACCGGAACGTCATCGATGGTCCATATGTCGTTAACGCGCTTTCAGGGGTTTCTGGCGCGGGAAGGACTCCTTCGGAGCGTCTCCACTTTCCCCGTCTGGAAGGCAACGCCGAAGCGTATGGCCTGTTGCGCCACCGCCACACGATTGAGATGCAACAAGAGCTGGGTGTTGAACTGTTGTTCACCCCACATCTCGTTCCCGTGAGTCGTGGCATGTTGGTGACGGCGTACGCCCAAACGACTACCTCTCTATCGACGGATGAGTCGCTGGACATTCTGCGATCGGCGTACACCGACAATCCCTGTGTCGTGGTCGTCGAAGAGCCACCGACACTGAAGGATCCGCTCGGCAGCAATCTCTGCTTTGTCTCTGCTCGAGTCGACCAGCGCACCGGGTGGCTGATTGCGATGAGTTCGATCGACAATCTCGTGAAGGGGGCGTCGGGCCAGGCGGTGCAGGCGTGGAATGTCGCCATGGGTCTTCCTGAAACCCTTGGACTGCCGATGTCGGGAATTACACCGTGAGTCTGATTGTCGTCAAGTTAGGGGGCCACGCTCTCGATGTCACTCCCGACGCGCACGAGCTTCTTCGTACCGTGGCGAGCGACATTCGCGATCTACGGAGCGCGGGCGATGAAGTGGTGCTGATTCACGGCGGGGGTCCACAGATCAATGAACTTGTGGCATCGCGCGGGCTCACCAGTGCGTTCGTCAACGGACTACGGGTCACGACCCCCGAAGTCTTGGAGTGCGTGGTGATGGGCTTGTCAGTCGTGAATGCCCGAATTGTCGGGCAGTTAGTGCACCACGGACTTCCGGCGATGGGAGTGCACGGCGCGTCCGGCGGACTCGTCACCTGTGCGAAGCGTGATGAGGAACTGGGATCCGTCGGACTCCAACCACGCATCGATGCACCGTTATTGACCGGCATGTTGCAACTGGGTTGGCTGCCCGTACTTGCGCCGTTTGCCATTGACACGACGGGCGCTCTCGTGAACTGCAATGCCGATGCTGTCGCCGGGGCCGTGGCCGGGGCACTTAATGCCGACACACTTTTGCTCTTAAGCGATATTGACCAGGTCCGTCGAGACCCGACTGATGCGCGTAGCGGGATTGCTTCCATGACCCGTCAGGACGCGCAGTCGCTCCTACGGGACGGAAGTGCCCACGGTGGAATGCGGCCGAAGATTGAATCCGCATTGACGTCGCTTGACAATGGTGCTCATCGTGTACTCATTGCCAACGGGTCGCGACCACACTGTGTGCGTGACGTCACGCGCGGTCTTGTGGTGACTACGGAGGTGATGGCATGAGGCGGCACTTTGTCGCAGTCGCCGAGACGACACACGATGAGTTCGAGCGGATTTTGGAACTTGCACGTCAACCGGTCCCGTCGAACGATCTTGCCGGCACCCGAGTGTCGTTAGTTTTTGAGCGACCAAGTCTGCGTACTCGAGCTTCGTCAGTGGCCGCCGTGCAGGATCTCGGCGGGAACTATTCGATGTTTACGGACGCCGAAATCGGGCTCGACACCCGTGAAGCGGCGGAAGATGTCGCGAGAACGCTCGCGCAAACATCGACCATTGTGGCCGCTCGGGTACGAGACCACCAGGTCTTCTCACGGATGCGTTCCGCGACCGGTGATGCGGTTTCGTATATCAACCTGTTGAGTGATCAGACGCATCCGACGCAGGCAACGGCCGACGTTTTGACCTTGGCGGACCATTTTTCCGATGGCGATCCACTCGGTCTGGCGGGTCGCACGGTGACCTACGTGGGAGACGCGACGAATGTGACTCGGTCGCTGGCGACGGCACTTATTGGTTTTGGAGTGACGGTGCGAATCGTTGCTCCGGTGGGCTACGACCTTTCGAGTGACCAGTGCGCGGTCATTGAAGCTCGAGCCCGATACGGGGGGCAGCTGCAGTGCTTCACCGACCCCACGGCGGCCGTTCCAGGTTCGGACGCTCTCTATACCGACTCGTGGATATCCATGGGTCTCGAACACGAAGCGGAAGAGCGTCGTCGTGTGTTCCGAGGGTTCCAAATTGACGAATCACTCTTCGACCTGGCGCCAACCTCAGTGTTTTTGCACTGCCTTCCCGCGCATCGCGGTGAAGAAGTCTCGCACGACGTTATGGAGTCGCCCCGCTCCTTGGTGTGGCAGCAAGTTCGACATCGGACGACCGCCATGTACGGCGTTTTACGTTGGCTAGAGGAGAAGTAATGACGAAGACACAGCGACAACATCGCATCAGTGAAATCATTAGCGAGCATTCGGTGTCGACCGCGGCTCAGATCGTTTCCCTTCTCGAGAGCGAGGGTGTCAACGCAACGCAAGCGACGGTGACGCGTGACCTGCAGGACATTGGCGCCGTCAAAATGAGGGACGCCGAAGGCAAGCGACGTATTCAGCTGTCCACTCCCACTCCGACCGGTTCGGCGCCGTTGGATCATCTACGCCGCATGATGGGCGAGTGGGCAACGTCGATTGAGAACAGCGGTCATCTCGTCATAGTTCGAACCCCACCAGGTTGCGCTCACGTCGTGGCATCGGCCTTAGATCGCAGTGCGATGTCGGGTGTGTTAGGAACGGTGGCGGGTGACGACACGATCTTGGTCGTGGCGAAGGAAAACTATGGTGGCCCGGCACTGGCGGAGAATCTCCGCCGACTCGCGGGCGTTGAGAGTCGCAAGGGAAAGAAGTAGAGATGGCAAAAAGAGTGGTGCTGGCGTATAGCGGAGGTCTCGATACTTCGGTGGCGGTGCGCTGGATGATTGAGGAGTGGTCCGTTAAGGAAGTCATCTGCGTGGTCGTTGACGTTGGTCAAAGCGATCTCGCCGACCCTGACGTTCTTCGCCAACGTGCGCTTGCGGCTGGCGCGTCGGACTGCATCATCGTGGACGCTCGCCGGGAGATGGCCGAAGAGTTCTGTGGCGCAGCGATCTATGCCAACGCAAAGTATGAGGGGAAATACCCCCTCGTGTCCGCCCTGAGCCGGCCGGTCATCGTTCGCCACCTCGTTGCGACGGCCCGTCAGGTGGGCGCTGACGCCGTAGCGCACGGGTGCACAGGAAAAGGTAATGACCAGGTGCGATTTGAAGTCGGGACTCACGCACTCGCACCCGACCTCGAAGTGCTCGCACCGGCACGAAACTGGGGCATGACCCGGGCCGACTCGGTCGACTACGCCGCGAAGTGGAACATTCCGATTGCCGCGACAAAGGAAAAGATTTACTCGATTGATGAGAACCTGTGGGGCCGCGCTATCGAATGCGGCGACATTGAAGACCCGTGGGCCGAACCACCAACGGAGCCCTACACCTTGACTGCGGTCCGGGCCGATGGTCCCACCGAAGCCATGATCACCTTCGAAGCGGGGCGCCCAGTGCTACTTGATGGTACGCCGATGGACATGGCCTCGCTCATTGAAGCGCTGAACGAGCGAGCGGGCTCCGTGGGGGCCGGACGAATCGACATGGTTGAGAATCGTCGTGTCGGCATCAAGTCACGCGAGGTCTATGAGTGCCCTGGTGCAATGGCGTTAATTACGGCGCACGCAGCACTAGAAGACATCACCCTCGAGCGTGACTTAGCCCGTGAAAAGGCGAGACTCGATTTGCGTTGGGCCGAACTGGTGTACGACGGCATGTGGTTCTCGCCACTGAAGGAGGCACTGGATGCCTTCTTGGTGGAAACGCAGCGAGCGGTCACGGGTGACGTACGACTCCGTTTTGAAAAACCGGGATTGATGACCGTGATCGGACGACGTAGTCCGATTGCTCTGTACGACCACGGTCTCGCAACTTATGACGCTTCCGACACGTTCCGCCACGCCGACTCCGAGGGCTTCGTTCGGATCTACGGCCTGGGCGTCAAGACGTGGGCGGCTCGTCAGGGCGCGAAAAACTCAACACCGCCACAGTCATGACGCTCTGGGGAGGAAGATTCGATGCGTCGATGGACGAAACCCTCTGGAATCTCTCAGAGAGTTACAGCTTCGACCGGGCGTTGTATCGCCACGACATCATTGGTTCGAAAGCGCACATTGAGGGTTTGCACAAGTCCGGGCTTTTGACGGGGTCGGAGCTCGGTGTCTTGACCGAAGCTCTCGATACCGTGGCCGGCGAATTTGCGAACGGCACATTCGAGCGTCGTTCATCTGACGAAGACATCCACATGGCCATTGAGCGGCGCGTGACGGAGATCGCCGGTTCAGTCGGTGGCAAGTTACATACGGGTCGTAGTCGCAACGATCAGGTCGCGACGACACTACGCCTGTTCACCCGCGACGCATTGACCGACGCCGCTGAGACCGTTCTCGCTCTGGTGCAGTCACTGCGTGATCTGGCTGATAACCATCCGGCTTCGTATCTGCCGGGGTACACCCACTTACAGCGAGCACAGCCCGTTCTCTTGTCGCACCATTTACAGGCGCACTGTTTTGCGCTGCTCCGCGATATCGACCGTGCGATGGACGCGCGACACCGTCTTCTCATTTCGCCACTCGGCGCCGGAGCGGTCGCCGGCTCCTCGTTGCCACTCGACCCTCACTACACGGCTACCCAGTTAGGTTTTCGCCGCGCCTTCGCCAACTCAATGGACGCCACCAGCGATCGCGACTTCGTCGCTGAAGCCCTGTTTGTCTTTGCGATGATGGGGGTTCACTTTTCGCGTCTCGGCGAGGAGCTCGTCCTATGGACCACGAGTGAGTTTGGCTTTGCATCACTCGATGACCGCTTTACAACGGGCTCTTCCATGTTGCCCCAAAAAAAGAACAGTGATGTTGCGGAACTGGCGCGCGGAAAGACGGGCCGCTTGGTAGGAAACCTCACGGGCCTCCTCACCATGCTGAAGGGCCTGCCTCTCGCCTATAACCGCGACCTCCAGGAAGATAAAGAGCCCCTCTTTGATTCGCTCCGAACGGTAACGCTGGTGGGCCGGGCGTTGGCAGCTGCCTACGGCAGTCTCACGATCCACTCGGACACCATGGCACGGGCGGCCGATGACGAGCTACTGGTGGCAATCGATATCGCCGAAGAACTGGTGGCGAATGGGCATCCATTCCGAGAAGCCCATGAGACCGTCGGCTCCTTGGTGGGCCAAGCCGTTCGCGAGGGCGTAACACTAGAGTCCCTGGTCAGAGAACATCCCACGCTGAAGCAGTACGCAGGACTGTTCGCTCCGGGGGAGTCGCTCGCTCGGCGTCGATCGCCCGGAGCGAGCGGACCATCGGCCTATCGAGTGCAGGGCTATCAACTGGCGGGTGACGTCGATGCCGCTGAGCGCCGCGTACGCGGTGAGTAGCACGAGGTCACGAAGAAACCTGCTACAGTGGAAATTCGCTGCAGTCCGAGGTTTTCCCGATTTGCGGGATGTCGCAACGGACTGCTAGGGTAAACAACCCTGCCACCGGGAAACCGGTACGGGGTGAGTTGAAAGAAATTTCAACTCGGTGAATTGTCGCACCTCCAGCGCAAGCTGTGTGTGACGTCGCTCCTTGAAAACGAAAGAACGAGAGCCAAAAGCCAGTACGGCCGGCATCGACGATCTCTAATCGTCGGGCTGGCCTACTAAGTAGAAGTACCCGGCCGAGCCACCCCGTGGCGGAGCCGGTTGTCGGATGGGGTTAGAGCAGCCCATCCGGCTCTCTGATTCGAATGTCACTTCGGTGACAA
>JAGWWX010000011.1 GCA_018970215.1 Acidobacteriota bacterium | reverse complement strand
TGGTGGGGCTCATGTCAATACCCGCCCTCGCGGTCCTCTACGGCGGACTGATTCAAAAGAAGTGGGTGGTGAACACCATGCTGATGGTGTTCACGGGATTTTCTCTTACCTTGGTGGTATGGGTTCTGTGGGCCTACAAAATGGCCTTTGGACCGGCTGCCCATCTCGGGGGGAACGACTTCTTCAATAATTTGGTCGGTGCACCCGGCACTCTGCTCAGCGCCGCGGCGTCGCAGGGTCAGGCAGTGTCGGACACCAACACGGTGGTGCCCTTCCACTTTTCAACGGCCACTTTGGCGTACTTCCAGTTCGCTTTCGCGGCAATTACCCCACTGCTATTCCTGGGTGGGCTCATTGGTCGATTGAAGTTCAAAGCGTGGCTGGTGATCGTTCCCTTGTGGATCACCTTCGTCTACGCCATCAACGCCAAACTGATGTGGGGCGGCGGTTTCTTCGCCCTCAAGGGAGCCGTTGACTTCGCTGGTGGTTTCGTAATTCACCTCTCCGCCGGTGTAGCGGCTTTTGTGGGCGCGGCACTCATTGGACCACGAATTCGACGCGATCGCACGACGGTCCCGAGCAATCTCATGATGGTGGCCATCGGTGCCGGAATTCTCTGGCTCGGTTGGAATGGGTTCAACGGTGGGGCGCCGTACTACGCGGGTGCGGACACGGCATCGGCGATTTTGAACACCAATGTGGCGACCGCCGTGGCACTGCTCACGTGGCTCATTTTTGACATGCTGTTTTCTCACCAAAAGAAACCCACATTTCTCGGTGCGATCAACGGCATGATCTGCGGTCTGGTGGGCATCACACCTTCGGCTGGCTTCGTCAATGCGCTCGGAGCCATCGGTGTGGGATTTCTCTGCTCGGCCATTGTCTGGGTCGCATGGAACTACCTGAGTCGTTTGCGCCCGTTTCGAAACGTTGACGATGCGCTCGGTGTTGTCTTTACACACGGATTTGCCGGTCTCGCAGGCGGTCTCGCCGTGGGGCTGTTCGCTGATCCCAAGATGGCGGTGTATCTCGCCGATGACGGCACATCACCGGCGTTCAGCGTGGGCGGCTGGTTCTACACGCACTCTTTCCACCAGCTCTGGGAACAGTTCATTGCTGCGGTGTGGGTCATTGGCTACACCGCGGTGGGCACGACCGCGGTGTTCCTCCTCGCGAAACTTCTTGTGCGAGGCTTGCGCGAGAGCGACGACGTCCTGGAGGTAGGCGACTTGGCCATCCACGATGAAGAAGCATTCCCTACTGAGACCTTTGCGGAGCGCGTGAGCGCTCTGTCGCGATAACGAGAGGACGAGACGATGAAACTGGTTGTAGCAATTGTGAAGCCCTTCAAGCTGGATGACGTGAAAGAGCGACTGAAGACTCTGAATGTCAATGGGATGACCATTACCGAGGCTCAGGGCTTCGGCCGTCAACGCGGTCACACCGAGGTATATCGTGGCGCGGAGTATGAAGTGGATTTTGTGCCCAAACTCCGGGTCGAGGTGGTCGTTGACGATCAGCAAGTCAACGAAGTAGTCGACGCCATCGTCGCTGCGGCACAAACGGGCAAGATCGGTGACGGCAAAGTCTGGGTCATCCCAGTCGAGCAGATAATCCGTGTTCGCACCGGGGAGCGAGGACCCGACGCCATCTAAGGGTGACGGCCCCTATGAGGAACGGCCGCGCCGAACCTCATAGGGGCCTCCTTCTGGTCTAAGGTTTTCCGAGTGACTACCGAGAATCGCTCGTCGACCATCCGACTCAATCGCGTCACCAAGTCCTTCGGTGACGTCACCGCCGTTGATGACCTGTCACTGGAGATTCGCGAAGGAGAGTTCCTGAGTCTTCTGGGACCATCGGGGTGTGGAAAGACAACGACGCTGCGAATGCTGGGCGGTTTCGAAGAACCCACATCGGGCTCCATCTACTTCGGCGATGTTGATGTGACGCACGTGCCTCCCCATCGCCGGGACGTCAATACCGTTTTTCAGTCCTACGCTCTATTCCCCCACATGAGCGTGGCCGACAATATTGCCTTCGGTCTGCGTCGAAAGGGCATGAGCAAATGGGACGCGGCCGGCACCGTCGCCGACATGCTCACCCTCGTCGACCTCGAAGGTCGCGGTGATCGCAAGCCGACCCAGCTCTCGGGTGGTCAGCAACAACGTGTTGCATTGGCACGCTCACTGGTGAATCACCCCAAACTTCTGTTACTTGATGAGCCCATGTCGGCACTTGACGCCAAGCTCCGTAAGACCATGCAGATCGAATTGAAGCGAATTCAGACGCAGGTAGGAATTACGTTTCTCTACGTTACGCACGACCAGGAAGAGGCGATGACGATGTCTGACCGCATCGTGGTGATGAATCACGGTCGGATAGAAGGTTCTGGGTCGCCACGTGAGGTCTATGAACACCCGGCCACTGAGTTCGTCGCGACCTTCCTCGGAGCCTCAAATCTCCTCGCGGGAACTCTGGAGACGGCAACGGGCGAATTTGACGTAACGCGGCACGCGTACGGGTCGTTCCGGAGCCCTCGCCATCGAACACCGGCCGGGCTCTCGGGCTCGGTCAAAGTGGGAGTCCGCCCCGAAAAGATGGCCCTGCAACCCGCCGGAAGTCCCGTCGCCGACTCGGATAACTCCCTGGCGGGCACCGTCATCGTGTCGACCTTTACGGGCGTTGGTAATCAGTATCTGGTGGCCGCACCCCACGGTGAGCAGTTTGTGGTCTACGCTCAAAACTCGGGACAAGCCTTTGCTCCTCGGAGCGGGGAGGACGTCGTGATGACGTGGCCCGTTGAGCACACATTTGTTGTACAACCAAGCAAGGCAGTACCAGCAGAAGGAGACAGTGATGACTAACTTCCCCGAACACATTGATCCCTCGGTTCTCCGAGGTCTGTTGTCACCGCGGATCACACGGCGTGCCGCACTGCAAGCTGGCGCCATTGCCGGTGCTGCTTCCCTCATCCTTCCCGCATCAGCCGAGGCCGCCGTCGGTGATTCTGCGTGGTGGGCATCGAAGAACAAGACGGGGGTCTTGAACTTTGCCAACTGGCCGTACTACATCGACACCTACAACGGTAAGCACCCGACGCTGGACAACCTTAAGACCACTCAGGGCATTACAACCACGTACAGCGAAGTGATTGAAGATAATCCGACGTTCTATCAACAGATCCGTCCGGCCCTGCAGTCGGGAGATCCCACCGGCTATGACATTATTGTGATGACCGACAACTCGGTCGGTTTGCGCTACCTGCTGAACAATAACTATCTCATTCCGTTAGACGACTCTCAATTGTCAAAATTTAAGGCCAATGCGAGCGCGGCGGCGAAGAAGGTGTACACCGACAGCGGAAAGCGCATCGTTCCGTGGCAGTCGGGAATGACGACCCTTGCCTACAACAAGTCGAAGGTAACAACGAACAAGACGTCATTGAAAATGGCATTCGATACGTCGAGGTCGAACGTGGCGAAGTTACGAAATCGAGTGGGAATGCTGAGTGACCCCATTGAGTTGGGGAACTTGGCACTACTCGCCATTGGCAAGAACCCCGCGACGTCAACACCGACTGACTGGCAGGCTGCGGCGACAAAGTTACGCGAGCAACGCGATAGCGGGCTGGTGAAACAGTATTACGGCAACGACATTATTAACGAGCTCAAGCAAGGCAATCTCTGGGTTGGCCAGGTGTACTCGGGCGACGTTTTTCAGGCGCGTATTGGCGGGAATAAGAATCTTGTTCTGATGAACGCTACAGAAGGAGTGCTGTTGTGGACCGACAACATGTGCATTCCCAAGGGGGCCGAACATCCCCGCGATGCCATGATCGCTATCGATTACTTCTACGACCCGGCGGTCGCCGCAGTATTGGCGTACTACGTTAACTACATGACCCCCGTTCCGGGTGCCAAGGCGAAGATGCTGGCGCCGACTAAGGGCTGGCAGGCAACCACGATGGCAAATCTGTTAAAGGACATTGAGGTCAAAGCGAGTGTGATCGCGAGTGCCCCCGAGGTATTCCCGACGTCGACCTACAAGTTGAAGTCGTACTACGCATTCAAGACCCAAGGTGAAATTGACACGTGGAACGAGAAGTTCGCTGGTATTCCCACCGGTTCGTGACCACTACCACCTCAAAGTCACCGCGATTAGGTCGGCTCACGCCGTATCTGCTCGGTCTGCCTGCCATTGTGTGGCTGGCCGTCTTCTTCGTCGTTCCCTTGGTATTGATGTTGGCGAAGGCGTTGCAAGAGTGCAACCCAGCGACGGGCGTCTGCACCATGTCGTGGAACTTTGCTTCCCTTTCCGACGCGTGGTCCAGTTCATCGACCATCATTTTTCGTAGTTTGGGCTACGCCCTAGCGGCCACTGTCATTGATCTTGTTCTTAGTTTCCCTATCGCCTATTGGATTGCTTTCTACGCGGGCCGGCGAAAGAACTTCTTCTTAATGATGTTGCTGGTGCCGTTCTTTGTCTCTTTCGTGATCCGGACGGTGATTTGGAAGTTTCTTCTCTCCTCTGACGGGCTCATCATTCACACGTTGCAAAACCTGCATCTGGTGTCGTCGGACTACCAGATTTTGGGAACGACGTTTGCGGTCGTGGCCGGACTGGCCTACAACTTCCTTCCCTTTACGGCACTTCCCTTATACGTGTCTCTCGAACGGCTGAATCCCGCCCTACTGGAGGCCTCTCATGACCTCTACGCCGGTCGAATAACGACGTTCCGGAAGATCGTTCTCCCCCTCTGCGCGCCAGGAATCTTTGCGGCTTTCCTACTCACGTTCATCCCAGCCTTCGGTGACTATGTCAACCAGCAGGTACTGGGAGGATTTACCAACACGATGGTAGGTACGGTCATTCAAAATCTCTTCTTGGTGAGCAATGACTTCCCCGGAGGTTCCGCACTCTCGGCGATCGTGATGGGAATTTCGCTTATTGGGATTCTGGCCTATGGACGCCTCTTGGGTTCAAAGTCGATCGGAGACTTTGTATGAGTGCGAAGCGTGGCCGTTGGCTCGGGCTCTACTCGTGGCTTCTCCTTGCCTATCTTCTCGTCCCAATTGTGGGGATGATTTTCTTTAGCTTTAACGATGTCCTTGCGGGCCGGCCTACGGTGACTTTTGAGTGGAATGGTGCGACGTTGCGCTGGTATCGGGAACTCACGAATGTCGTGGGCCTCCCCGAGGCGTTTTGGCTCTCTATTCGACTGGCACTTGCGTCAATGGTGGCGGCCACAGTGATCGGTACCTTGCTCGCCCTCGCTTTAGTTCGGTACGAGGGCAAGCGCTTTCGTGGTCGTACGGCTATTGATCAGACGTTGTTTATGAATATTGCTGCACCGGAAATTGTGATGGGTGCGTCACTACTAGGACTCTTTGCGAGCTATCACGTAGCGCGAGGATTTTTGACGCTGCTCTTGAGTCACACAGTGTTTTCAATTGCCTACGTCACGGTCACCGTACGGGCACGGCTGCAGGGTTTTGACCGTCACCTTGAAGAAGCGGCCGGAGATCTCGGCGCTACTCCTCTCACCACTTTCCGGCTCGTGACATTGCCGATGATTATGCCGGGAGTCTTGGCTGGTGCCATGATGGCCTTCGCCCTTTCGTTGGACGACTTTGTGGTCTCGAATTTCGTTTCGGGAACAACACTTCCATTCCCCGTATGGGTCTATGGCGCCTCGCGCATGGGCGTTCCGCCACAGGTCTTTGTGTTCGGCACCATCATTTTCTTGCTCGGTTTTGCCGGAGCAATCGCCAGTTTGGCGATGAGTCGACGTGCAGTGAAGTCGGTTTAGCCCGCCTGTTTTCCTACGGCTGCCGCCGCAGCCGCCGCAGCCGCCGGGTCTCCCAGGTAGCGGCCGCTCGTGACGGCGAGAGCGTCATCGAGTTCGTAAAGATAGGGAATTCCGGTGGGAATTTCGAGTTCGGTGATGTCGGAGGGGCTGATGCCCTCCATCATCATCCGTAAGGCTCTCAGTGAATTCCCGTGAGCGACGACCAAGATCGCGCCGCCCTTCGCACCTTCGCGTTGTAAAGAGGGGGCGATTGCGTCGCGGAAATACGGCTCGACCCGCACCACAACATCTTTCAAGCACTCCGTGAAAGGGAGCGACGACAACGGGACGTCGCGATACCGCGGGTCGTGATGCACCACTCGAGGGTCGTCGGCGGCCATGGCGGGGGGCGGCACATCGAAACTCCGTCGCCACAGCTTGAGTTGCTCCATCCCGAACTCTTCCGCCGTCTGCTTCTTATCCTTCCCGGTGAGATCGCCGTAGTGGCGTTCGTTGAGACGCCAGGACCGCTCGACGGTGAGCCACGAACGTCCGGCGGCGTGGAGGGCGATATTGGCGGTGCGAATTGCCCGTGTTAGTACCGATGTATGGACGAGTCGAAGGTCAAGTTGAGCGTCGGCGAGAAGTTTGCCTCCCGCCTTTGCCTCCGCTTCTCCTTGTGCCGTAAGGTCGACATCATGCCAACCGGTAAAGAGATTGGCAACGTTCCACTCAGATTGCCCGTGGCGCATGAGAACTAGCTGCGGCATGTTCTTAGCGTAGTAAGTGCAAATCCACTATGGCGTGAGCTCGGCATTGACAAGGGATCGAAAGACCGGGGTGACGTAGGTGACATAGGCACTCGACAGGTGACTGCGGTCGGTATAAACCAACTTGTGGTTCACAACCGGCGGGCACTGGGCAAGTGGCTTCATCTTCGTGGACGGCGTGCACGTGAGTGAGATCAGCGGAGCGAGGCGCGAACCAGTCGACTTGGCGACCAATTGATCACGACGTAACAAGAGCATTGTTGGATCATTCGTATTGCTGCCGTTATAGACCGCGTTGCATGCCGTGACAGTAGTGAGATGACTGTTGACACAGCGTGCGGTTTCCTGTCCTGCCGTCCGCATTGTCGTTGAACCCAGAATTACTTTTTTTGGCGCACTTAAGCGTGTCACAAAGTCAGACATCGCGTCGGCGTACGCCGTAAAGGTCGACGGCACACTTGTTGCTGCTTCAGTACTTCCACCAATCAAGATGGCGTCAGGGTGAAGCGCATTGATTGCGGATGCAACATTTTCATTCCACGCGTGACACGATGCTGCTGAAACCACTAATCCTTCGAACTTGATGAGACCGGTGGTGAAGTCCATGATGACGGGCGGGCAGCCGGCGTAGATGAACGACTTCAGCTGGAACTTGTCCTGAGCCGCCATGGCAATCAGTGCAGGAAGCCACATGCCCGCATGGGATGCGCCCACGAGTACCACTGTCTTGGTTGCGGAACTTGGCCCAAAGTTGCAAGGAATGGGGTTGTCGACAATCCACGTTGCGAGACGTGGATTACAACCAACATCTAAGCGATCGAGGCCCACAAATGTCCACGCGGGCTTGGCCAAGACTTCTTTGAGAGTCGGTTGAATTGCTCCGACGGAATTACTACGACTTGCACCAGAAATCTGGCTGGCGAGCTGCTCGGCAGTCAAAACGGGTGCAGGTGCGGCGCTCGCTATCGATGATGCGTATATGGTTCCGATGAGAAAAATACCGCTCACGATTGAACGAATTTGCCGCTGGGTACTCCGCATCTCACACCCTCGCCATCACTGACTGGAATACCGACTGTACGTGGTTAGTGAAGCCGAGCGTTAGATGCGACCCGTTGACGTAGACCAGGCGTCCATCAATGACACCGGGGCAGATGAGCGTGGTCGATCCTGTTGATTTCGGTGCGCACAGAAGCGGAGTGACGTCGAGCAGTTCTGCTCCTGTTGTCTTGGCGACAACTCGGTCAGCTCGCAAGAGTGCCGTCGTCGGATCGAGGAGCCGACGAAGGTCTACCCGCGTCGCACAGTTGGTTGGGTTTGTTTGATTGTTGAGAAGACAACGGGCAACTTCGCCAGGAGTCGTGACGCGGGGCGAACTACCCAAAATGTACTTCCGGCTGGCGTGAATTGAGTCAACGAATGCCGTCAAACCCGCGACCCATTGACTGTACGCCTCACCGGAAATGTCGAATTCGGTGCCACTCCCGATTATGACTGCAGCGGGTCGGAGGGCATCAATGGCTTTGCCGACACGAACGTTCCATGTTGCACACGTTGTAGGGGAAATCTTGGGATCATCGGGCTGAAACGCCTGTACTGGTGTCGGAAGAATGAGTGGAACACAACTGGTGTAAATGAAAGTCTTCAGGGCGATGTGGTTGTCTAACGCCACTTTCCCGAGAGCTCGGCTCCACATGCCGGCGTGGGAGGAGCCCACGAGAACGACGGTGGTTGCACTGGTGGCGTCGCCCAAGGTGCAGGGCTTCGGGCTGGCAATTAACGCCACGTTGTAGCGAGCACTACATGATTTAGGCAAAGAGTTACTGGCGGTGTACGTGCCTGGCGGGCTGGAAAGCACCGTTTCTAAGGGTGGCAGGACTGCACCCACAACCTTTTGTTGTGCGGCGTCGGCTACTTCTTGAGCAAGACTTTCGCTCGTCAAACGGATCTCGGCGCCGGCCATAGTTGTCGACATCGATAGAAATACCAATGCGGCTACGAAGACCTTAAATTTCACAGCGGTTTAGCTTTTTAGCGGAATGTTGATCAGGGCACGAAAAACGGGGGTGACGTACGTGACAAAAACTGCGGTGAGGTGATTATCGTCGACATACACAAGATTGTGATTGATAACCGCAGGGCACGTACCGATGGGTGTTGCACTAGTTGTTGGTGTGCAGACCAGTGAAATCACAGGAACGAGCGAAGCGCCTGTCGCGGCGGCGACTTGAACATCACGATCCAAGAGGAGCTTCGTGACATCGGTGTTGCTGGTTGAGTTATAAGTCGTATTGCAGGTCGCAACGTTTGACGGGTTTTGGCTAACGCACTTTGCCATTTCTGTGGTGATGTTTAAGACGGGCGTTGATCCGATGATGATCTTCTTCGATACCGTGAATGAATTAATAAACGCACTCATACCTACTACCCACTGATTCAGTACGCCGGGATCAGATGTCATCGACTGGCTTCCACCCGCAAAAATGACGGCGTCGGGGTGTAGGGCATTCACGGCGGTGGCGACGTTTGCATTCCAGGTCGCGCACTGCGTGGCTGTGACGTACTTACTATCGCGGTCAAACGGTGGTGAACTGAAATCAACGAGCAGTGGGGGACATCCTGCGTAGATAAATGCCTTGAACTGATAAAAGTCCGTTGACGCCATTGATTTGAATGCGGGCATCCACATGCCGGCATGTGAGGCACCCACCAACACGACCGTTTTCTTGGCTCGAGGGTTGCCGAAGCTACAAGGCTTCGGTTGCGAAATCAGGCTGGGGGTTTGGCGGGGGTTGCAACTATTTGTCACCAAGGTATTGCCCACAAAACTCCAGGCCGGACCCTTGAGAACGCTCTTGGGGGAGGGCAGCACGGTCCCCGGGGACTTCGTAGACACGCCAGCCCGAATCTGGCTTTGCAGGCTGGTGGAGGTGACAGGAGTGGCGCCATCAGCCCGTGGCAACCAACTGACGAGCAGGAGACCGACGATCGCAAGGCCGGACCATCGCCGGACGGGTCGAGAAGTCCAAACCATGCCTTTGACGATAACAATGACGACTATCGCCGGCGAGTCGGGCGGTGTTTGGGTGTTTTGGTGGTTCGGAATGGGTCAAAACTTCCTATTCCAATTAGAAATAAACTTGACACAAGTCTTATCAAGTTTGCTATACTTATTACTGCATACAGGAAAAGACCAGAAATACTGGGAAATTACCCGTAAGGAGTACAGAACATGGCGAAGGCAGTCGGAATCGACCTCGGAACCACCAACTCAGTCGTCAGCATCTTGGAAGCCGGCGAACCCATTGTCATCCCCAATTCAGAAGGCGCTCGGACGACCCCTTCGGTCGTGGGCTTTTCGAAGACCGGCGAGGTGTTAGTCGGTGAAGTCGCGAAGCGCCAGGCAATTACGAACCCCGACCGAACGATCCGATCGGTCAAGAGGCACATGGGTACGTCCTGGTCGATTGATATTGATGGCACGAAGTACACCCCACAAGAAATCTCTGCGCGCGTGCTCATGAAGCTCAAGCGAGACGCTGAGGCCTATCTCGGTGAACCAGTAACTCAGGCAGTCATTACCGTTCCGGCGTACTTCGACGACGCACAACGTACGGCGACAAAAGAGGCGGGACAGATTGCCGGGTTGGAAGTACTCCGCATCGTTAACGAGCCAACAGCCGCCGCACTCGCATACGGCCTTGACAAGGGATCCGCCGAACAGACAATCCTCGTTTTTGACCTCGGTGGTGGAACCTTTGACGTCTCCGTTCTCGAAATCGCGGATGGAGTCTTTGAGGTGAAGTCAACGGCCGGTGATACACACCTCGGCGGTGACGACTGGGATGAGGCCATCATGCAGTGGCTCATTAAGTCGTTTAAGGACACCGAGGGTGTCGATCTGTCGACGGACAAGATGGCCGAGCAGCGTTTGAAGGAGGCAGCCGAGAAGGCGAAGATTGAGCTATCGAGCTTGCAAGAAACGCAGATCAATCTTCCATTCATTACCGCGACCAATGATGGCCCGAAGCACATGGATCTGAAGCTCACTCGAGCCAAGTTCAATGAACTCACGGCCGACTTGGTAGAGCGTTGCCGCAAGCCTTTCGATCAGGCGATTAAAGACGCTGGTCTCACGCTGAACAAGATTGATCACGTCATTATGGTCGGTGGTTCGACTCGTATTCCTGCGGTGCAAGAGCTGGTCAGCAAGCTCACAGGGACGGAGCCCAACAAGACCGTGAATCCCGACGAAGTAGTGGCCGTCGGTGCCGCCATCCAAGCGGGCGTACTAAAGGGCGATGTCAAGGACATTCTGCTCCTCGATGTCACCCCGCTCTCGCTCGGTATCGAGACCAAGGGTGGCGTCATGACGAAGCTCATTGAACGTAATACGACCATCCCGACGAAGAAGAGCCAGACCTTCACAACGGCCGACGACAATCAGCCGTCCGTGGAAGTCCACGTTCTGCAAGGTGAGCGTGAGATGGCTTCCTACAACAAGACCCTGGGCAAGTTCCAACTCGTTGGTATTCCACCCGCCCCGCGGGGCGTGCCGCAGATTGAGGTCACCTTCGACATCGACGCCAACGGCATTGTGCATGTATCGGCCAAAGACACAGCGACCGGAGCCACGCAATCGATGACAATCACGGGCGGATCAAGTCTGTCGAAGGACGACATTGACCGCATGGTCCGTGACGCCGAAGCGCACGCGGAGGATGACCGCAAGCGCCGTGAGGAAGCTGAAATTCGTAACCAGGCCGACAGCCTCGTGTACTCGACCGAGAAGTTGTTGAAGGAACAGGGCGAAAGCTTCCAGGGATCAGAGCGTGACGATGTTGAACGAGAACTGACCGCCTTGAAGGAAGCGCTCAACGGAGACGACAGTGACGCCGTCAAGAGTGCGACGGAGAAGCTCGTGGGCGTCAGCCAGAGCTTTAGTCAGCGACTCTACGAAGAGGCCGCGAAGAATAATTCGGGTGAAGGTTCCGTTGGTGGTAATGCGGACGACGACACGATTGTTGATGCTGAGATTGTGGACGAGAAGTGACCGAAGAAGTTAACAAACTCTCATCCGATGCTGAAAATATTGATCCGTCGGAAGCCGTGCTCGACGAGAGGAGTGATGCGGAGCGCGAACGCGATGACTTTCGCGACGCCCTCCAACGTCTTCAAGCCGACTTCGAGAACTACCGCAAGCGGGTAGCGCGAACGACTGATGAAGTTGTTGCTCGATCCGTGGCTGAAGTGGTGGCCAAACTACTCCCCGTTCTCGATGCCCTGGATTTAGCGCAAGCTCACTTTGGGGCCGCCTCTACCGACGAACTGGACACTGTCGAGTCCAAAGCGCTGGTGCAGGCACGAAGTTTGTTGCTCGACACTCTGGCGAAAGAAGGGCTCACTCGTATTGATGAAGTCGGTGCACTCTTCGATCCCACAATTCACGACGCCGTGGCACACGTTGACGGCGACGGCGAACAAGTCGTTGACGACGTAATGCGAGCGGGTTACCAGTGGAAGGGCGCCATCGTTCGTCCCGCGATGGTGCGTGTCAAGGGATAATGGCCGAGCGCGAGTGGTTGGAAAAGGACTTTTATAAAGTCCTGGGAGTGTCGGAGACCGCATCCGATAAGGACATCACTCGTGCCTATCGCAAGTTGGCGAAGGAACTACACCCCGATACGCACCCCGGATCCGAAGAGAAGTTCAAGGAAGTAACGGCCGCGTACGACGTGATTGGCGATGCCGAAAAACGGAAAGAGTATGACGAACTTCGTCGACTGGGCCCCATGGCGGGTGGTTTCCCGGGTGGTCAGCAGTTTGGCGACTTTGGCGACCTCGGTGACATTCTTGGAGGAATTTTTGGACGGTCCGCTCGACCGACTCGTTCGCGCCGAGGTGAAGATATTGAAACAGCGCTCCATCTCAATTTTCGCGATGCCGTCTTTGGGGTGACAACGTCGGTATCACTGCCTAGTCACGAAAACTGCTCAGCCTGCCACGGTTCAGGGGCGGCACCGGGAACGTCAATGATTGCGTGTACTACCTGTCAGGGACGGGGCGTTCTCGCCGATGACCAGGGACCCTTTAGCCTTTCTCGAACCTGCCCTACCTGTCACGGCCGCGGTGGACGCCTAGAGAGACCGTGTACCTCGTGTGGGGGGTCCGGTCGTCAGGCAAGCTCTCGCTCGGTGCAAGTGCGGCTTCCCGCCGGCGTTGAGGACGGACAGAGGATTCGTGTAAAAGGCAAAGGCGGCCACGGGAGCCACGGTGGACCGGCTGGTGACCTTTACGTCGACGTCCACGTGACGTCGGATCAGCGATTCGCTCGTCGGGGACGTCACGTCACGACCACCGTGTCAGTTCCTTTCACCGATGCTGTATTGGGTTCGACCGTGTCAGTACCCACACTGGACGACCCGGTTACTCTCAAGATTGCCGCAGGTACGCAGCCCGGCACGACCATGCGAGTCAAAGGTCGCGGTGTGCCCGCTCACGGCAAACACGCTGCTGGTGACTTGCTCGTCACCGTACAGATTGAAATTCCGACGAATCTGAACGAGACCCAGCGTGATCTCGTTGAGAAATTAGCCGCCAGCCTTACCTCGGAGGAGTAAGAATGACATCACACCAAGAGATTCGCGCACTGTATGTCATATCAGTGGCCGCTCAGCTCGCCGGCGTACACCCCCAAACGCTTCGTAACTACGAACGTACGGGACTCCTGGATCCATCGCGAACCGCGGGCGGGTCCCGACGCTATTCGGATGTTGATCTCGCGCGGCTGCGTCGTATCCAAGAGCTCACCGATGCGGGACTCAACTTGGAAGGTGTCAAGCGGGTGTTGGTGCTCGAAGCACAGTTGGACGCGGCACATTCAGAGATTGCACATTTGCGCGAGGAACTTCGGGCGGCGGTGGCCGAAGCACATCGTCAGCACCGCCGTGACCTCGTCCCCGTCACTCAGTCCATCGTTGTCTTTGGAACCAGTGGTCCACAGCGCGGAAAGTGAGGAGTAACACATGACGTTGGACCCCCAGAAGTGGACGATCAAGACTCGCGAAGCGTTCCAAGCTGCTGAAACTCAAGCAACCGCGGCGGGTAATCCCTACGTCACCCCAGCGCACCTCCTGCTCGCCGCGCTGAATCAAGCCGACGGTGTCGCTCGATCTTTACTACAAGCGGCATCGGTCGATCCCGCTGCCGCCGCGAGCACTTTGAATGATCTCGTAGCAAAAGAGCCCCGTACCGTAGGCGGCTCAACGGCGGGACTTTCACGTGAAGCGCGCGAGGGCCTTGAATCGGCCGATCAACTACGAGCTTCTCTGGGCGATGACTTTCTCTCCGTAGATCACGTTGTTATTACTTGGGCACCTCTCGTCGGGTCAACGACCGAAGCGCTCCTCTCCGCTCTTCGAGCGATTCGTGGGAGTGCACGGATTACGTCCGAAAATCCTGAAGACACATTTCAGTCACTCGAAAAGTACGGCCGCGATCTCACGGCGGTTGCTCGACTGGGAAAGCTAGACCCTGTCATTGGTCGCGATGAAGAGATACGTCGTGTCATCCAAGTTCTTTCACGTCGTACCAAAAACAACCCCGTCTTGATTGGGGAGCCGGGCGTGGGGAAGACGGCAATTGTGGAAGGCCTCGCTCAACGGATTGTGGAGGGCGATGTACCCGAAAGTTTGCGGGATCGTCGCGTCATTGCACTCGACCTCGGCGCCATGGTGGCGGGAGCGAAGTACCGCGGAGAGTTTGAGGAACGACTCAAGGCCGTCTTGAAGGAGATTCAGGACGCCGAAGGTGAAGTCATTACGTTTATCGACGAAATTCACACCATCGTGGGCGCGGGGGCGGCCGAAGGGGCGATGGACGCTGGCAACATGATCAAGCCGCTCTTGGCGCGAGGCGAACTACGCATGATTGGCGCCACGACGCTTGACGAATATCGCAAGTACATTGAAAAAGACGCAGCGTTAGAACGACGCTTCCAACAGGTCTTCGTTGGCGAGCCATCGGTTGAAGATACGGTGGCGATACTTCGTGGCCTGAAAGAACGGTACGAAGTTCATCACGGGGTGCGAATTCAAGACGCGGCGCTCGTTGCTGCGGCCATGATGTCGCATCGCTATGTGCCCAATCGCTTCTTACCCGACAAAGCAATTGACCTCATTGACGAATCGGCCAGTCGTCTACGAATAGAAATTGATTCAGTCCCCACAGAACTTGACGTCGTCATCCGTCGCATACGCCAATTAGAGATTGAACGAGTGGCTCTCGACAAGGAGACCGACGAATCCTCCCGTGAGCGCCTCGCGAAGCTCGACGAAGAGTTAGCGGAGCAGCGCGAGACGTCAGACGCCATGTCGGCTCGCTGGCAGGTGGAGAAGAACGCGATTCAAAGAATTAGGACGGCGAAGCAAGACCTGGAAGATCGACGCGTCGAGGCCGAACGTCTGGAACGCGAGGGAGACCTCGCGGGAGCGTCGGAGATTCGTTACGGTCGCATCCCCGCTCTCGAGTCAGACATCGACCAAGCGACGTCAGAGCTCGCGGAACTTCAACGGAATGGCGCATTTCTGAAAGAAGAGGTTGACGCCGAAGATGTCGCCGAAGTCGTCAGCCGCTGGACGGGAGTACCGGTGGCCAAACTCCTCGAGGGTGAGGTTGACAAGTTGATCCGTATGGAAGAGCTCTTGCACTCCCGGGTCGTCGGTCAAGACGAGGCGGTGGTGGCGGTGAGTAACGCCATACGTCGGTCACGAGCGGGCCTCGGTGATCCTCAACGACCCATCGGTTCCTTCCTCTTTCTCGGTCCGACGGGAGTCGGCAAGACGGAACTCGCTCGAGCGTTGGCTGAATTCCTTTTTGACGACGACAAGGCAATGGTTCGTGTTGATATGTCGGAGTACATGGAAAAGTTTGCGGTGTCGCGGCTCGTGGGAGCGCCCCCGGGCTACGTCGGGTACGAAGAAGGAGGGCAGCTCACTGAAGCAGTGCGCCGCCGTCCCTACGCCGTCGTGCTACTTGACGAAATTGAAAAAGCGCATCCCGACGTTTTCAACCTCTTACTGCAGGTACTTGACGACGGACGACTAACGGATGGTCAGGGGCGTACCGTTGACTTTACGAACGTGATCTTCATTATGACGAGCAATCTGCCCGGAGACCCTTTGGACTTCTTCCGTCCGGAGTTTGTGAATCGTATTGACGAGATTGTGCGCTTTCGTTCGCTCGGAGAAAGCGACCTCGCCGTCATTGTGGGCATTCAGTTACAACGTCTTCGCGCTCGTCTGGCGGAACGACGTCTTACTCTTCACGTGACAGACGCGGCGGCCGCCTTTTTAGCCCACGAGGGGTTTGACCCGGCCTTCGGCGCACGCCCGCTCAAGCGGGTACTCCAGCGCAAAGTCGAAGATCCGCTGGCCTTGGCCGTGCTCCAGGGGGTGTACCGTGACGGCGACACCATCACCATCGATGAAGTTGATGGTGTATTGACGTTTGCGTAGCAAACCTCGACCATCGCACAATCGTTTCTAAGATGCTCGCGTGAGACAACGGCTTCTCTCCGCGTGGAACTCGTGGTCGTATCGCCGACAACTCGTGTCCGTGGCGCTCGTCGGTCTGTTGTGGCGTCTCGTGTACGTTCCTTTTGAACGCCCCCTTCGAATCTGGTCCGATGAACACTGGTACATGACCCAGGCGCATCGCCTCGTTGACGGTCATCCGTGGTCGAGTATTTTCAATACCGATATCCCCTCCGCCTCCCACGGGCCACTCGTTTCAGTGGCCATTGCGCCGTTCGCGTGGTTCTTCCCCAATGCAATGACGGGACTGCGCTATCTCATTCCCTTCGTCGGTACCGTATCAATTCTCGGTATTGCAACGTTCGTTCGACGGGTCAGCGGTAGTGATCGGGCCGCCCTCATCGCGGCGGGATTGGCGTCCGCCTACCCGGGCCTCTGGGTGCGCGACGGTTTGGTGGTATCAGAGCCCTTCGCCATTGCGGCGTTCGTGTGGCTACTCGCCCTTCTTCCCAACTGGAAGTCCGAACGGCGATGGCGCCATACGTTGTTCCTTGGAGTCTTAGTCGCCATGGTGGCCTTGGCGCGTGCCGAACTACTTGCGTTGGCCCTCATCGTGGTGGTGGTGTCGTGGTGGTGGTACCGGGAGAGCATTCCGGTTCTGCGAGGACTTGCCGTGTTGTGTGTCGCGGGAATTGTGTGTGCACCGTGGGTGGTCTATAACCAGGGACGCTTTGAGAAGCCGGTCTACCTGTCAACAAATCTGGGCATCACGCTCGCCGGAGCAAACTGCCATCTCGCGTACTACGACGGTCGATTCATCGGCTACGACGATTTGGGATGTTGGTCGGCAGCCGCCAAGGCGCATCCCTCACTTGACGAGTCTGTTCGTTCCAGTGGGATGACCCGAGATGCCTGGGAGTACGCCACGACGCACATCGCCCGTTGGCCCATCGTGGTCGCCGCGCGCGAAGCGTGGTTCTTCGGTCTCTATCGTCCCAACTGGGTGGTCTACATGTCGAAGGGTGCCGGCCAACGAGTGTGGGCGTCGTGGGCTCAAGCGGTGGGTGGCTACCTATTATTCCCAAGTTTCCTTTGGGCGTTGTGGCAACGTCGGCGTCGGGCGATGGGGGATGAACGGCTCGCTCGTCGCCTCTTCGTCCTCACGGCGCTGTTCTCGATGGCACTCGCAGGGGTCTTCGTGGGTCACTGGCGATATCGCCTTGGCCTCGACGTCGTTGCACTCATGGCGGTTGCTCTCTGGCTCGATGGGCGTCGGAGCCGGGCGAACTACCCCACCGCCTAAACTCACAGGGGAGTAGAGATACTCCGGAAAGAGAGATCTCGTGCCAGCAACCGTCGTGGTGGGGACCCAGTGGGGCGACGAAGGGAAGGGCAAACTCACCGACCTACTCGCCGCCGAAATGGACATGGTGGTCCGCTATCAGGGTGGGCACAATGCCGGTCACCGCATCGTGGTGGATGGAGAGGCATTCGCTCTTCAGCTCGTTCCGTCCGGCGTGCTGTACCCGCACCTCACTCCGGTAATTGGTAACGGTGTCGTGGTGGATCCCGCAGTTCTCTTGAAAGAAATTGACACGCTCGCGAGCAAAGGCGTTGACACGTCACGACTAGTGGTGTCCGGCAATGCTCACCTCATCATGCCGTACCACCAAGAGCTCGACCGAGTGATTGAAAGATTCCTCGGAAAGAATGCTCTCGGAACGACCAAGCGTGGGATCGGCCCGGCCTACGCCGATAAGGCCACGCGTATTGGCCTGCGGGTGCAAGATCTGCTCGACCCGGCGATATTTCGAGAGAAGCTCGATGTGGTGTTGCGCGAGAAGAACTCCGTGTTGTCCAAGGTCTACAACCGTTTGCCGCTCAAAATGAATGACATACTCGACCTCTATCTCGGTGAATTGGCGCCTCGCATCGCACCGATGATTGGTGACACGGTGACCATTGTGCACGACGCCTTGTCGCGCGGTGAACGCATTTTGCTGGAGGGCGCCCAGGCGACGTTTCTCGATCTTGACCACGGGACGTATCCGTTTGTGACATCGTCGAACCCCGTGGCCGGCGGCGCCTGTGTCGGTGCGGGACTTGGGCCGCGCGATCTTTCGCGCATTGTGGGTATCGCAAAGGCGTACATCACCCGTGTGGGCGCGGGTCCCTTCCCCACCGAACTAGATGGAGAACTGGCGGAACTGCTCGTCGATCGCGGCCATGAATACGGGACGAACACGGGTCGCCGCCGTCGAGTGGGCTGGTTTGACGCCGTGATGTTGCGACAGGCCGCTCGTCTCAATTCATTGACGGATATTGCCATAACCAAACTTGACGTTCTTGACACCCTGCCCAGCATCAAGGTCTGCGTGGCGTATGAAGCGAACGGCGTACGGTACGACTACCCGCCATATCACCAGTCAACACTTCACGAAGTGACGCCGGTCTACGAAGAACTACCTGGCTGGCAGACAGACATTTCCAGTTGTACTTCCTTTGATCAACTGCCGAAGAATGCGCAGGACTACATTCACTTTCTCGCTACGACGACCGGTGTAGCTATCTCCGTGGTCGGTGTGGGACCGGGCCGCGAACAGTTCGTCACCCCATCGTGACCACTGCCGTTGTTGTCGGGTCGGGGGCTCGGGAACACGCGTTGGCATGGGGTCTGCGTCAGGACGGAATTGAGGTCACGGTGTCCCCGGGTAATGCCGGAATGGCAGCGCACGGGTTCCGCTGTGTCACGACCTCACCGGTGGACCTTTCCGCTGATCTCTTCGTGATTGGCCCCGAAGTCCCCCTCGTTGCAGGCCTGGCCGATGTTTTGCGTCAGCAGGGGAAAGTGGTGTTTGGTCCCGGTGCCGACGGTGCGCAACTCGAAGGATCGAAGGCGTACATGAAGAAGTTCCTGGCGGACGCCAATGTGGCGACCGCCGCCTATGGAGCGTTTGACGATCTCGACGACGCTCTTCGTTACGTACGGTCGATGTCGCCACCGTATGTCATAAAAACGGACGGTCTTGCAGCGGGCAAGGGTGTTCTTGTCACTCACTCACTCACGGAGGCTGAAAACGACATTCGAGAAAAACTATCGGGTGCGGCCTTTGGACCCGCCGGTACCACCGTGGTCATCGAAGAAGGTTTGATCGGCGAGGAGTGTTCGCTGCTGGTGCTCGTCGACGGTCAGCGGGCGGTGCCGCTCGTCCCCGCTCGGGACTTCAAACGTGTGGGGAACGGTGATAGCGGACCGAATACCGGGGGGATGGGCGCGTTTGCACCACTGAATGTGGCTGACTCGCTGATAGATGCGACGATGACTTCCATTATTGAACCAACGATGCGCGAGTTGCGTCGCCGCGCTATCAACTACCGCGGGGTGCTGTATGCCGGTTTGATGGTGACTTCGCAGGGACCCAAACTTCTTGAATACAACGTTCGCTTCGGCGATCCCGAGACAGAAGTCATCGTGCCGTTGATGGGCCACGGTCTCTTTGCGGCGCTCCACGCCACGGCCCGTGGCACCGTGCCCGATCAGGTAACGACCGAGCACTCGGCGTGTGTGACCATCGTGCTCGCGGCGGACGGCTACCCCTCCTCACCTCGCACGGGAGACGTCATTGAGGGCCTTGCCCCCGACGGACAACTGAAGGATCCCCGCGATGGCGTCATCATCTTTCACGCTGGGACCCGTCAACGTCCCACGGGGGAGTTTGAAACGGCCGGTGGCCGAGTACTGGCTATCACGGCGGTAGCGGAGAAGCGCTCCGTGGCGCGCCGGATGGCCTATGACGCCGCGCAACAGATTTCGTTTGCTGGAATGGTGATGCGTACTGACATTGCCGAGAAGGGTTGACCGTGATTCCTCGCTACTCACCAGGTGATATTTCTGAACTCTTTTCTGATGAGCACCGATTTGACACCATGCTGGAAGTAGAGCTCCTCGCCGCCGAAGCGTTGGTGGCGGAAGGCGTCATTCCTGCCTCGGATGCCGCTGCTCTGAGGAGCCGACGGCCCGTTGTTGATGGAGCATTTGTGGCTGATGTGGCTGAGAGGGAAGCAGTGACACATCACGACACGGCTGCGTTTGTCGACACGGTGCAGAGCCGCATTGGTATGCCGGAAGGTGCTTGGATTCACTACGGCTTGACGTCGTCGGATGTTGTTGACACGGCTCTGTGCAAAGTCTTGTCCGATGCGATGGACGTCATCATCCGCGACATCGTCGCCTTGCGCGATGCACTCACCATGCGAGCAAAGGAGACTATTGATATTCCGCTCGCCGGTCGCACTCATGGCATGCACGCTGAACCTACGACGTATGGAGCAAAGTTTGCGCTCTTTGCTTTGCAGGCGCAACGCGATGTGGAGCGCGCGCAGCGCGCCCGTCACGAAATTGCCGTCGGCAAACTCTCGGGCGCCGTGGGAACCTACTCGAACATCTCCCCATCAGTTGAGGAGTATGTCTGTGCGAAGTTGGGGCTTCGACCCGTTCCTGCGACACAAGTCATCGCCCGTGATCGACACGCTGAAGTGCTCTACACCCTCGCCGCCGTGGGAACCACTATCGAGCAGATAGCTCTTGAAATTCGGCACCTAGCACGCACCGAAGTTGGCGAAGCCGAAGAGTTCTTTAGCGTTGGTCAAAAGGGTTCGTCGGCGATGCCGCATAAGAGAAACCCGGTGCTATCGGAACGAATGTGCGGACTCGCTCGGGTTTTGCGGGGGTACCTTGCCTCGGGATTAGAAGACGTCGCTCTCTGGCACGAGCGTGACATCTCCCACTCCTCGGTAGAGCGAGTGATTCTCCCCGATGCGTTCGCCCTGACCGCTTACATGCTGCGAACCACCACCCGACTGGTTTCACAACTCGTTCTACACCCTGATCGCGCACGCGAAAATCTTGAAGTTCACTCCCTTGGACTCCTGTATTCGCAGTCCGTACTCTTGGCGCTCGTGGATTCGGGAATGTCGCGTGACGACGCGTACCGCATAGTTCAGAGTGCCGCTCAGACGGCCATGGCAACACGCACGTCCTTCCGCCAAGTGATCGAAAACGATGCTCACGTCACATTGTCCGCGCATGAGATGGATCACGTTTTTGATCTCAATCGCATGCTCGCCCATCAGCATCGTTTCCTTGACGCGTTGACGTGGGATGCACCGTCGACATGAACGGCTTGCGCCATCTGTACAGTGGCAAAGTTCGCGATCTCTATGAGGTGGATGAACACCATATGTTGATGGTCGCTTCAGACCGCCTCAGCGCATTTGATGTGGTGATGCATGAGACGATTCCTCACAAGGGCCGTGTACTGACCGCGCTGACGGACTACTGGCTGACATCGATGCCCGACGTTCCTCGAGCTCTCATTAGCTGTGATCCACGGGTTATCGATACCTACGTGGCGGGATTCTTGGAGTGCTCAGAGTGGCACGGTCGCACGATGTTGGTTCGCCGAGCGGAGATGCTGCCGCTCGAGTGCATAGTGCGAGCACGTCTCGCCGGTCAGGCGTTTGATGAGTACCAAGTATCGGGAACGGTTCATGGCATGAAAGCCCCGGTAGGCATGTCACTCACGGATCCCTTTCCTGAACCGTGGTTTACCCCATCAACGAAGGCCACGACAGGTCACGACGTCAACATCAGCCGCGATGCCGCAGTGGCGATAGTCGGAAGTGAAACTGTGGATCACATCGAGGCCTTCTGCGGCGCCCTGTTCCAGCGCGCCGCCTCCGCCATGAGTGCGGTTGGTTTGGTCTTAGCTGATACCAAGTTTGAAGTGGGGGTCATCGATGGTCAGTTAGTGGTGTGTGACGAAGTACTTACTCCCGACAGTTCCCGAATATGGCCCCGTGATGGAGTCACCCCCGGAGTCACCCCTCCGTCCTTCGACAAACAACCTTTTCGAGATTGGCTCGCATCCCAGACGTGGGACCGAACTCCGCCACCTCCGCCAGTGCCCGGTGAGATTGTGCAAACAACATCGGAAAGATACGTCGCGGCCTATGAACGAGTAACGGGGCTTTCGCTTGATGCGTGGTACGGCAACGAGTGAACTAACCGGTACGCTCACATCGTGACGTTTTCCATCTTCGTTGAAGTTTCACTTCGTCCTGGAATTGCCGACCCCGAAGGTGCGACTATCGAACGGGCTTTGCCGGCCCTCGGTTTCACCGGTGTCAACGGAGTGCGTTCGGGAAAAGCCTTTCGGTTTGAGGTTTCTGCGCAAACAGCGGAAGAGGCACACGCTGTGGGTCAATCCATCGCTGATCGCCTGCTGTCTAATCCCGTGATCGAACAATCGATTGTTCGCGTTGAGGTTGCCGCGTGACGCGTGTAGGCGTCGTTGTTTTCCCTGGCTCGAACTGTGAGTACGACGCCGCCGCGGCAGTGGATGCGGTTGGAGCGCACTCGGAGATGGTGTGGCACACGGCAACAGATGTCTCTGGCTTTGACGCAATTATTTTGCCCGGGGGATTCGCCCACGGCGACTACTTACGACCTGGCGCTCTCGCCCGTTTTTCACCGGTCATGGAAGCCGTGCGCGATTTTGCCGACAGTGGTGGTCCAGTCCTCGGCATCTGTAATGGGTTTCAAGTTCTTACCGAGGCTGGGCTCCTGCCGGGTGCTCTTCAGAAGAATCGTGGCTTAACTTTTCTCTGTCAGCCGTCTCGCGTTCGTGTGGTCACGACAGATTCCGTCTTAACGCACCAGTCATTCGTTGGTCAAGAGTTATCAATCCCTATCAATCACTTTTCGGGGTCGTATACCTGCGACGACCTGACATACCAATCAATGGTGGAGAAGGATCAGATTGTCCTTCGCTACGTGGAAAACCCCAATGGTTCACGCGACGATATTGCGGGAGTGTGTAATGAGAACAAGAACGTCGTGGGTTTGATGCCGCACCCCGAACGTTCGATGTCGGAGCTTTTGGGTAGCGCCGACGGAAAAATTCTGTTATCGGGATTTGTTGCCGGCACGTTTGCTCGACATTAACCCCGAGTTCGAGGTATCCCCGCCTTCTTTAGGACGTCTGCAGGAACTCCTAAAGCTCGAAATGATCCATATGTGATCCCATTGCGCGTGGCGTACGACTTCGCAACCTTCACAAAACCTTTTTCGAGAGCGGCGATATCCACTCGCGCGGAGAGACGCTCTTTTTCAGCTTGTAGGTCGGTTCGCTTCTGGATGAGTTCAAGGCGTCGCAGTGGCGCTGCGTCTGTCAAGTCTTGGTCTATGCGGTGAATTTGGGCGGCAATTGATTGCGGGGTACGCTTTCGGCCCCTTTTGCCTTTGCCGGCTACGACCGCTTCAAGATAACGAGATACGGCCCGAGATTCAGTGCGCCCTTGAGCCAACTTGGCCTTGTGATCATCGGACATTGGTCGCTTTTTGACACTTTTCTTTACACTCGTTGCCATCATCATCCTTTAACAACTGTCGGTGGACTTCTCATAATAGGCGAATGAGACAGAATTTTGAATTCATCTCACAAAGATTTATTGACGACTAGGACGACGGTTTAGGTACTTTCTGCAGGGATTAACACCCCCGTCGGATTATTACGGTTCATTTATTGCGCTCGTCTCGACTCTTCAGATCGCGGTGTCGTCAAGTGCAGCAGGAATCCACATCCTATGCCACAAAATTTGAGAACTCATCGGACGCTCAGCGGCGAAGGTGTGAAGCGAGTCGTGCTGATGGGCTCTGAGGGTAGTTTGAACCTGTGGCAAATGACAGCGGTCCACTTCATCGAGCTTTAGGTCTTACCGACTCTGAACTCGATGACATCCGAGAGGTCCTTCACCGCGAACCAAATCCCCTCGAGCTCGCCCTCTTTGGAGTGATGTGGAGCGAACACTGTTCCTATAAGTCGTCACGAATTCACTTGCGTCGCCTACCCACCGAAGGCGAACGCGTTCTTGTCGGTCCAGGCGAGAACGCAGGTGTGATCGACGCGGGCGACGGGATTGCTGTAGCGATTCGTATTGAAAGTCACAATCACCCGTCCGCCATCGAGCCGTATCAGGGAGCCGCCACGGGCGTGGGAGGGATATTGCGTGACGTCTTCACGATGGGCGCCCGACCCCTCGCCGTCATGGATCCTCTATTCTTCGGCCCACTCAGCGACGCCCGCTCGCGGTGGCTCGTTGAAGGAGTCGTGGCAGGTATTTCTGGTTACGGTAACTCAGTCGGTGTCCCGACCATCGGTGGTGAGCTCACTTTTGATGAGTGCTACGCCACAAATCCCTTAGTGAACGTTCTATGTGCTGGTGCTCTCCCGGTTGATCGCCTGGTGTTGGGTCGCGCGTCGGGCGTGGGAAATTTGGCCGTGCTGCTGGGTTCAACCACGGGACGCGACGGCATTGGCGGTGTCTCCGTTCTCGCTTCGGCTGGTTTCGCAGGTGATGACGGTGCGGCGTCGCTAGACGATGCGAAGCGTCCAAGTGTGCAAGTCGGCGATCCCTACGAGGAAAAACGGCTCATTGAAGCATGCCTCGCTCTTCTTGATCACGGATACGTAGTGGGGATCCAAGATCTTGGTGGAGCGGGACTCGTGTGTGCGACGAGTGAAACCGCGGCTCGAGGTGGCGTGGGCATGGATGTTGATGTCACGGCCGTGCCTCAGCGTGAACCCAACATGCAGCCCTACGAAATCATGACGAGTGAGTCACAAGAAAGAATGCTGGCAATTATTGAACCATCCTCGTGGGACGCGGTCAAGGCTCTCTGCGACAAGTGGGAGGTTCGCGCCACCGTGGTGGGTCGGGTTACTGAGCCGGCGGTGACTTCCTCAGGTGAGCGTGTCGGCATGTTGCGTGTTCGGCGTGGATTCGATGGTGAGGTGTTGGCCGAAGTACCCGCCTCGGCCCTGGCTGATGACGCCCCCTTGTACGACCGTCCGCGTCAGCGGCCAGCCGACTTAGACGCACTACGAGCCGATGATCCAACGTCGCGCGTTCCGGCGAATATCTCTGATGACGTAGCGGAGCTACTCATCGACCCCGCATGGGTGTATCGCCAGTACGACAGCCAGCTCTTTTTGAACACGGTGGTGGGCCCGGGGCGCGATGCCGCGCTCTTACGTCTCGCCGGTCCGGGGCTCCCCGCTTCGCAGCGAGGTGTGGCACTCTCGACAGATTCCAATCCTCGATGGTGTGCTCTTGATCCACGTCACGGGACGGCGTGGACCGTGGCTGAGGGAGTTGCGAATCTCGCATGCGTGGGCGCCACGCCTGTCGCAGTCGTGAACTGTCTGAACTTTGGCAACCCCGAACACCCCGAGGTGATGTGGCAACTATCAGAGTCAATCGACGGAATGAGCGATGCGTGTCGAGCGCTGGACCTACCCGTCATAGGCGGCAATGTCTCTCTCTACAACGAATCGGGTGGGCGCGATATTGATCCCACACCCACGATCGGACTACTCGGACTCGTTGATCGGTTAGTTGCAGCCCCTCCAGGTTGGACGTGGCGTGACGGTGACACCGTGGTTGTCGTGGGTGCGACACCCACGGCAAGTGCCGCTGGGAGTCGCTGGGCAACCTCTCGCGGCTGGCGAGGCGGTGTAATTACGGCATTCGATGGCCCGACGTTTGCGGCCACCGCGCGATTTGTGACGTCTGAAGTCGCCCGCCACTGTGCGGGCGAGCCAAGTGATGTGGTGGCGGTGCACGACGTTTCCGGCGGTGGTCTCGCACAGGCGCTGTTGGAGATGGCGGCGGCGTCCGAGATTGGGATCTCTAGTGATCTCCCTCTAACGGGAGCAGATCTCATCACGGAAACTCCCGGAAGATTTGTACTGGCCACTCGAGACATCGCCGCACTGAGAGAGCGTGCTGAGCGAGCGGGAGTGCCTCTTCACGTTCTCGGTCAGGCCGGAGGCTCGCGCGTCACGGTGGGGTCCGCACTTTCAGTTGATGTCGCCGATGTTCGACGGCGACGTGTCTCGGCGTTAGAAGACGCTCTTCACGCGGTGAAGTAGTTGGCCGCACTCGCGGTGCGAAGTTCGTCTAACACTGAATCGGGCACGTGTAGGTCGCCCTCTAGTCCACGGCCGATGTGAACATTCTTCTTGACGGTGCCGTGATAGTCCGAACCACCGGTCGGAATCATTCCTTCATTACGAGCGAGCGAGAGTAGTAGTTGTCGACGTCGCTCGGGCCACGAACCGTAGAAACATTCGACACCTTTGACCCCCTGGGTATGTAGTGAGGCAAGGATTGCCGGAAACCTTTCCGCAATTTCCTGATCGGACACTGAATGACCGAAATAGTTCAAGGTCGGATGTGCAATCGAAAACACGACGCCAGATCCGCGGCCCGCTTCGACAAAGGAAGAGATTGTTAGTTCGGTTTTACGCAAGTATGCCTTGCCGCCCTGACCGAGCCATTCATTAAAGAGTTTCTGCCAGTTCTCGGGTGTTTGCTCACCAACAATTTCGGGGTGGTAATCGAACATGGCTTGGGCAAAATGGGGTCGCCCGACCGAATACTCCGACTTAGCCCGCTGAAGAATCTCTTCGTAGTTGAGGCGTGTAAATCCGTTCTCGTGGAGAAGCGAGACCAGTGCAATATTCCGCTTTTGGCGATCATGACGGAGCTGAAGCAACTTTTGCTGAAATGGATGGACGGGGTCTAGGGGGACGAAATAGGCAAGAACGTGAACGCTCACGCTCTTTTCAGTCGTTCCGTCGTCGCGAACCTTGGTCGCCGTCGGGTCGGTAAGTGATACTTCCACCCCCGGTATTAATTCGATGCCCTCTGCCGCGCAGGCGGCCGCCATGCGTTCGTGGCTGTCCGTGGTGTCGTGGTCGGTCAGGGCGATGGTAGAGAGCCCCGCTTTTCGGGCTGCTACCGCGAGGACCTCGGGATCGTCGGAACCGTCCGAGAAGTTGGAGTGCATGTGGAGATCGATCATCTAAATACAGCGTACCGACCACCTCTCACAGGCTCGAGTTGTGCGAAACTACCTACTGGTGAGGAGCGCGCGAACAACCCGTAGCGTGAACGGTGCATGAAAGAAGCCTGCGGTGTCGTTGGAATTATGGCTCCCGGTCGTGCCGTGTCGCACCTTGTCTACGACGCACTTGTGGCGCTCCAGCATCGTGGTCAAGAGTCCGCGGGAATGGCGACGTGGGACCACGAAGGAATCACCGTGTTTAAAGACAACGGCCTCGTGGCCTCGGTGTTCAACGAACAGTCTCTGCACTCATTGCGTGGTGACCTCGCGATTGGCCACACTCGATACTCCACATCAGGCAGTGCAAATTGGACGGCAGCGCAACCGGTCTACCGATCGGCGGGTCGCGTAGGGTTCGCCCTCGGTCACAACGGCAACTTAACCAACACCGACGTGCTGGCCACTCGCGCAGGGGTGCTGCCCGGAATGCTCATATCAGACTCCGACGTGCTGGCTCAGCTCATCGCTTTTCGCTGCGAGGAAGGCCGCACGCTCACCGACGCACTGAGCGATGTCTTGGTTGATGTAGAAGGTGCGTACTCACTCGTCATCTTGGGCGACGGCGTGTTGCATGGAGTCCGCGATCCTTTTGGATTTCGCCCTCTGTGTCTCGGACGACTTGGAACGCCAGATGCTCCCGAAGGTTGGGTCCTCGCGTCCGAGACGCCAGCATTAGAAGTCATCGGCGCGTCGTTTGTGCGTGAGGTCCGTCCGGGCGAGCTCATCACCATTTCTGACAATGTGGTGTCAAGTGTTCAGTTACTGTCTCCTCAGTCGAGCGATGAGAAACTCTGCATTTTTGAATTCGTTTACTTTGCGCGACCGGATGCGTATCTCATGGGACACCAAGTTCACTCGGCGCGTCATCGTATGGGCGAAGCGCTTGCGAAGCAGAGCTTCGTGGACGCCGACCTCGTTATGGGCGTACCCGACTCCGGCGTGCCGGCGGCCGAGGGTTTTGCGGCGGCGTCCGGCATACCTTTTGGATTCGGTCTGGTGAAAAATCGCTACATCGGGAGAACCTTCATCGCTCCCGATCAGATCAGCCGATCAAAGGGAGTGCGGCGCAAACTCAACCCGCTGCGTGAAAACATTGAGGGTCGTCGCCTTGTGGTGGTTGACGACTCAATTGTTCGGGGCACCACAACTCAGGCGCTCGTGGCCATGTTGCGCGACGCTGGTGCGAAGGAAGTCCATTTACGAATTTCGTCGCCGCCATTCGCGTGGCCCTGTTTCTACGGTATCGATACACCAACGAGAGATGAGTTGCTGGCCTCGCGTCATAGCGTTGAGGAGATGCGCGCCTTTATTGGGGCTGACTCCCTCGCCTTTATTTCGATGGAAAATCTGCGCTCAGCGATTGGATTGGACTCGGAGTGCTGTGACGCGTGTTTGACGGGTAACTATCCCGCGCCCGTCCCCGTCGGTGTTCGTCAAGCGAAAAGCTCGACGTGAGCAGACTTCTTGATATTGGAACCGGTGGAGCGACGTACTCCGCTGCTGGTGTCGATATCGATGCGGGGGATGCCACTGTCGAAAAGATGAAGGAGTCGGTACGCTCAACCCATCGCCTCGGAGTGATGGGCTCCATAGGTGATTTTGGTGGACTATTTAATCTTGCTTCTCTCAAGATGTCGAGTCCCGTCCTTGTTGCGAGTGCTGATGGAGTCGGCACGAAGCTACATATCGCTCAAAAGCTGCAGCGATTCGACGGTGTGGGTGACGACCTTGTCGCGATGTTGGTAGACGATTTGGTGTGCGTCGGCGCCGAACCACTCTTTTTGCTCGACATCATCACTGTGGGCAAAGTGGTTCCGGACCGCATTGCCTCAATCGTGTCCTCAATCGCCACCGCTTGTCGCCGTGCGAATACCGCGTTGTTGGGTGGGGAGACGGCTGAGCACGGTGGAATTATGGGGGAGGATGACATCGATGTCGCTGGGTTCGCCGTTGGTGTGCTCGAAGACGGCACACAATTGGGATCCCATAGGGTTCGTTCGGGAGACGCGTTGTTGGGGTTTCATTCTCCAGGCATTCGATCTAACGGCTATTCGCTAGCTCGCGCCGTTTTACTCGGCGATCGTTCGCTGGATGAGCCGGCGTGGACTGGCTCGTCAGCGAGTCTGGCCGATGAGCTCCTGCGGCCATCAGTTGTCTACGCACCAGCCGTGGTAGCGATGAAATCCACACTGGGTGAGGCGCTGCACGGGGTGGCGCACATTACGGGCGGCGGCCTTGTGGGCAATATCCCCCGCATGCTGCCAGCACACTGTGATGCCGTGATTGATATGTCAGCCTTTGAGACACCAGAAATATTTTTCGAGATTCAACGCCGAGGTTCGGTAGCCACCGACGAAATGCTGAGGGTCTTCAACTGTGGACTCGGTATGGTGCTGGCTCTCGAGCCGGGCTTCGTGGACGAAGCAGTTTCGATTGCACACGAACATGGCGTGACGGCGAATCTCGTGGGATACGTCCGTGAGGGCAGCGGCGAAGTGGAGTTCCAATGAGCGAAATTCGTGAGCGAGTCCGCGAACATCTTCTCTTGCATTCGGTAAAAACCGGAAACTTCACATTGAAGAGTGGCCGACAGTCTCACTGGTTTATCGATTCGAAGCAGACAATCTGTTCGTCGGAGGCGATGGTCGATGTTGCTGACCTCGTCTTGCAGGTCCTCGATCCACGCGTGACGGCTATCGGTGGTCTCACCATGGGCGCAGATGGTGTCTCGTTTATTACCGCTGGTGTGGCCGGACTTCGGGGACGACACCTCTCAGCGTTTTCAGTGAGGAAAGAAGCAAAAGATCACGGCGCCGGCGGTCGCATTGCGGGTCGCCTCAATCCCACCGATGTTGTCGTTATTACTGAAGATACGGTGACACGCGGAACGAGTCTGCTGGAGGCGGCACGTACGGTACGTGAGTTTGGTTGTGAAGTCGTCCAGCTCATTGCGGTAGTCGACCGTGGAGGAACGGCCGCTGAGATGGCCGCGGCGGAAAATATCCCCTTCACGGCACTCTTCACCGCGCCTGATTTGGGGTTTGACTATGAAGGTGCCTAAGGTCCTTCGCGAGGACAGTTCGCGTGCCGGGCGACTATGGATAGCCGCGGGAGTGCTCGCCGTGCTGGCAATGGCCGGTGTGGCCGTGTACCAGATTCCACGAGGGAACTGGTTCTTTACCGGTCACTACGCCTGTCAGTTCTGTGATATTAAATCCCGAATTAGCGATGTATGGAATGTCCGACAAGGTCGAGTCCTCTACACGTTTTACCCCCACAAGCAGTACTTCACATACCCGCCGGCTGCTCTCTTTCTTTTCTTTCCGTTGACTTTGGCACCGAAAATGGTGGCGATTTATCTGTGGAGCGTGGTGTCGATTGCGTCGTACGGTGGTTTGATCCTGATCGGCTGGTGGTGGATACGTAGGACAGTTTCTCTGCGGATGATTGGAATCTCGATGTTGGCGGCAACCGGCGCCGTGATGCTGCTGCCGACGATGTCAATCTTGTTATCCCAAGGTCAGACGGCATCAATTCTTGCTCTTATGGTCGCCCTCGATGCCCTTGTGCTTCGAGGGAGGCGACAGGGTGTGTTGACAGGTATCGCCGCCGCATTCAAGATCTACCCCGCATTCTTCATTGGGTTTTGGGTTGTACGTCGCGAATGGAGACCCGCATTCACAGCTCTGGTATCGGGCGCGACTACGACGCTGGTGGCGTGGGTGCTGTGGCCACAGCATTCCTATCGCTTCTTCTTCGAGCGCCTTTCTTCAGGAAAAGAAATCAGCCATTTCCATAACAACATTCATTGGCGTTCGTCGTCTTCAAGTCCGTACTCATTTTTCTATCGCCCACCTTTCCACGGTGGTGCCCTTGGAAGCACACTCGGCATGATTGCCGTGATAGCAGTTGCGATTCTCGGAATGGTGGTTGCGGTGCGGCTGTACCGGAGGGGCTACGAGTTGTCAGCGTTCGTGGTGGGCGTGATGGGCTCGACATTGGCGGCTCCCGTGGTGTGGGATCACTATTTTGCGTGGGCCGTACTGCTACCTCTAGTAGCACTCGAAGTGGGGTGGAAGCGTCCACTGGGACTTGCGGCAACTACTGCGCTCGTCGCACTTTTGGTTCCTTGGGGGATGGCCCGAGACGAGAATTTTTCTTATGTCGGCTTTGACGCCATCACAATACTTCTATTCTTTTCGCGCAATGCGTTGCTATTCACGACTCTCGCCGTCATGTTGACGGGGTGGTTTACTCGACCGCGTGAAGTCCATCAACATGCGCAAGTGAATTAGCCGCCCAAATTTGAACGTACCTCGCGACCGTGCGCCACACGTCCTGCTCGTTAAAACGACGTCCTTCGTATGACGAATGTGAATCAATCAATTGATCCCGAAGTTATATGTCGACACAGGAGCCGCAACGAAAATTAAACAGGGCAACTGCTACTGTTGGATGTAAGCGCTGTTAGTTCGAAACAGGTAACTCAAATGCAGGAAAGAAAGGTTGCTGGAATTTGGGCCGGACGTATTTGAGACCCAAGTTTTCTTTTTTTGCGATCGTCGTGTTTGGTCTTGCACTTCCGGTGACGGCTTCGGCGGTTAGCGCTGCTCCGACTGCACAGCAGTTAGCTATCAAAATCAAGACTGCGACGACGACACCCACAAAAGTCAACCTTGCTTCTCAGATTCAGGCGGCGCAACGGTCAAGTTATAAGGACGGCCCTTGTTTCCAGGAGCAGTCCACACCAGGAAATCAGTTCTCTCAGTGTGATTTCGGTGCCGTGAGTGCCAAAAAAATTGTCGTTTTACTCGGAGACTCCACGGCCGCCATGTGGCTTCCGGCCTTTGACGCTGCAGGTCGGGCACATCAGTTCCATGTGATACTCCTCGCACGAATCGGGTGCAACCTTCATGGCATCATTCTCAAGTCATGGACCGGAGCGGTTGATCCACAGTGTGCCGTTTTCCGGTCCGCTGCCGTAGATTTCATCAAGAATCTGCAAAAGCCCCAGGTTTTTATTGTCCAGCAAAACCGTAATCCTGTCACGGCCTCGGGTCACCCAGTCACGTCGACGGAGTGGATATCGGCGATGAAAACTTTCTACTCCAAACTAAAAGCCGCCGGAGCAACGGTTGCGTTTATCGAGCCGGCGCCCGTCGACCCGATTGACGCAGCGACATGTCTGAGTCAAAATTCTCGAACTTCTACCAAATGTAACTTTCCCGCCTCGGCGGGGTTTATCAGAACGGCAAAGGATGCCGATGACCAGGCCGCGGCCGCGGCCAAGGTTCCAACCATCAACACCCTGTCGCTGTTCTGCACGAGCTCATCGGTTACCGCAGCAACCATATGCCCCGTTCAAGTTGATGGAACATTGGTGTACGCCGATCGATGGCATATCAATAGGCGATATTCCGAGTACGTATGGCAAGGGCTCGCCGCGCTTCTCAAACTCTAAGTAGCGAACTGAGTGAGCCGATTTCGCCGGCGCATTCATCGAGCTTGTGGTGCAAGTGGTGTTTCGCAGAGCACATTGCAATGCACCATCAAAATTGACCGAGTGTCGTACTACACGCTGATACCTAGTGATCTGCGTGGTGCATCGCGTGGAGTAAATCGTTTCTCCAATTCCGCAGAGCTGGGTATCGTGAGGCATCCGTGGCTCCGAGACGCACGATGACCGCATCAAGGGTCGGGACAATCGTGATGAGTTGACCTTCATATCCGTTGGCCCAATATGAACCAAACTTGTCACCCGTGACCCACCACTGCAACGAGTAGAAAGCCCCCGACTCATCGTCACGACTTAAGGGAATCTGCGCAGTGTCGCACCATTCGCGAGAAACGAGTTGTCGGCCGTCCCATTCACCACCTCGTAGATAGAGGTAGCCGAATCGCGCGAAATCTCGTGCGGTGGCGTAGACGTAACTTGACCCAATGAAAGTCCCGCAAGTATCAAACTTGGGAACAGCACTTCGCATCCCGAGTGGTTCGAAGAGGCGTTGAGTCATAAAGTCGTGGAAAATGGAACCCGGTCCTACAGCATCAGCCAACATTCGACAGATAATGTTGGTTGTTCCACTGGAGTAGTTCCATACTTCACCCGGTGTGTGCGCCAGCGGTCGGGCAATGGTGTAGCCGGCAACGTCATTTTGACCCTCCCCAAACAACATCGCAATGACGTCACTGGGGTGGTCGGGTAAGTAGTCC
>JAGWWX010000065.1 GCA_018970215.1 Acidobacteriota bacterium | reverse complement strand
GTGATTCGTATTCCCTACGCCGGTGGCATCGGAGCAATCGAACACCATTCGGAGAGCATCGAGGCGTACTTCGCCCACACGGCGGGCCTGCGGGTCTGGTCGCCCTCGAATGCACAGGACGCGTACTGGATGATTCAAGAAGCGGTGGCGAGTGACGACCCCATCATCTTCTGTGAACCCAAGTGTCGATACTGGGAAAAGGGAGAGGTCGATTTCTCGACTCGCGCTCCGAGTGCAGGTGAAGCCGCCGTGGTGGCCGACGGATCAGACGTCACCATCGTCACGTACGGACCTCACGTTCATACGGCTCTTCGGTGTCGATCTCTGGCGGCGAGCGAGGGGCGCTCTGTCGAAGTCATTGATCTGCGGAGCGTTGCGCCCGTGGATGTCCCAACCATTGTCCGTTCAGTGGAAAAGACGGGGCGACTGATTGTCGTGAGCGAGGCACCGCGCACGGCGTCCGTCGCCAGCGACGTCGTCGCCCGAGTCACCGAAGAGGCCTTCTACTCACTGCGGGCACCGGGACTCGTGGTATCGGGTTACCACGTCCCGTATCCACCCTCACGCATTGAGGAGGACTACTTACCCAACGTGGATCGAATTCTCGACGCCGTCGACCGAGTGATGGAGTTCGAATGAGTCAGCCCAGCGTTTTTACCCTTCCCGACGTGGGAGAAGGTTTGACGTCCGCCGACGTGTTGGCGTGGCTGGTGAGGGAAGGCGACACGGTCGAGCTCAACGCACCGCTCGTGCAGATTGAAACGGAAAAGGCCGTGGTCGAAATCCCTTCGCCTTACGCCGGCATCGTTGCGCAACTTCACGCCGCCGAGGGCGACACCGTCGCCGTGGGATCGCCACTCGTGACCTTTGATGTCGATGGTCCCGTCGAGGCGACACCGCCACCACCGGAGCGACAGGCGGTCCTCGTGGGCTACGGCGTTTCGCCCGATGACGAGGTGGTGCGGCGCCGACGGCGTCGCACAGTGGCGAAGGAGCCGCGCCGTAACGACCTCCCCACAAATCGATCGCCAAAAGCGACCCCGCCGGTGCGCCTCTTCGCAAAGCGACAAGGTATCGATCTCACCACCGTTGTTGGCACGGGACGTGACGGCGTCATCACGAGGGGCGATATCGAAGCGGCTATTGCGGGGACGTCCACGGCGGTGCCGTCACTACCCACTGCGACACGACCCTTTAATGGTCGCGACTTAGCGTCGTGGACGGCGGGGGAGCGTGAAGAGCGCATTCCCGTGAAGGGTGTTGTCAAGTCGATGGCGGATGCCATGGTCCGCAGTGCCTTTCAAGCACCACACGCCTGCGTCTGGCGCCGCGTTGACGCCACGCGCACGGTTGACGTCGTGCGTGGTCTCAACGAGCGTTGGGAGGGGGCCGGTGTGAAGATCTCACCGATGGCGATTGCCATTGCTGGATTGCTGGAGGGCGCCCGTCGCTTTCCGGGAATCAACTCGACGTTTGACTCTGAGAACAACGAGATCATTGTGAAGCGATTCGTCAACATGGGAGTGGCGGTTGATACTCCTCGCGGGTTGATCGTGCCCAACATAAAAGACGCCGACCAACTCAACCTCCGAGAACTGGCGGAGCAACTACGCACGCTGGTGTCCGCGGCTCGAGCGGGCACTACTGCCCCGAGTGATCTGAGTGGCACCACGCTCACCATCACCAATGTGGGTCCCTTCGATGTGGATGGGGCGATGGCGATTCTGCCACCCGGTACCGGCGCCATCGTGGCGATGGGACGGGTGGGTCCTGCGCCGTGGGTTGACGGCGATCGCGTGGTGGTGCGTGACGTCGTTGAACTGTCGCTGTCCTTCGATCACCGCATGATCGATGGAGCTCTCGCGTCCCAGTTTCTCGCCTTCGTCGGCGATTTTTTGAGTGATCCGGCCCCGTCACTCATTGACCTCATGACCGCGTGAGTGGTGCCCCCGGCAGGACTCGAACCTGCGCCACCGGCTCCGGAGGCCGGTGCTCTATCCGCTGAGCTACGGGGGCGATGCGTGTGGCAGAAATGCTCACGCAGTCTACGGTGAAACGCTTCACCTCACGAAGTGACGTTGCGGCGCGGGGTCGTCCAACCACGCCGAGTCGCGAAACGAGGTGGGCGAGGTGACCTAATCTCGCTACGTGACCGCGCCGCTCGACCTTCGTCTTCTGCCCGATACAGCGGTGGTGCACGACAGTGACATTGCGGTGGGCGGTGTATCGCTCCGAGAGTTGGCGGAGCGATTCGGCACACCGCTGTTCGTGTACGACGAGACGACGCTTCGGTCTCGAGCGCGCGAAGCGGCCGCCGGTTTTGATCCCGGCGTGGCCTTCGCTTCCAAATCATTTTTTTGTGGAGCGATGGCGGCATTGGCCGTGGAAGAAGGGCTGTGCGTCGATGTATCGACGGCCGGTGAACTCGATGTAGCGCTACGAGCGGGCGTACGGGGCGAGTCCATCATCATGCACGGCAATAACAAGTCCGCGAGCGAGTTACGTCAGGCGCTGGATGTTGGAGTTCGACGCATCATCGTCGATTCCTTCGACGAAATCGGTCGACTCGTTCACCTCGTCAGTGCGGAGAGACCGGCACGGTGCATGGTGCGCGTTACCCCCGGCGTCGAGGCCCATACGCACGAATTCGTTCGCACCGGCCACGAAGACACGAAGTTCGGGTTTTCATTGGCGTCGGGCGACGCCCAACGGGCACTGAACGAGTTGCGTGAGATTCCTCATATTTCCGTTGAAGGAGTTCACTGCCACATCGGCTCGCAGATTTTTGCGCTCGACTCGTACCGTGAGGCCGTTCGACTCCTCGCCGAGTTTCTGCGCTCCAACTCTGTGTCCGAGTTGTGTATCGGCGGAGGACTCGGCGTGGCGTACGTGGCGGAGGAGAAGGCCCCGACTATTGGTGAGTGGGCGTCCGCCGTTCGCGACGCTCTGGCGGAACACGGCGTGAGTGAACTGCAACTGACGGCCGAGCCCGGACGTTCTATCGTCGCGCGAGCGGGTCTGACGATCTACGAAGTGGGAACTCGGAAGGTGGCAGCCCACCGGACGTACCTCGCCGTCGACGGCGGCATGAGCGACAATCCCCGTCCCGTGCTCTACGGCTCGGGCTACGAGGCGGTGGCGTTGCGCGCGCCACGCGCCGAACGCACGACTGCCTATCGCTTGGTGGGGAAGCACTGTGAGTCGGGAGACTTTTTGATCGATGAGGCGTGGCTCCCGGGGGATGTGCATCCGGGCGATCTCATCGCCACTCCCGTCACCGGCGCCTACGGCTACTCGATGGCGTCGAACTACAACCGCGTCCCACGACCTGCCGTCGTCTTTGTTCGCGACGGCGCGGCGCGGCTCGTTCTGCGCCGCGAAACGCTGGACGACCTCTCGCGTCTCGAGGTCTAACTTTTCTCTACCCGGCCGTCAATTAGCCTTGACCTATGGAAAGCCCCTCCATCAAGATCGCGATCATTGGTGCGGGCACGGTGGGCGCCGCCTTAGTGGCGATGTTGAACGATCACACTCGCGACGCCGCACTTCACGAAGCGGTGGGTGGGACGTTAAAGATCGCGGGCATTGCGGTTCGGGATATCAAGCGCCCCCGGTCGGGCGTGGCACCCGAGCTCTTGACAACGGATGTCGAGGCGCTCGTCACCCGCGACGACGTGGATGTCGTCGTCGAACTCGCGGGCGGCGTTGACGACGCCTACCGGTACGTGCGTCGCGCGCTGGAGTCAGGCAAGAGCGTCGTGACGGCAAATAAGGCGTTAATTGCCGCCAAAGGTACGGAACTCGAGGCAATCGCCCGAACCCAGAACGTCGACTTGATCTTCGAAGCCGCCGTGGGTGGCGGTATTCCAATTCTTCGCGCACTTCGGACGTCACTCGTCGGCGAAAAGATTCACCGAGTGATGGGCATCGTCAATGGAACAACCAACTTCATTCTCTCGGCGATGACCTCGGACGGTGCGAGCTACGACGACGTACTCGCCGAAGCGCAACGTCTCGGGTACGCCGAGGCCGACCCGACGGCCGACGTGGAGGGCTTCGACGCCGCGGCCAAGGTCACCATTTTGGCCGCGCTGAGCTTCGGCACTCCGCTCGTTGGAGCCGTCATTCCGCGCGAGGGGATCTCGCGCATTACCGCAGACGACGTGGCCTTCGCGTCCCGCCACGGCTACGTCATCAAACTCATTGGCGTTGCCGAGCGAGTGGGCGAGCACGGCATCTCCATGCGTGTGCACCCGGCGATGCTGCCGACGAGCCACCCGTTGGCCTCAATAAACGGCGCGTTCAACGCCGTGTTCGTGGAAGGTGCGAAGGCCGGCCCCTTGATGCTGATGGGCCGAGGCGCGGGTGGCGATCCCACGGCGTCCGCAGTCCTCGGGGACATTCTCGAAGCCGCGCGCAATCGCGTGGTGTCGCGCCGCTCAGCGACACCGGACGTGGAAGAGAACCTCACCGACTTCCCGCAGAGCGAACTGCAAAGCACGTTTTATCTCACCCTCGACGTGGCCGATCGCCCGGGAGTACTCGCCGCCGTGACGACGGTCTTCGGTGACCACGGTGTCTCGATTCGATTGATGGAACAAAGTGGATTCGGAGACGAGGCGCGTTTGACATTTGTGACACACTTCGCCCTCGAGTCCGACATGGCCGCGACCATCGAAGACTTGCAAACCCTCGATGTGGTCGATGCGATTGGATCGACGATTCGGATTGTGGGCGAAGACTCGTGAGCCGATGGCGAGGTCTGCTGGTTGAGTACGGCGAATGGTTAGATCTCCGAGGAGTAGACCAGCCCGTCACCCTGCTCGAAGGCAACACACCACTGATTCTCGCCGAACGCCTCTCCGAACGTCTCGGGGCCACCGTCTATCTCAAAATTGAGGGCGCGAATCCGACGGGATCGTTCAAAGACCGCGGCATGACGATGGCCATTTCGAAGGCCAAGGCGGCGGGGGCGCAGACGGTGGTGTGTGGCTCAACTGGTAATACGTCGGCCGCCGCTGCCGCGTTCGCCGCGAAGGCCGGTATGGCCTGCGTGGTGTTAGTACCGGAAGGAAAGATTGCGCTCGGGAAGTTGGCGCAGGCCATCATGTACGGCGCAGAGGTCGTGCAGATTCGTGGCAACTTTGACCGCGCACTTTCCCTCGCGCGGGAGATCACGCAGCACTTACCCATCACCATCGTGAACTCCATCAACCCCGATCGCATCGAGGGGCAAAAGACGGGTGCCTACGAACTCGTCGACGCTCTCGGTCACGCGCCCGACATTCTGTCGATACCCGTCGGCAACGCCGGCAACATCACGGCGTACTGGCGAGGATTCACCCAGTATCACTTCGCCGGTCGCGCCACGTCACTGCCCAAGATGTGGGGATTTCAGGCGGCGGGTGCCGCCCCCATTGTGCTCGGCCACCGTGTGGACGACCCCGAGACGGTCGCGACGGCGATTCGAATCGGTAATCCCGCCTCGTGGGTCCCCGCCCTCCTCGCCATTGACGAAAGCCACGGGGCAATCCGTGCCGTCACCGATGATGAAATTCTGTCGGCCTGGTCCTGGTTGGCCCACGAAGAGGGTGTCTTTTGCGAGCCCGCGTCGGCCGCGTCGGTGGCCGGACTCCTGAAGTTCGGAGTCCCCGCCGAGACGACCGTGGTCGCGGTTCTGACGGGTAATGGCCTAAAGGATCCCGATACGGCGGTGAAATCTGCGTCTGCGCCCGTCGTGCTCGATAGCACAATTGACGCTCTCATGGAGCATCTCGCTCGATAGTTGTGGTCGGCCTGACGAAGCGTTAGACTAGAGCTGTCGCTCCGGTGTGAGATGTTCCACCGCAGAGTGTCGGCGACACATCGTTTCTTCTTTTGATTTTCTCCTTGTCGTGAAATCGACCGGTGAAAGGACCACCATGGCGCACAGCCGCAGCTCCCTTGAGGGCAAAGACATAGATGAACTTCGCGATCTCGTGAAGGCTGCCGGCATTAAGACGTCGGGACGCTCGGGTCGAGAGCACCTCATCGACCTACTCACGAATGGTGGATCGACCTCGAGCGACAGCCCAGCCCAAGAGCGGGCCCCCCGTGTGCGGCGCACGGTGTCGTCGGAAGACTTCGAGGGCCTTGAGGACACCCCGTCGACAACGAGTTCGAGTGAGTCAACGGACACCGAATCCGATGGTGCCAGTGAACGCCGTTCCGACCGTGGATCAGGAC
>JAGWWX010000064.1 GCA_018970215.1 Acidobacteriota bacterium | reverse complement strand
AAGTTGGCTGTCGCGCTCGAGCCACCCACGCCCCGACGACCGACACGACCGACTTTTTCGAGCACACAACGCAGGTTGGAGTCGAAGAAACTTCGAGCACAACAAAAACGTGCGCGCCGACTCAATTCCGAGGACTAGCGGTGACCTTCCAAGTGATCGGCAATTGCGGTCAAACTATTGCGCACTAAGTCGTCGATGTGAGCCGACGTCTCTTCCGTGACACTTCGCAGCGGCGTCAAACTCGCGTATCCCGCCGCGATTAAAGCACCGTCGTCGTCCGGCTCTTCGTCTGAGACGTCACCCAAGTCGGGCGTTGCGGCGCCGAAGCGCAGAGGCATCTCGCCCTCATCGCCGAGTTCAACGCCATTCACACTGCGCCCGGCCGACTTGATAATGCCGGCTGTTGAAATTCGACCACGTCGCACGCCCTGTAGCTCCCCAGGGGGGAGATTTGGCACATTCAGATTGAGCAAAGTTCTTTCGGGGGCTAGGAAGAACTGATCGAGGACCTCAACGGCCACGTTGGCTGCAGTGTCGTAGTGGACGTTGTCGCCCCACTGCACCGAGACGGCGAGTCCCGAAAGACCGAGTTGCGAACCCGTCAAAATCGCTCCAATGGTGCCCGAGTGAAGGACACTTCGGCCCACGTTCGCGCCCGCATTAATACCGCTCACCACCATTGTGGGTCGCTCCCCGAAACTTCCGAGAGCACCGATAATGGTGCATAACGCCGGTGTGGCGTCGAGGGCGTACGCGGGAATATTCTCGGCGCCCTCAATGATGATCTTTTTGTAGTGCACCGATGGCTTTTCAAACACGTCGCCGACCGCTGAACTCATCCCCGACTGGTTCGACGCCGGGGCCACAACAATCGCACTGCGTACGCGGGGGTCGGCGTCGACCCAGCGCGCTATTGCCCTCGTGAGGGTTTGAATGCCAGGAGCAGAAATTCCGTCATCGTTCGTTATGAGTAAGCGCATTAGACGTACGATAACGGTTGGGAGCGACATGGTGGTGACGACATGGTGACAGCGGAGGCATTACCGGGCGGGGAGCAGTTCGCCATTGCTCACGGCAATCAGCGGGCAGTGATCACCGAGGTGGGCGCCACCTTGCGAACATACGTACTCGGAGGAACGCCCGTTATTGAGGGCTACACCGCAGACGAGTTACCGTCGGGCGCCCGGGGCCAAGTGCTCTACCCCTGGCCAAATCGCATCGATCACGAGCCGTGGGAGTTTTCCGGTCGATCGGCGAGGTCGCACATCGATAACGCCACCACTCTCACGGGACATCACGGACTCGTTCGTTGGCGTGCTTTTGAAGTGAAGGCCCTCAATCAAAATCGTTGTGTCTTGACCCACCTCTTGCATCCGAGTCCGGCGTATCCCTTCGCTACGACGATTGAGGTCGCCTATCACCTCGGGGATTTGGGTCTCACCTGTACGACCACGGTGACCAATCGCGATGACTGCCCGGTGCCTTTCGCTCTGGGATTTCATCCCTATCTCGCGGTGACCACACCGACGATTGAAGGAACGCTCCTCGAGGTGCCCGCGAACGCGTGGGTGGGTGTGAACGATCGACAGCTCCCGACGGGTGAGATACTTCCTGTCGAAGGAAGTCTTCGCGACTTTCGATTCGCGAAGTCCGTGTCGGGTCACGAGCTGGACGTCACGTACACCGAACTCAACCGTGACGCTCAGGGGATGGCTACCGCGGTCGTCACGGACACGAACGGTCATCGAGTTGAACTGAGTGTCGATCGTAATTTCCCTTATTTGCAGGTGTACACCGGTGACAAGCTCGAGCGTGGACGCCGCCGTACCGCAATTGCGGTGGAGCCGATGACGGCACCACCCGATGCGCTGAGGAGCGGAAAAGATGTTGTGGTGTTGGAACCAGGCCAGCGATGGGCCGGCTCGTGGCGATTGAACGCACGATGACGGACCGGCCCGTTGTGTTCGTCACCGGTTCGACGAGTGGAATTGGTCGAGCGACAGCCCTCCTCTTCGCGGAGCGGGGATATGCCGTGGCGGTGAACTCATCGCGGAGCGTGAGTGAAGGGGAGACGCTCGCCGCCTCTCTGCCCGACGCGATCTACGTGCCCGGCGCGATTGGCGGCGACGCCGATACCGACGCAATGGTCTCTCAGGTACTCGCGCGATGGGGGCGTCTCGACGTACTCGTGAACAACGCGGGATTCACTCACGTCATTCCTCATCAGGACCTTGAGGCCGCCACGGTCGACATCTTTCGAGAGATCTATGACGTGAATGTCTTTGGTACGTGGAAACTGTCGGTGTCGGCCATGCCGGCACTACGGGCGACCGCGGGCAACATTGTCAATGTTTCGTCTATTGCGGGCTTGCGCCCCACGGGTTCGTCGATTCCCTACGCATCGTCCAAGGCGGCGCTGAATCACCTGACGGTCTTGATGGCGAAAGTCACCGGACCCGAGGTGCGGGTGAACGCCGTCTGTCCGGGACTTATCGACACGACGTGGACGCAAGACTGGGACGTCATTCGACAGTTTGTTTCTGCCGTCGCGCCATTGCGGCGTTCGGGTCAGCCCGAGGATGTCGCGGCGCTCATTTTTGCGCTCGCGACGACTCCCTACATCACGGGTCAGTGCGTTGCCACCGACGGTGGTCTTACGTTGACGCAGTAGGAGCACCGGGGATCGCGAGCCGCAGGGTGACTGCGGCGGCCAGGGCCGCCGGCCTCACCGCCAGATTTTCGATGAGGGGAACTCTCGGGATTCCGAGGAGATGGCGCCCCCAGCCGGGAAGGATATTGACGGCGGCGGCGCAGAGCGTGGCGTAGCCCGCGACCTCGAGAGGGCGGTGATGCACGCCGCGGAGAACGAAGTTGCGCGCGTCGCGGCCCGCGTCGCTCAGGTCAAGCTCCGGTCGAAATCCTTCGAGCATCGCAAAGAGTTCTGCGCGGGTCGTCGGTGGCTCAGCTGCACCGAGATCGCGAGCGACATGCGCCATTTCATTGACATACTCATCGGCCTCGGACGCAGAGATGACGCGCGGTCCGTAGAGCTCGGCCGCCCGAAGAAACATCGCCGTCTCCGCGCAGTGCACCCACAACAAGGTGCGTGGATCGTTGGCCCAATAGGGCTCACCGAGGTGCGTGGTACCTCGGACGCCCTCGTGGACGTCGCGAACAGTGTTAATGACGGCGAGGGCATCGTCCCGTGAACCAAAGGTGGTTGTTCCGAGAAACTGAGCGGTTTGGTAGAGGCGACCGAGCGGGTCCTGCTTGTACATCGAAAACTGCGCGACGCCCGCCATCGCCGCGGGGTGGTTCATCTGCAAGAGGAGAGATGCCAACCCGCCAATGATCATGGCGGGTAAGTCGGAGTGGATACGCCGCGCCATCCCATCGACCGGCATGTACGCCGTGGCGGGATTGACGTCGGGGAGGGGTGGTTCGCCGCGTAGCCCCATCACGTCGCGAAGTCGGCGAAGGGCGTCGGCTCGTAGATGTTGCACGGTGGTGTTGGTGGTCGTTGCACCGAGATCACGTAGTGAGCTCCACCGTCCCATGGGCTTACCTTAGGGGTGACATGTCGACGTGATTCTGCGAAACTGTGGCTATGAGTACATTCGGCGCTCAGGAGGAAACGGGGAACATCACTGTTGTCGACGAGTCACGCGTCACGCAGCGTGCGTGGGCGGTCGTTGTCTGGGATGACCCCGTCACACCAATGGCCGTCGTGACGCTGGTCTTCCAAAAAGTCTTTGGATACTCCGAGTCACGCTCGACGCAGCTAATGCTGCAGGTACACCATGAGGGCAAGAGCGCGGTGTGGAGCGGAGCGCGCGACCGGGCCGAAAGCTACTGCGTCAAACTGCACTCCTTTGGGCTGCTCGCCACGGTGGAGCAGGTCTAATGCTGCGTTCCAAGGTGTTTACGCCGCAGCGGGATGGTCGAATTCGCGTCAAGCTCAACGACAGTGCTCGTCAGTTCCTCGAGGTCGTGGTCGACGCCGTTATTCGTGCCGAGTCCGACGCAGAGCACGTGTGGCACGAAAGCCTTCATCGCCCCATTACGCCCGAAGTCGAGAGTGACGATCCGCTCCGCGTCTTTGAACGCCAACAGCTTCTCGAAACCAATGCCGGCGTGATGAAAGAGACCTTGAATAGTCCGACAATTTCGACGTCGGAAGCGTGGGCGTGGCTCGCAACCTTGCAAGTGGCACTGCGAGCCCGATGCTCGGAAGCTGGCGTTTCGTCGGAGGACGACCTGCGAACTGCGGCGAGCGAAGAGCTCGAAACTATTCAGGCTCTGCAGTTCTTCCTCTTTGAACTTACGTCAGCGATGGTGTGAAAGATGTACATCAATTACTTCCACTACGTACTTCGTGACGACTGCGATCTAGCGGCCTATCGAGAACTCTCCGATGCGATGTATGAACGTGTTGCGAGCGACCCGGAGTATGGCTTTGTCAGTGTCGAGCGATTCGGCAGTGACCGTGAAGGAGTCGTTCTCGAGCGGTTTACCTCTCTCGAAGGTGCAGCAAAGTGGGCCAAGTGTGCCGAACACCGCGCCGCCATGCGACGTGGTCGCTCGGAGTTCTACGAGCGCTACCGCGGCGCCGGTACGCTCATCGATCACGAATACTCGTTTGACCGGGCGTCACTACGCGGTGACGACACGTTTCGTTAGGAGAGGTATGCGGTATCTGTTAGCTGTCATCGATTCGCAGAGCGGCTCTGCGACGGGGGATGAAATCGCGGCAATTGATGAGTTCAATGACGCCCTGCGGGCGAACGGTCAATGGGTGATTGCGGTCGGTATCGCCGATCCCTCCCACGCCACTGTTATTGATAATCGCCTCAATGCGGGGGTTGTTGTCGCCGGCCCGCTGCACGACCTCGACGACTACATGGCGGGACTATGGATCATCGATGTGGATTCTCACGACACTGCGCTGGCACTCGCGCAGTGGGGCTCCCGCGCGTGTAACCGCCGTCTTGAGATGCGGCCACTGCTCTAGGCGACAAAAAAGTCGGGGCCTTTCGACCCCGACTTCTCGGTGCGCCCCTCGGGATTCGAACCCGAAACCTGTGGATTAAGAGTCCATTGCTCTGCCGTTGAGCTAGAGGCGCGAAGCGATATTACACGCTTCGCGCCTCAGTGCTTGGGGACTACTTCTGAATGGACTTGATTTCGAGAAAGTCCTCGAAGCCAAATTTTCCAAGCTCGCGTCCAATACCCGACTGCTTGTAGCCACCAAACGGGGCGAAGATGTTGAAGTTGCCGCCGTTGATTTCTACTTGTCCGGTGCGGATCTTGCGGGCTACCTCGAATGCCTTTTCCGACGTCCCGGCCCACACACCACCCGAGAGTCCGTAGAGCGAGTCGTTCGCGATGGCAACCGCCTCGTCCTCCGTGTCGTAGGGGATGATCGAGAGAACGGGACCGAAAATCTCTTCTTGAGCGATGGTCATGGAGTTGGTGACATCCGTAAAGATTGTCGGCTGCACGTAGTGGCCCTGAGGGAGTCCTTCGGGTTGTGCGGTTCCTCCGATGAGTAGACGGGCACCCTCGTCGACACCCTTGTTGATGTAGTCACGGACGCGGTTCTGTTGTGCTTCCGAAACGAGGGGTCCAATGAACGTGCCACCGGTGATCGGGTCGCCCGGCTGGAACCCAGCCGCCGCCGCCACGGCGAGGTCCTCGACCTGAGCCAACTTGGACCGTGGGACGAGCATGCGCGTAAGTGCGGAGCACGTCTGACCAGAGTTCAAGTAGCACTTGAAAATTCCGTCCGGGACCGCCTTCGTGAGGTCCGCGTCCTCGAGAATAATGTTGGCCGACTTGCCACCGAGCTCGAGGGACACTCGCTTCACCATCTGTGCGGCGATCTCCATGACGCGCTTTCCCGCACGAGTGGAGCCGGTGAAGGACACCATGTCGGTCTTCGGGTGCGCAACGATGGCTTCGCCTACCACGGGGCCGGTGCCCGTGATGAGGTTAAAGACTCCCTTGGGCAGACCCACTTCGTCGATGATTTCGGCGAGAATGAATGCGTTAATTGGGGCGACTTCGCTGGGCTTCAGAACAACGGTGCATCCGGCCGCGAGCGCTGCGGCGACTTTGTTCGCGATCTGGTGCAGGGGGTAGTTCCACGGTGTAATCGCGGCCACGACACCGGCAGCTTCGCGCACGATTGTTGAATTCCCGATCTCCTCTTCCCACTCAAAGTCCTTTGCACGCTGACCCATGTCCGCGAAGGTCGCCGTTGGGATTCCGGCCTGGATTCCCTTGGCGAGAGCGAGAGGCATACCCACTTCGTTCGCGATGCACAGAGC
>JAGWWX010000063.1 GCA_018970215.1 Acidobacteriota bacterium | reverse complement strand
TGCAGGCCGCCCGAGATTCGGAAACGAACCGCCGCACCCTGAATCGTTCGTTCGCAGTTCTGGTCAATTCGAATCTCGGAGAGCAAAACGCAATTGACGGCGAGACGCTGGGCCTCATCCGGTCTCCACAGACGCTTTCTCGCTGGGAACTTGAGTCAACACTCTCAGATCTCCACCAACGAGTAAATCGAGTGCGTGAGACGGCGGTTCAACTAGGTACGCCGCGCATCGCGGGCGATGTCAATGAGCAGTTTGGACACATGACAGACGTTCGTGTTGCGGCATGGAGCGACATTGTGACGTTCATCGAAGCGTCACTGCACATTCCTCATCGAGGGTCGTCGTCGCTCGCTTCTCTCCGCTCGGCCGTCGAACGTATTAACGAGTCGAACGCCTCATGGGATCGAATTCGAGGGCAGCTCAGCGCGGAGCCAGGGAAGGTACGCCTTAGTGAATCCCGCTGGGGATTGGGCGCTTTGACGGAACGTGACGTCACGCGATTCATCGGACGTTCGGCCTTGCAGCCACTTACCGCCGCGGCAATCAGCGCCATCGCGATTGACCCTCAGCCTCTCCCAAGCCGATCGGCGCAAATCGTTCTTCTGCCCAAGACGTCGATAGGAATCGGGGTGAGCGTTCGCAATGTCGGGCGAGTGACATCAACGCTGACCATCACCGTTTCGACGCGCTGGCGACGGGCCGAGCCCGTGACGGTCACTGCTCACCGAACCTTGGCCGCGGGAACGTCCGTGGCGGTCGTGTTCCCCGAAATCCCGACGTACCCAGGGATGCGCGGCACCCTGATCGTTCGGGTGACGGGAGCGGCTCCGGCGTACCCTGGGGCAACAACTCGCCAATATTCCGTGAAGGTCGCCCCGTCTGACTGAGGAATTTTCTCGAACCTCTAGATTGGGTAGTGGACAACGACGAAAGAAGTAACCGTGACAGAGTCGATCACCATCACCGACAATCGAACGGGGCAGTCGTACGAAATTCCCATTGATAACGGTGGCGTCTCCGCCAAGGAGTTCAGCAAGGCGCTCCCGGGGGTGTGGTTCTTCGACCCCGCCTTTATGCAGACCGCGGCGGCGGAGTCGGCGATTACGTATCTCGACGGCGAAGCGGGAATTCTGCGATACCGCGGATACCCCATTGAGCAGCTGGCGGAAAAGTCCAACTATCTCGAAGTTGCGTACTTGCTCTTAAACGGTGAACTCCCAACGACCGAGCAGGCAACGGCGTGGAAAAAAGAGGTGACGTATCACACCTTTATTCACGAGAACGTGCGGAAACGCTTTTTGGAGGGCTTCAACTACGACGCCCACCCGATGGGAATGCTCGTCTCCGCCGTGGCGGCTCTGTCGACGTACTACAAGGACGCCAAGGACATCTCGAACCCCGAGAGTCTGAATAAACAGATTGTTCGACTCATCGCCAAGATGCCCACGCTCGCCGCCGCCGCGCACCGATTTAGCGTGGGAATGCCGTTCGTGTACCCGGATAATTCGCTGGGATACGCCGAAAACTTTCTCTCCATGATGTGGAAGGTCGCCGAGCCGCGTTACGAACCAGATCCGGTTCTGGCCCGCGCACTTGACATCTTGTTTATCTTGCACGCCGACCACGAACAGAACTGTGGGACAACAGCGATGCGTACCGTCGCCAGTGCTCACGCCGATCCCTATTCCGCGACGGCGGCTGCCACCGCGGCTCTCTACGGACCGCGCCACGGTGGAGCGAACGAAGCAGTGCTCCGCATGCTGAAAGACATCGGAACAGTTGACAACGTCCCCGCATTTATCGAAGGTGTCAAAAACGGCAAGGGCAAGCTGCAGGGTTTTGGTCACCGCGTATATAAGAACTTCGATCCTCGCGCGTCCATCATCAAGCGAACTGCCGATGAAGTCTTCAAGGTCACCGGGAAGAATCCCCTACTCGATGTGGCATTGAAACTTGAGGAAGTCGCCCTACAGGACGACTACTTCGTATCACGCAAGCTCTACCCCAATGTGGACTTCTATTCGGGGCTGATCTATCAAGCCATGGGTTTCCCGAGTGAAATGTTCACCGTGCTGTTCGCTATTCCTCGCACCGCTGGCTGGTTGGCGCACTACCGCGAACTCCTCGACCAGGATCAAAAAATCGCCCGTCCACGACAGCTGTATGTCGGGCCTGAGCAGCGCAACTACGTTCCGATTGACCAGCGCTAAGTCGCCCTGAGAGTATTCCCGCATGGAATATCTCGTCACGGTGGCGTCACTGGAAGTTCGTGATGGTAGTTCTCTCGCCGCGTGCGAAGTTGCCGATGCGCTTCGTTCCCGCGGCCACACCGTCACGTTGTTTGCTCTGCGCCGTGGCGAGTTCGCCGCGTGGGTGGAGAGCCACCTGCAACTGAAGTGTCGCACTGTAGCTGACCTCGCAGATGGAACGTTGGCGACTCCCGACCGCATCATTCTCTTCCACTGGCCGAGCTACTTCGCACTCGCCAACGCCGGTATTGGTGCCCCCACCGTCTTTGGGTTTCTCGGACATCAACCCCCTCTCGAGAATCCGCCACCACTCGTTGCTGGACTCGAGTTTCCCTGGTTCGCGGTGTCGGAGATGACGGCGGACAACGTCTCTCGCGTGGCCGGCTGGAGCGCCGCACCTCATCGTGTGGTTCGTAATTGGACGGCGTGGGACGAGAAACCAGTGCGCGACACTCGCCCTCTCTCCCGAGTAGCGATTGTGTCGAACCGGATGACCGATGAGCTCGAGCAAAATTTCCGAACGGCTGCCGAGGAACTCGACATTGACGTCGTGAGATTTGGCCTACCGAAGAATCCCCAGGTTCTTACTGACGATGTGCTCGGAGAGTTCGATGCAGTGGTCTCACTCGGCCGTTCAGTCCTAGATGCGATGAGGATCGGGCGCCCCGCACTCATCTATGACATTCACGGCGCCGACGGCTGGGTCACACCGGCTGTTGTCGAGGAGCGGGCGGCAGAAAGTTTTGCGGGGCGACGTCATGCTCACGTCGCCACCCATGAGGAGCTACGCCACTGGCTCGCGAATCCCCCCACGACTGACGAGTTACGGGCGTTACAGGTGTGGGTGAATACTCACGCCACTATTGATGTCGCGGTAGACGACATCGAGTCACTCTTTCTCGACACCACACCGGACCCACATCTATGGGGAAGATTTGGTGCGGTGCCCGTCGAACTCCTCGGGGAGATTGCCGGCCTCAAGGCGTCACTAGCAACCCGCGAAGTTCAGGTGCGCAAACTGAACGCTCAGCGAGAGATTGAGCTAGAGCACATCAAGAAACTAGAGAGCATTATTGCCCGCATGCGACCGAAGTGGCTCGTGCGCGTCGTGAGCAAAATCACTATGCGAGGTTCTCGATAGTTATTCCGACTTCGGACGAATCACTCGTGTAAGACCTTCTTGCACCATTGAGACGCACAGTCGGCCCGACTGATCAAAGAGGAATCCGCGAGCCAGGCCGCGAGCTCCATGGGCTATGGGCGAGTCCATGTCGTAGAGCAACCAGTCATCGGCCTTCACTTCGCGGTGAAACCACATGCAGTGATCGAGGCTGGCCCCCATAAAGGTTCCATCGTCCCAACGAATGTCATGTGGACCAAGAATGGAGTCGAACAACGACATATCACTCGCGTACGTCACAACGCACGCGTGGAGTAGGGGATCGTTCGGTAGTTCGCCGTCAGCGCGGATCCACAGTTGCTTGTACGGCTCTCGACTGCGTTGGGGGCTCCACGGCAACTCACCAATGAAACGTTGGTCGATGGGGTGCATGCGCTTGAACCACTCGTCGATTTCGTGGGGATCACGCTCTGACTTAATGCGTTCAAAGAGGGGAGGAATGGTGTCGGGGCCCGGTACGTCGGGCATGGGGAACTGATGCTCCAGGCTCTCTTCGTCATTGTGGAAGCTCGCCTGCATGTTGTAAATCGCACGTCCGTGTTGGATGGCGACGACACGACGGGTAATGAAACTGCTGCCGTCGCGAATTCGGTCCACTTCGTAGAGAATCGGGACTTTGGGGTCGCCGGGGCGGAGAAAATATGAGTGGAGCGAATGCACCCGACCGCGGTCGACCGTCCGTCCGGCCGCCATGAGGGCTTGCGCCGCAACCTGTCCGCCAAAAACTCGTTGGCGGTCTTCGGCCGGTTGCGTCCCTCGGAAAATATTGACCTCAATATTTTCGAGGTCAAGGAGATGATCTACAAGAAACGCTAAAGCTTCGGTCACCCCTACAGGCTAGGAGTAGTCGCGCCTACCGGTGTCTGTGGTCTAGGTTCTGCCAGTATGAGTGAGCGACTGACATTCCCCGACAACTTTCTCTGGGGCACCGCAACAGCGGCGCACCAGATAGAAGGCAATAACACCAACTCGGACTGGTGGCGTCACGAACAGACGTCCGGGCGTGTCGCCGAGCCGTCGGGCGACGCGACCGACTCGTGGCACCTCTACGAGGTCGATCTCGACATTGTGCAGCAACTCGGACTGAACTCGTACCGGTTTTCTATTGAGTGGGCACGCATCGAGCCCGCCGAAGGGCAGTTCTCGACTGCGACGTTGATGCACTATCGCCGCGTCCTGACCGCGTGTCACGCTCGCGGTCTGGTGCCGGTAGTCACTCTGCACCATTTCACTTTGCCGCAGTGGGTGGCTGACGCGGGAGGATTTGAGTCACCGCAGATTGCGTACTGGCTGGGACGTTACGCCACCACCGTCGGTGCGGCTCTCGGGGATCTCATCGGCGTGGGGTGCACCATCAATGAACCCAACATCGTCAGCGTGATGGGTTATCGACACGGAATCTTTCCGCCCATGGTGTCAGACTCCGCTCGTTACGTGGCGGTGCACGAAGCGATGCGCGAATCACATCGTGCGATGGTCGAGGGTCTGAAGTCTGGTCCCGGTGAGTATCCGGTGGGCCTGACTCTCTCAATGAGTGAGTACGTCGCACTCGATGGTGCGGAAGAGAAGATGCGGAAGATTCGACTCGAAATGGAAGACAAGTATCTCGATGCAGTGCGTGGCGACGACTTTCTCGGAGTGCAGTGCTACTCGAAATCAGTGATTGCCCCGAAAGGTGAGGTGTTTCATCACGACGGTGACGTCACCGATATGGGGTATCCCTTCTGGCCGCAGTGCGTCGAACACACGGTGCGTCGGGCCGCGGCCACCGCGCAGGTACCCATCATCGTGACGGAAAACGGCATTGCCGCTACTGACGACACGCGTCGCATTGCCTATCTTGACGAAGCGCTGCGTGGCTTACATCGTTGTGTGCGCGACGGAATCGATGTGCGCGGGTACTACCAATGGAGTCTGCTCGACAACTTTGAGTGGTCGTTGGGTTACGCCATGCAGTTCGGCATCGTGGAAGTTGACCGATCGACCTTCGTCCGAACGCCGAAGCCCTCGGCTCTGTGGTACGGCGAAATCGCCAAAAATAACGCCCTCTAAGCACAACCGCGACCTTTAGTAGCGTTTCAACAATGCGCCGCCGGATTGCTGCCCTCGTGGCGTGGTCAAAGACTCACGAAGGTCGAAAGATCATCCGCTTCACGTCGGTGTCGGCGATTTCGACGGTGGTATCGAACACCACCATCATCATCGTGTACGGCCTCAAAATCATCAAGGGTGAGGTCTACGCCACCGTGTTCGGCAATCTTGTCGCCACACTTCCTTCGTACTACTTGAATCGCACTTGGACGTGGGGTAAGAAGGGTCGGAGTCACCTCCGTCGCGAAATCATTCCCTTCTGGACGATGTCTCTCTTAGGGATCTCATTTTCCATGCTGGGTGGCGCGTACGCCGGCTCACTCGTGAGCCATCACCCCGAGTGGCCGCACATTGTCGCGACGTTCATTGTCGCTTTCGCCAACCTCGCGAGCTTCGGCGTGTTTTGGGTACTCAAACTCAAAGTGTTCAATCGCATCTTCCACGTGAACGAACTCGCCGAGGTGGACGAACATCTGCGCCGTGAAGAGCAGGCTTAGTCGCGAAAGTTAGTGAACTGAACGGGCACGGGTAGGTCCGCTTCTTTGACGGCCGCCATGACCGCTTGGAGGTCGTCGCGCTGTTTGCCCGTGACGCGAACCTGATCGCCCTGGATGGAACTCGAAATATTTTTGAGGTTGAGCTCTTTCACCAGTTTGTTGATCTGTTTGCCGATCTCTTGCGAGATGCCTGCCTTCAGAGCAATCTTCTGACGTGCGCCTCCTTTTGAGGCCTCTTCAATCTTCCCGGCGTCGAGCGTCTTCAGTGAGACGCCGCGCTTCACAATCTTCTCTTCGAGTAACTGGTAGAGCGCGCGAAGACGATCCTCTGTGGAGGAGTGAAGCGTTAGTTCTTTCTCCGTGAAGTCGATGCTCGACTCGGTGTTCTTGAAGTCAAATCTCGTTCCCGCTTCTCGGTTCGCTTGGTCAACTGCGTTGCGAACTTCCTGGACGTCGATTTCCGAAACAATGT
>JAGWWX010000062.1 GCA_018970215.1 Acidobacteriota bacterium | reverse complement strand
CTGAAAGAAAAAGAAGAGAACCTGTTGGGCGAGGACATTCGAGAAGGCCTCACGTGCATCATTTCGGCTCGCCTCTCTGAACCACAGTTTGAGGGGCAGACGAAAGCAAAGCTCGGCAATGTCTCCATGCGTTCACTTGTAGAGCGAGCCACCAACGAAAAGTTGGCCGAGTGGCTAGAAGAAAATCCCCGCGAAGCCGGTCAGATTGTGAGTAAGTCAATCCAGGCGGCGCGCGCTCGCCTCGCAGCGCGACAGGCCCGAGATCTGACTCGACGAAAGAGCGCACTCGATGGTGCGGGATTACCTGGCAAGCTCGTGGACTGTTCGTCACGTGATCCCCGAGAGAGCGAGCTCTTCATTGTGGAGGGCAACTCCGCGGGCGGATCGGCGAAGGACGCTCGCGACCCACGGACCCAGGCGATCCTTCCTATTCGAGGAAAGATCCTGAATGTTGAGAAGGCGCGCACAGACAAGATTTTGAAGAACACAGAGATCCAAGCGCTCATTTCGGCAATTGGCGCCGGTGTCGAGAGTGACTTTGACGTCAGCAAGATTCGCTATGACAAGATCATTCTTCTCGCTGACGCCGATGTGGACGGCAGCCACATCCGAACACTTCTGCTCACCTTCTTCTTCCGCCAAATGACGCAACTTGTGATGGAAGGTCACGTGTACGTGGCGCAACCGCCTCTCTACTCGACGTTGGTTGGGAAAGAGAAGATCTACCTCAAGGACGACGCTGCAAAGGCGAACTTCTTGGCGGAACACCCCGATCACAAGCATGAATTCCAGCGGCTTAAGGGACTGGGCGAAATGGACTACGACGAACTGCGTGATACCACCATGGATGCGACAAAGCGTTCTTTGCTGCAGATCACCGTCGACCAAGCAGCTCTCGCTGACGAGGTCTGCTCCATCCTGATGGGAGATGACGTGCCGCAACGCCGCCACTTCATCCAAACCAATGCAAAGGACGTACGTTTCCTCGATATCTAGGAGGCGAAAGAAATCATGGCGAAGAAGAAAAGCGACCCTACTCCACCAGCCGACAACGAAGTAGTCGGCTACATCGAACCAGTTGAGATCAATCTCGAAATGGAGCGCTCCTTCTTGGAGTACTCCATGTCGGTCATCGTGTCGCGAGCACTGCCCGACGTTCGTGATGGCCTCAAGCCCGTCCACCGCAGAATTTTGTATTCGATGTTTGACCAAGGTCTTCGCCCCGATCGACCACACACCAAATGCGCAAAGGTCGTCGGAGAAGTGATGGGTACATATCACCCGCACGGTGATGGAGCCATCTACGACGCCCTCGTGCGAATGGTGCAGGACTTCGCAATGCGACACCCGCTCATCGATGGGCACGGCAACTTCGGCGGTACGGGACCGGACGAGGGCGCCGCCGCAATGAGATACACCGAATGTCGTTTGGCGCCACTGGCACTCGAACTGTTGGACTCGATTGACGAAGAAACCGTTGATTTTGAGCCCAACTACGACAACACCTCAGCGCAGCCGTCAGTACTCCCGGCTCGATTCCCCAATCTCTTAGTGAACGGATCGCAAGGCATCGCCGTGGGTATGGCCACGCGCATCCCACCGCACAATCTCGGCGAAGTCATTGACGCCGTGCTCCACCTGCTCGAAAATCCTTCGGCCACACCGGACGACCTCATGAAGTTTGTCAAGGGACCGGATTTCCCCACCGGAGCGCAGATTCTTGGCCGCCAGGGGATTCTGGACGCCTATCGCACCGGCCGGGGATCGATCAAGATGCGTGCTGTCGCCGAGATCGAAGAACAACGCGGCGATACGCGCATTGTTGTTACCGAATTCCCTTACGAAGTTTCCGTCGAGTCAGTCGAAGAGAAGATTTACGACCTCGTGAAGTCGGGCGACCTTGACGGCATTGCGGCTGTACAGAATGACTCTGCGAGTCGAAAGTCTCGTCTCGTGATTCGTCTGAAGCGCGACGCGAATCCCAACGTCGTTCTTAACAAGTTGTATAAGAACACGTCGCTCCAGACCTCATTTGCGGTCAACATGCTCGCCCTCGTCGATGGCGTTCCGCGCACCTTGAATTTGGCGCAGGCGCTAACGCATTACGTCGCACACCAAGTGGAGGTCATAACCCGACGGACGCAGTTCCGCCTTCGCAAGGCAGAGGCGAGGGCGCACATTGTTGAGGGGCTGCTCAAGGCAATCGACATGCTCGACGCAGTTATCGCGGCAATTCGCTCGTCAGATGATCGCCCCGCAGCCCGCGCCGCACTTATGGCCGCTCCGTTTGAGTTCAGTGAAGAGCAGGCCAACCACATCCTCGACATGACGCTCGGTCGTCTCACGAGGCTCGGCCGCAGTGAACTTGAAGATGAGATGGCCAAGCTACGCGAGACAATCAAGGAGCTGAAATCAATTTTGGCGAGTGACAAGAAACTTCGCGGCGTGATCGCCGAGGAGATTTCCGCCGTTCAAAAGAAGTTCGCAAACGAGCGTCGTACTGCCATTGTGAACGACCCCGGCGAACTTGGCGTGGAAGACCTCATCGCTGACGAAGACATCGTGATTACGTTGACGCAGTCGGGGTATATCAAGTCCATGGCGGCCGATGCATTTAAGACTCAAGGTCGCGGTGGCCGTGGCGTCACGGCGGCCAAGCTCAAGGAAGATGATTTCGTCGACCAGATTGTGCAGACCACCAGTTTGGCGTACCTACTTTTGTTCTCGAATCGAGGACGCGTATTTCGTCTACGGGGTCACGAGATCCCGGTGAAAGAACGCCAAGCAAAAGGTACGGCCATCGTCAACCTTTTGAATCTCGCCCCCGACGAAAAGATTCAGGCAATCGTGTCGACCGAAGAGTTCCCCGATAACGAATATTTACTGTTTGCCACAGCTGACGGGACGGTTAAGAAGACAGCGTTCTCGGAATACAACAAGTCACGCCGCGAAGGCTGGATTGCGATCAAGCTAAAAGACGGAGACGAAGTGGTGCGTGTCATCTCGGTGCGCGACGGCGAAGACGTGATGCTGGTTACCTATCGCGGAACAGCCATTCGTTTTCCCTCGGGCGAGGCCAGGGCGATGGGCCGTGACTCGACCGGCGTACGCGGAATTAAGTTGCGCGGCGACGACAAAGTCATTTCGCTCGACGCCGTGCGTGACGACGCCGATCTCTTCTGCGTCACCGACGCAGGGTACGGAAAGCGTGTCAAAGTCGAGCGCTTTAACACGCAGGGCCGTGGCGGCATGGGGGTGAGAGCTATCAAGCTGACCGCCGCTCGGGGACACGTTGCGGCGGCGTTCATGGTCACCATTAAAGACGAGATACTTCTGGCATCGACGGGCGGCATCATGATTCGTACACCCGCGCGTGAAGTGTCGTCACAGGGTCGTGACGCAACCGGTGTCCGGGTCATGAACCTCGACGATGGTCATCAGGTTGCAACTGCGGCGGGTGTGCCCGCCGAGAGCGACTAGCGCGAACGACGCGCGTAGGCCCGTTGTAGGACGTCGACCATGGCGTCGACGCCCTGGGCTCCCGACAACATAAACCGACCATCGAGAATCATGCTGGGTACGCCGGAAATACCGAGTTCGATCGCCTGAGATTCATCCTGGCGCACTTCGTCGACATAGTCCGCGGAATCAAAGAACTCTTCAGAAACGTGAACGCCCACGTCGGTAGCACACGTAATAAGTGACGCGCGATCACTCGGTAAGAGACCTTCGGAAAAATAACCACGCATGAGGCGCTCGTTCATCTCACGACCGAGTCCTTGGGAGGTGGCGAGGGCGTTGAGTCGGTGCGCATCAAATGTGTTACCGGTGCGACACTCGTCCATCCGCCACGTCATCCCAAAGTTGGCCGCTTCTGCTTCGCTACGGCGATGCCACCGCCGCGCCTCTTCCACCTCAACGCCATACTTCTTCGCCAGTAGCTCGGCGAGTGGTCGATCGTACGAGGCGGGCGCACGGGGATCGAGCTCAAAGGCGTGCAATCTGATCTCCACTGGCACGGGAGGTGCGAACCTTTCGAGCGCTGCATCGAGCTGCTTCTTGCCGAGATAACAAAAGGGGCAAACGATGTCGCTCCAGATGTCGATCGTGAAGGCGTCGCTCACCCTCCTATCGTGGCATACCTTGCGGAAGAAACGGGCAGAATAGATACGTGACCGCCCAAGAAATTTCCGCCCACGAAGCCGCCGCACTGCTCCGCCCCGACGACACGGTGGGTCTGGGGCTCGGCCCTGCGAACCCACACGGGATCCTCACGGCGATGAGTGAAAGGAAGGATTGGACAAATCTCACTATTGGCGGCGCGCTCATTCTGGGGCTCTTTGAAGTATTCACGCACCCAAACGTGCACTACCGTTCCGGGTTTTTTGGTCCGGCTGAGCGCTATTACCGCTCGGTGGGTGGCGATGTACAACACGTCCCGGCGGGCTTTCGCCAGTTCGCGCCGATCCTCCGACGACTGGCACCGCGCGTGATGATGGCCCAGGCCACCCTTCCCGACCAACATGGATACGTCTCACTGTCACTTCATCACGGCGCGACGTTCGATGAACTACGCGCAGCGGGCGCTGACCCACATCGCCTTCTCATTATCGAGGTCACTCCCCACCTGCCGTGGACCAGCGGACTGGATAGTCATGCCCCTAACCGACTCTCACTTGATGAGATCGACTACATCGTCCGCAGTGACGAACGTCCCTTTGAACTGCCGTCCGAACCTCCCACCGAGGCGGACCTAGCAATAGCTCGTCACATCATCGACCGCATCCCCCTCACGGCAACACTGCAAACGGGGATCGGTGCAATTCCCAATATGGTGGCGCAGGCCCTCTGCGAACGTCCCGGCGGTGAGTACGGCATCCACTCGGAGATGTTCACGGACGGACTCTGGGCCCTCTCGACCGCAGGCAAGGTGACGAACTCCCACAAGGGCCTCAATGAAGGGGTGTCGGTGACAACATTCGCCCTGGGCTCCGCGGGACTGTACGAGTGGCTACACGAGAATCGAACGGTGCGGATGGCGCCGGTGTCGTACGTCAACGACCCCACCGTGATTAGCCAGCATCACAACTTCACTTCCGTGAACGGCGCCATTGGACTTGATCTGTTTGGACAAGTCGTCGCCGACTCGGTTGCGGGTCGTCAGATCTCGGGCGTGGGTGGACACGAGGACTTCGTGGCCGGAACCGACCTCGACGTGGATGACACGTCGTTTATCTGCCTTCGATCGACGATAGAAGTCAACGGTGTCGTGCAAAGTCGCATTACCGCCCAACTCCCGCCAGGTTCCGTCGTCGCGACACCACGTCACCACACCGGATTGGTAGTAACGGAATTTGGTGTTGCGGATCTCCGGGGTGCCACTGTCACGGAGCGAGCTCACGCCCTTGCAGAGATTGCCCATCCTGATTTTCGCGCTCAACTACATGAGGCCGCGGAGGTACTCGGCTCCTAATGCTCATCCTTCGCGATCTCGCCATCGAGATCGGCACTCGCCAACTTCTGACACCAACGTCGCTCACGATCGGCGACGGTGAAAAAGTCGGCATCGTCGGTCGTAACGGTGCTGGTAAGTCCACGTTGCTGTCCGTCATACTCGGTGAAGGAGGAGAGCATCTCCGCGTTACGGGCTCCACGCAACGTCTCGGCCACTGGGCGCACCTTCCGCAAGAACCCGTTCCAGGTGGTCTTGGGGTGGAGCCCATCGGACTTTCGCACGTCTTATCCGCGCGCGGTCTCGACCGGCTTGACGCGGATATGCATCACGCCCGTGACGCGATGGCGGCAGAACCGACCTCAGAAAATATTGAGCGCTTTACCTCAATCGAAGAAGAGTTTCGGACTCGAGGCGGATACGAAGCCGAATCGGAGGTGGCGCGCCTGGCGGCTGGTTTGGGCCTCGAAGAGGAGTATCTCTTGGAGGATTTGAGTTCGCTATCGGGTGGACAACGCCGCCGAGTTGACATTATGCGAATTCTTTACGAGAACCCCTCAACCATGGTTCTTGATGAGCCGACAAACCACCTCGATAAGTCGGCGAAGCGTTGGCTGTTTGATGAACTTGAGCGCTTTACTGGAACCCTTCTCGTGATCAGCCATGATCTCCCCCTTCTCGATAAGTCAATCGACCGAGTCCTTAGCTTGCGAGAAGGGCGACTCCGTGACTACAAGGGGAACTACAGCAAATTTGTTGAGCAAGAAGAGATTGTGATTTCGGGTGAAGAGAAGATGGCTGCCCGTCAGGACGCCGACATCACTCGACTGAAGACGTTGGCAGACTCCATGCGGGGTCAGACAGAAAAACGTGCGCGCCTGGCGAAGGTACTCGACAATCGTGTGGAACGAATGAAAAGCGAACGCGTCGAGGTAACGGAGCGAGAGAAGAAAGTGCGCTTTCGTTTACCACAGCCTCCCCGTAGTGGCGACGTTCCCCTCGAAGCCACCCAAGTGTCTGTGGCGTATGGAGATCACGTTGTTCTTAAGAACGCGAACTTCATTACGCGACGAGGTGACCGCATTTTGATTGTGGGTCGCAACGGCGCCGGAAAGAGCTCCCTATTGCGGTGTTTGGCGGGCACGCAACACTTACAGAGCGGCACCGTTCGACTGGGCGCCAATGTGACACGTGGATATTTCGCCCAGGAACACGAGCAGCTTGATATGTCGAAGACGGCACTCGAGCACCTCGCCGACGCAACGGTGCAGACAGAGGTGCAGCGCCGAGCCTTACT
>JAGWWX010000061.1 GCA_018970215.1 Acidobacteriota bacterium | reverse complement strand
ACTCTCTGTCGATCCCACCTTTGTAGAGCGGTTCCGTCGTGAGGCGCAAGCCGCGGCCAATCTCTCACACCCCAATATCGTTCCCGTGTTTGACTGGGGCGAAGAGAACGGTACGTACTTCATTGTGATGGAGCTCGTGGAGGGCACATCACTCGCTGGGCTTCTTCGCGAACACCGAACGATGTCACCACACCGCGCTGCTGAACTTGTCGCGCAAGTTGCGGCCGCACTGGCGCAAGCACATCGGTCGGGAGTCGTGCACCGCGACGTGAAGCCCGGGAACATACTTTTGACCGAAGAAGGTCAAGTGAAGGTGACTGATTTCGGCATTGCTCAGGCGGTATCGACGGAAGACAACCTCACTGCCGCTGGTTCCGTTATGGGTACGGCGACATACTTCTCACCAGAGCAGGCCGAAGGTGCCGCGGTGGATGGTCGCAGTGACGTGTACTCGCTGGGCGTCGTACTGTACGAACTGTTGGCGGGGCGCCCACCTTTTGTAGGTGATTCTCCCGTGGCGGTTGCCGGCATGCACGTTCGCGATCTCGCGCCGTCACCCCGTCAGTTCAACCCCGACATCCCCGCCGATGTCGAAGCCATCGTGATGACCGCCCTGGCCAAGCGTCCCGGTCAGCGCTATCAAACGGCCGACGAGTTACGAGCCGATCTACTGCGATTCTTAGAGGGCCGTCCCGTTAACGCGTCTCGGGGTGGAGCGTTTGTAGGAAACGATGCAACGCAAGCAGTATCGGTAGTTGCCGGTGAGCGCACACAGGCCGTTCCCGTTCAAACCGGCCCACGCACCGACGTGGTACGACGTAGGAAAAATAACTCCACTCGTAATGCAGTCTTCGCCGCTGTGTCCGTTCTTCTGATCGGTGTGCTCGGTTTCTTTTTTGTCGCGGGCGGTGGAAGTTCGACCATGCCGGACGTCGTAGGCCAAACCATCAGCCAAGCGACCGACACATTGACGGGCCAAGGACTTGTTATCGGATCGACCAAGCTGGTGCAGTCCGACCAGCCCGCCGGCACGGTTGTCGCGACCGAGCCCAAGGCGGGCGCGTCAGTTACCAAGGGTCAGTCCGTATCGCTACGTATCTCGCTCGGTAACTCCTCGCAGCCCGTCACTATCCCCGACACGGTCAATATGGGGCTCTCCGACGCCGAAAGTACTTTGCAGCAAGCCGGCCTCGCCTATCGAGTGGTCTTTACCTCAACGTCCTCGTCGAACGCTCGCCCCAACACAGTTCTCTATCAAGACCCGCCCGGCGGCGTGGAGGGACGCACGGGTGACACGGTGACATTGACAGTGTTGTCACCTGGTTCTCAGTTTCCCGTTCCCGATGTCTCCGGTCAGTCGGCTCTCGACGCGGCGTCTCTCTTGGGCCAGTCGGGGCTACAAGTTGACAACACGCAAGGTTCGGCCTGCTCCAATGTTCACGCTGAAGGCCTCGTGGTTGCTACGTCACCCGCCATTGGCTCGCTCGTGGTGAGCAACGACAAGATTCAACTCATCCTCTCGACGGGGTACTGCGATGTCGTGGTGCCCGATGTCACCGGAATGACGAAGGCTCTCGCCACGACCACGATGCAACAGCAGGGCCTCGTTGTGACGATGGTGACGCTCGTGTCACTCAGTACCGACTGCAGTAACGGAGCCATTCGCGACCAAGTCATGAGCCAAACCTTGTCACCGGGATCACAACACCCGTACAAGACGGAAGTAAAACTGAACTGGTGTCCCTAGAGTCGCTGCAGGAAGTTATTCAGTAGAGCGAGACCGTCCACCGTGAGGACGGACTCGGGATGAAATTGCACCCCTTCAATGTCCATGGTGCGATGCCGAACACCCATGATGATGTCATCTGTCGTCGCAGTGATCTCGAGTTCCGGGGGCAAGGTATCGGGATCAATGACCAGGGAGTGGTAGCGAGTGGCCGTTAATGGTGACGACAGCCCCGTGAAAACACCCACGCCGCGGTGCGTAATCGCCGACGTCTTGCCGTGCATAATTGCGGGAGCTCGCACGATAGATGCACCAAAGACGTAGCCGATTGCTTGGTGCCCGAGGCAGACGCCGAAGAGAGGAACTGTGCCTCCGATGGTTCGAATGACTTCACAGGTAATGCCCGCGTTTTCTGGTCGTCCCGGTCCGGGGCTGATCACGATGCCGTCAGGACGCAGTGCGAGAATCTCATCGGTGGTGATGGCGTCATTTCGACGCACTTCGAGGTTCGCCCCGAGCTCACCCATTTCTTGGACCAAGTTCCACGTAAAGGAGTCGTAGTTATCAATCACGAGGACATCAGGCATCGTTCACTGAGGCTAGCCCTGAAGTCCGAACGATTGCTAAGGTCTCACCGTGGCTAAAAAACGAGGACCTGGTCGCGTGAGTCGACCGCAGAGCAACAAGCGCGTTCGACACGATGGTTCGCACACGGGACGGTACGTCTCCGCCCGAGATTCGGGCCGCATTACCGCACCGACGGCCCGAACGCAGAGTGAGTCCCCCAAGTGGATGGCGTGGGTGATCCTCGGGTCGTTTGCCGTCGGCGTTGTGATGATTGCTCTGAACTATCTCGACGTCCTACCGGGGTCTGTGTCGCCGTGGTATCTCGTGGCCGGCCTGGGCTCGATTTTTACTGGCTTTTATCTCGCCACCCGCTACCACTAACGGGGTGTAAAAAATGCCCCCGCCGAACCGGCGGGGGCATTTTTAGTGAGTGAACTAGACGCGCTCGATGATGGTCGCGTTGGCGAGACCGCCACCTTCACACATGGTCAAGAGACCGTACTTACCACCCGTGCGCTCGAGCTCGTTAAGGAGCGTTGCGCAGAGCTTGGCACCCGAGGCGCCGAGCGGGTGACCGAGTGCGATGGCACCACCGTTGACGTTGACCTTTGACATGTCGGCCTTGAGATCTTTTTCCCACGCGAGTGGCACCGACGCGAAGGCCTCGTTGATTTCCACCAAGTCGATGTCATCCATCGTCAAGCCGGTCTTCTCGAGGATCTTCTGAGTGGCTGGAATGGGACCGGTCAGCATGGTGACGGGGTCAACACCAGCGAGGGCGAAGCTGTGAAACTTGGCACGAATCTTGAAACCAAGTTCCTTGGCCTTCTCTTCACTCATGATCAAAACGGCCGACGCACCGTCGGTAATTTGCGAGCTGTTACCCGCTGTGATCTTGCCGTCCTCTTTGAAGGCAGGCTTGAGCTTGGCAAGGCTCTCGACGGATGAGTCGGGACGAATTCCTTCATCGGTAGTCATTACCTCACCGGTGAAGTTGCCCTCGGCGTCCTTCAGTTGAATCGGGATGATTTCGTTATCAAAACGACCCTCGGCAGTTGCTCGAGCGGCGCGCTTGTGACTCTCCGCAGAAAACGCATCGAGGTCTTCGCGGGAGATTCCCCACTGGTCAGCAATCATCTCTGCACCAATTCCTTGACCCTTGAGTCCGCCTCGTGACTCATAGCGCTTCATGACGGCCGGTCCGAAGGGGAACCCAGCGTCCTTCCCGATGGACGAGCCCATGGCCACGGTGGACATGACTTCCACACCCGCGGCAATCACCACGTCGTACGCTCCGGAAATCACACCTTGCGCGGCGAAGTGCAGCGCTTGCTGACTCGATCCACACTGGCGGTCGATGGTGGTTGACGGTACGGATTCGGGCCACCCTGCTGCCAACACCGCACTGCGACCGACGTTGAATGCCTGTGCTCCGACTTGCGAAACACATCCCATGATCACGTCATCAACCAGGCTGGGGTCCAGGTTGTTTCGCGACGCGAGGGCCTTGAGGGCCTCGGCAGCGAGATCAACGGGGTGCCAGGTGCTGAGCTTGCCCCCGCGCTTACCGCCGGGGGTACGAATGGCGTCCACAATGACTGCAGTTGGCATGTCATTCCTTTCCAAAGTGGGCCCGTAGGCCAGTTCTGAAAGCCTATGCCCTGCGAGAAACTATCGTCACGGGGGTGAGCGCAACCCGCAAGAACATGGACCGCTGGCTCGGAAACGGTGGAATGGCGATCATTGACGCCGTGGGGGCCTCAATTACGGCCTACGGCGTTGACGGGGAAGATCTCGGTTGGGCCGAGGGCGAACTCGATGCCACGGATTTGGCCTGCAATCCCCATGGAGGAGTTCAGGGTGGGGTGCAAGCAATTCTCCTTGACGCCATCATTAACTTTGCCATCAACGCCGCCTTGAATGAGAAAGATCGCACCAAGGCCACCATTGAAATGAAGACGGAATTTATGCGCGGTGCGAAAAAGGGCCAGCGCTATTCGTTTCGCGGTGAGGTGACTCGTATTGGCCGCCAAGTCGCCTACGGCGAAAGCTACATTCGCGACGCCGATGGCAACGTCATCAGTCGCGGAACGGCAACCTTCCTCCTGCATCGCGAAGAGGCGTAGGTGACTGAGGTAATTAAGAAATCGCTGAATCTTCGGACACTCGGAATAGGCGCGGTGGTAGCAGTCGTGTTGCTCGCGGGTCTCTTCACACAACTGCGCTCGACCAGTGAGAACTTCAATGATGCCGATGTCATGTTCGCGCAGATGATGATGCCACATCACGAACAAGCCATCGAGATGGCGACGATGGCTCTTGAGCCGGATCGGGGAGCGTCGCGTGATCTTCAGGACATTGCGGTAGCGATAGTCGATACGCAGTCGTCCGAAGTCGATCAACTGCGGAACTATCTCAGCGAGTGGCACGCTCCCTCGGCGCACAGTCACGGCGATGAGATGATGCAAGGAGTGTTAAGCGACGATGAGATGCGGTCGTTGGGCGAAAAAAAGCAGCAGGCCTTCGACCGGTCGTGGGCGAAGGCCATGATTCAGCATCACCGTGGTGCGATCGCGATGGCGCGTGATGTGTTGTTGGCGGGAAAGAACACCTCACTGCGCACCATGGCACAGGGCATCATCACGACGCAGCATCGTGAAATCGATCAGTTACGGGTGATCGCTCGCCGCTAGCGATCTAGATGTGGTTCGGTGGAATCTGACCGAGACGCCCGGCCTGATAGTCCTCAAACGCTTGCTGCAACTCGGCCCGCGTATTCATGACAAAGGGACCGTACGCGGCAACCGGCTCTCGTATGGGTTGACCGCCGAGAAGGTAGATCTCGAGGCACTCGGTGCGAGAGTCTTGGGTGGCTGCCGCCTCAAAGACGAGGTAGTCCCCGTCAGCGTGAACGGCCAACTGGTGGTCCTCAATGGCAACGCGATCCGCGCCGATGAACCCGCGACCCGCAAGCACGTAGGCCAAGGCGTTGTAGTGCGAGGGCCAGGGCAGAACGAGTCGACCACCGGGGTAGAGGGAGAGGTGGGCAATGGCGATGGGGGTGTGAGTTACTCCAGGCCCTGAGCCCCCAGCAATTTCGCCGGCGATAACGCGCACTATCGCATCACCGTGTTCGTTCGTGTAGAGCGAAACCTCTCCTGCTTCGATGTCCTGGTATCGAGGCGGCGTCATCTTGAGCGAGGAGGGAAGATTGACCCACAGTTGCAGGCCGTGGAAGAGACCACCGGAGTCGATCAAGGAATCCGGAGGCCGCTCAATGTGCAAGATGCCCGCGCCAGCAGTCATCCACTGTGTTGACCCATTTTGAATAACGCCCCCGCCACCGATCGAGTCTTGATGGAGAAATGTGCCGTCAATCATGTAGGTCACGGTCTCGAAACCTCGATGTGGGTGCCACGGCGTTCCCTTGGGTTCACCGGGGCCGTAGTCCACTTCACCCATTTGATCCATGTGAATAAAGGGGTCCAACTCCTCCAGCGTGGCGCCCTGAAATGCGCGATGGACGGGGAACCCCTCACCTTCGAAACCCCGGGGTGCCGTGGTGATGCGCGTGACGCGTCGCGGACGGTCTCCGGCAGCGACCGTTGTCAGTCGAGGGAGTTCGAGAGGGCTGTCAGTAGTTACTGCGGGCATGACCTCACCCTACGGGTCACTGCGAGAGAAATCGCGAGGGATCCACTTCGATAAACAGTGACTGCGCTTCCGCAATCGTCGTGTCACCAGAGGTGACCTCGGCGCGCATAAACAGTTTTCTTCGCTCCTTGCGCTCGAGCCAGGCGCGGGCGTAAATCGTTTCATTAATTGGCGTGGGTGCGAGATAGGTGATATCGAGCTGAACCGTGAATGCGAGCGCTTCATGAATAGCGAGCACGAGCCCCATTGTTTCGTCGATGAGTGCCGCCACGATGCCTCCGTGTGCACGCTGTGGCGCTCCCTCGAAGGCTTTGCCCAACGTCGCTTCCATCACCGCGTGGTCACCATCTCGCCACAGCCACGCTCCAAGCCCCATGGGATTCGCACCACCCGACACGATGGAGTCTGCGAACAGTTGCCGCCGCTCACCGTGTCCATGTTCCGGCACCGACATCTTGAACGTTGCGAATCCGCCCTCGGGCCGTGTTCGTACTCTCGGGGGACTGGCGTTCACGACCTCGAGTTGGTGTCGCAACGATTCCGCCATCGTGCGCAGGTGGTCGTCGCTGACGGAGTGGCCTACAAAAGAGTGACCTAGTTCGCGCATCAGCCCCGCGACGAGGGTTCGGAGTTCGTCGTTGGTCATTCTGCGCCGGTATAGAACGAGTCCGCGACCGTCAACACCCGATCAAGGCGAGCCAAGCCGTCGCGGAGCTCTTCCTCGGAAATGACGCAAGGGGGAACGACATGGAGGCGGTGGTAGTTCGCGAAAATCATCAGTCGTTCGTCACGGCACGCGGCGAGGATTGCAGCCATCTCCGGAGAGCTCTGTCCGTAAGGGGCCAGCGGTTCTTTCGTTGTGCGATCGCGCACGAGATCGAGGGCAAACATGACACCGACACCACGAACGTCACCTAGGGAGGGGTGTCGTTGTTGCATTGAGAGAAGCTCGGGGCGAATGACTCTTTCCCCGAGGTCGTAGGCGTGCTCTACGACGTGGTGCTTCGTCATGAAGTCGATGGTGGCAATCGCCGCGGCGCACGCCAAGGGGTGCCCGGAGTAGGTCAGGCCACCGGGATAGACGCGGTCATCAAATGTCGAGGAGATGGCTTCATTCAAAATGACACCACCGAGCGGTACGTATCCCGAGTTCACACCTTTGGCGAATG
>JAGWWX010000010.1 GCA_018970215.1 Acidobacteriota bacterium | reverse complement strand
AATGCGTTGCTATTCACGACTCTCGCCGTCATGTTGACGGGGTGGTTTACTCGACCGCGTGAAGTTCATCAACGTGTGCAAGTGAATTAGCTGCCCAAATTTAAATGCACCTGTTTACCGTGCGCCCCACGTCGTGCCCACTTCACTACCTCCTGTGTGTGACTACTTTCAAATCAGCAATGTGATGCTGAAGTCGTATGTTCGTACAAGAGCAGCAAGGAAACGGAAGCGAGCAACTCCTACTCTGGGGTTCCAGCGCTCTTATTTGAAAACTTCGACTCAAATACAGGAAAGAAATGTTGCTGGAAATCGGAACGGACGTATTTGAGGCGCAATGCGCAGTATTCCGGGCCGCTGCTGCTGCCAAGGATCAAACCATCAACACCGTGTCGCTGTTCTGCAAGGAAACATCGATTTCCGCAGGAACCACAGGTCTCGTTCACTTTGATGGAACGTTGCTGTAATCCGATTGATGGCATATCAACTAGGGATATGCCGAGTACGTACGGTGAGGGTTCGCCGCGCTTCTCAAACTCTAAGTAGCGAATTAAGTGATTGGAGTTCGCCAACTGATCTCGTCGAGCTTTCGGAAGCAACAGGCGTCTCGCGAAGTACATTTCGATACAACGCCAAAATCGACAGCAGGCCATACTGCAGGCTGATGTCTAGTGATCTGCGTGGTGCATCGCATGGAGTAAGTCATTTCTCCAATTCCGCAGAGCTGGGTATCGTGTGGCATCCGTGGCTCCGAGACGCACGATGACCGCATCGAGGGTCGGAACAACCGTGATGAGTTGACCTTCATATCCGTTGGCCCAATACGAACCAAACTCGTCCCCCGTGACCCACCACTGCAACGAGTAGAAAGCCCCCGACTCATCGTCACGACTCAAGGGAATCTGTGCAGTGTCACACCATTCGCGAGATACGAGTTGTCGACCGTCCCATTCACCACCTCGTAGATAGAGGTAGCCGAATCGCGCGAAATCTCGTGCGGTGGCGTAGACGTAACTTGACCCAATGAAAGTCCCGCGAGCATCAAACTTGGGAACAGCACTTCGCATTCCGAGTGGTTCGAAGAGGCGTTGATTCATAAAGTCGTGGAAGATGGAACCCGGTCCTACAGCATCAGCCAAAATCCGACAGATGATGTTGGTCGTTCCACTGGAGTAGTTCCATACTTCACCCGGTGTGTGCGCCAGCGGTCGGGCAATGGTGTAGCCGGCAACGTCATTTTGACCCTCCCCAAACAACATCGCAATGACGTCACTGGGGTGGTCGGGTAAGTAGTCCTCAACAAATTCAAGTCCATCACGCATGGAGAGAAGGTGGCGCAGCGTGATGGCGGAACGTCCATCGCTAGACCATTCGGGAATACGAACGGGTTCATCGAGCGTGAGGCGTTGTTCGTCAATGAGAATCCCCGTGAAAAAGTGAGTCATCGACTTTGCCATTGACCACGAGATTTGCGTCGTGTCCTTGTCAATTACTGCACCTTGATCGATAAACGAGGGCAGCGATCCGGCATAACGTTCGTACACGATTTTCCCGTGCTGTACAACGAGTACTGTTCGCGTTTCGGCCACCGCGGGATCATCGAATGCACGATCGGCAATCTCACGTACCACGGGGTCCAGCGAATGCACGTCCGATGCCCACTCGTGGGTAGGCCACGCAAGCCCGAGTGGCTGGGGTGCGTATCGCGGCTCAATACGAGGCAGATCGGACATAGTTCGACACTATGCCACGACGACAAAAGGGCTCGGCGTACACCGAGCCCTTGGTGGTCGAGACCGGCGTCGATCCGGTGACCCCACGCTTTTCAGGCGTGTGCTCTACCAACTGAGCTACTCGACCAGGTTTCGTTGTCCCAGGGGACACCGAGCGGACCTGACGGGATTTGAACCCGCGACCTCCGCCTTGACAGGGCGGCGTGCACTCCGAGCTGCACCACAGGTCCTGGTGTGTCACTTCGCCAAAGCGCTGTGACGTAGATAGGAAGTCTACACGAGACCAAAGAGGACGTATTTGCCCAGGGCGAACGGACATTCTCAGAAATACTGGCTACTTTCGTAGGTGATGTCACGTGGGGAGAAAAAGGTCTGGGTTCTCGCCGCCCTCGTTTGCCTAGGCATCTCCCTCATCCTGTACCAGCATCTTCTGCCGCATCTTGCGACAACCATGGTCGGGTTTGGAAATGGCGATCCAAACCAAGCGGCGTGGTTCTTGGCTCATACGGCGCATGCCATTGCGACTCTGTCAAATCCATTCGTCTCGCATCTCATCAATGTGCCCGACGGGGCAAATATGTTGGCCAACACATCGACGATTGCGGTTGGTGCATTGTTCGCGCCCGTGACGCTGCACTTTGGACCAATCGTGGCACTCAACCTGGTCTTTATCCTCGGTATTGCGGCCACGACGTGGAGCTACGCCTTCGTCGCTCGACGGTGGGGGTTGAGCCTCGGTGCTGCTCTATTCGTCGGAACATTGATTGGTTTTGCACCTGTCCGTCTGATACACGGCCAGGGACAACCCTTCTTGATATTCGCGCTCGGAACGCCGTGGCTCCTCGATGCCGTATGGCAACTCATGGAGGGGAAGAGATCACGGTGGAATGGGGTCGTTCATGCCGCGGCATGGACGCTATGGAGTGCGTTGGTCTCGCTGGAGCGCCTCTTTATTTTGGCAATACCTATCGCAATTTACGTGGTGATTCGACTCCGCTCAACGTGGCGAACACCAGTGTTCGTCGAAAGGCTGAGGGCGGTCACATTATGGGCAGTGGTGACGGTAGCGCTCTTGGCTTACCCGCTGTACGAGTTTCGATTCGGTACGCAGGCGTTAAGTGGTCCACCTCACGATTGGTTAATGAGCTACTCAACACGGCTTAGAGACACCATAAATCCGGGGTCGTGGGCTTGGTGGCAGCCAGTGGCAGAAGCGACATACCATCCAGGTTTTCTTTCTGGGGCATTTGGTAACGCGAGCTACATAGGTCTTCCACTGATCGCAAGCTTTTTCGTTGCCGCGTGGAGTCAGCGACGGCGACGTGAGATTTGTTGTCTGACGTGGGTATCGGTGGCGGCAATTTTGCTGTCGTTCGGCCCCAACATTTCTTGGACCAAGGGCGGCGCATCGATTCCGGGTCCCTACGCCCTTCTTCAATATCTTCCTGGATTTAGCTCTGCGCATCCTCTCAACTTTCAAATTATTTCGTCAATAGCTATGTCGTTAGTCATTGGGTTCGCGATGGATGACCTTTGGCGCCGCCGGTCGGCGTATCGATGGATGGTCGCATTCGCCGGAATTCTTCTGGTAGCGGCGTATGTCCCAAATCAGGCATTCGCCACCTCCAGCGTCACACCCAAGGGGTGGTTCGATTCACCCGAAGGTCGCGGTGTCATCCCAAATCGGTCAGTGGTGCTGACATATCCCTATCCGCAAAACATCATCAACACTCCGATGTTGGATCAGGCGGTAGCGGGAATGCGATACCGCCTGATTGGTGGACAGGTGACGGTTCCGGGTCCCGATGGTTCTGGTCAGTCAGTTCAACCTCGAGAACCTCGGGCAGTCTTCAATCTCTTTGCCCACGGTTACCTCAGCCCCGAACTGCTCAGTCTCTACAACGTTCCTGTCGGCCCGGTCTTGCCACGAGGTCCGGAGATGACCCGGGCTCTTCTCACTTTTGTCTCGATCCATCATGTTCATACGATCGTCCTTGAATACTCCGGCTGGAACCCCGACATGGTGGTAGCGCGACTGAACGACGCCTTTGGGCCCGGTCAAGTCAGGATGAGAGACAACTTGATCTGGTGGAACGTTTCTCGATTCAGGACTTAACTTCGAACCACGCTGATAGTCAGTCGAACCCCACCCGCAGGAATGTATTGGGGCGAGGCCGTTGTCGCGTTCAAGGGGCCGCCCGTGAGGAGTCGTGATGAGTTCACCACGAGGGGCCAGCTGGAGTGACTGAGATTCAGTGCCGTGACATCGCTCTCTGTGAATTCGAGACTCCATTCACCAGGCGTGATATCCGGAAAGGCGAACCCGACGACGGTATCCGCACCCTGGGATTCGGGAGTTCCCCAGCGCGCAGTGATGGTGGTCGTTGCGTTCGTGACGGTCATGAGTGGGAGCTCGGAGGAGGAGAGCGAACCTCCCTCAACGCGCAACTCTCCCCGCAACAGGGACGAATTGTCGGGGGAACATGCGGCAACCGCGGGTGCTACTGAGTAGTTAGCCATCATCGCCAGGCTCATCATCAGGACAACGAGGGCCGTCACCACGAGATGTCGTGAATGACGCACTAGATAGACGCCGCAACATACCAAAAGACTGCCCACGAGCCAGACGGTGAGCGAGCCGCCGGTCGTTGGTAGGCAGGGGCTCATGGATTGAAAACCTAGTTTCAATACCGCCAGCGAACAAAATGGCGTATCCCGCTCTCCACCCTTACTTCCACGCCCAGCCTTGATGTTGTTGCCGTCGTGCTCGGTGCAGGCGTCCTTCACGCCCTTTGGAACGCCATCGCTAAGGGCCTGGGTGATGTGCGTGACAGTTTCGCACTTTTGAATCTCGGAGTATTGGCTGTGTGCGCGACAGCACTGCCATTTGTTGGTTTACCGCAGCGCGCGGCCGTACCCTACATACTCGCTGCCGTCGTTATGCATCAGATCTATGAGTTGGTACTCATGGCGGCGTATCGTCACGGTGATTTCTCTCAGTCATATCCAATTGCACGTGGCATTGCGCCACTCCTCGTGTCATGCGGCGGGGTGATTTTTGCGGATGAGAAACTGGGTGTCCGTACCGCCACCGGAGTTGTGGTGGTGACCTGCGGTGTTGTATTGCTCAGTCGTCGTTCATTGAACCAATCAGCGTCGTCACCGGCGGTGTGGTGGGCAATCTCCACGGGTATCGCCATTGCCGTATACACAGTGATTGATGGATTTGGTGTGCGGGTGGCAGGTTCGTCGCTGCAGTACGCAATCACTCTGTTTTTTCTTCAGTCTCTGTCGTGGACGCTGGCGGTGACCGTCCGACGAGGTTGGGCGTGGCGCCCGCCGCGACCACGTATTGCACTGGGTGCCGCCGGGGGCGTGATCTCGATGCTGGGTTACTTCACTGTTCTGTGGGCTCAGACGCGTACTGCACTCGGCACTGTCAGTGCGTTGAGAGAAACCGGTGTCTTCTGGGCGGCCGTACTCGGCGTGGTTGTCTTCCGGGAGGGGACGGCGCGTCGTTTGATTCCCCCTGCCGTGCTTGTCGTCGCGGGCGTCGTTCTCCTCAGCCTCTAGCGACATTTCTTACCTCACTCTTCAAAATCTTTCACAGGGTTTTTAGAACAGCGCCGTACGTTGTGTTTCAGAGAAAGGAATTCTGATGGACTCAGTGCTCGTACTACTTCTTCCGGTCGTCTTCTTTTCACTAGTTGGCCTCATTGTGCGCGAGGCGTACCAGCACGAAAAGCGCCATCACCAAAAGATGTCGCACGCCTCACCTCAATCGCTACAGCACTCCATGTAGCAACGATCGAGCCCGGGGTGGATCTCCCCCCGCCCCGGGCTCGCGAGGTCACACTGGTGCAGGAATGATGAACAACCGTGCCGCGGTTCGTCGAACACGGACCACGAGAGCCATCCGGTGATTGCATCGTCATCGTGACCGAATACTCCTAGGGTGGTCATATGAACAGTGACGCATACACAGTCTTTTTTCTCATTTTGGCCATTATCGCTTCGCTCTCGGCGATCTACGACTTTGTCGGACCGGCCGCTCTGAAGGCCGACGTGGCACGGTGGGGCTATCAGCCGGGTTTTGAGCGAGTCCTCGGGCTGATCAAATTGGTGGGCGCCTGGGGTCTCATCATCGGAATGGTTGCTCCCAAAGTAGGGCTACTCGCCAGTGCGGGATTTGTCGTCTACTTCATCCTCGCCCTGAGGACGCATAAGAAAGTCAACGATCCGCAGGCGAAGGCACTGCCCGCCATGTTGCTACTCGGGCTTTCGGTGGCGTGCGTAGTTGCCGGGTTGATGGCGCCGTGAAAAACGTCCTCATCACCGGTGCAGGCTCGGGGTTCGGCAAGGGAGCAAGCATCGCCCTCGCGGCGCGCGGGCATGCAGTCATCGCCACAACGGAAACTGAAGCACAGGCTGTCGCGTTGCGAGAAGAAGCCCCATCGCTGTGTGTAGAGAAGGTTGACATCACGACGGCCGACGTCGAGAAGCTCCGGTCCATGGATATTGACGTTCTTATCAACAATGCGGGTTTTGGACAAACGGGGCCACTCGCCGACGTCCCCGAGGCGCTAGTCCGTAAGGTCTTTGACGTCAATGTCTTTGGCACGTTGCGGGTAACGCAGGCCGTGCTGCCGCAGATGGTGCAGCGTGGTTCTGGCCGTGTCATCATCGTCAGCTCCATTGCGGGGCATCTCGCGGGGCCTGGCTTTGGTCCCTACACCATGAGCAAATTTGCTCTCGAGGGGATGGGCAAGACTTTGCGCGGTGAGTTATTCGGCCTGGGAATCGACGTCTGCTTATTGAATCCTGGACCGTATCTCACAGGGTTTAACGATCGCATGGCCGATTCCATGTGGGAGTGGTTTGGTGACGACGCGGTGAGTGCTGGCTCCACCGACCTATTTCAAATGATGCGCCAGATGATCACTGAGGGCCAAATGGATCCGCAGGAAGTGGTCGACGAAATGGTACGTCTCGTGGAAGCCGACGCGACGGAGGAGAATAATTTCGTTCCCGCTGCGCTCAAGGAGCAGTTCGGACTGTAGTCCTACCAGCGTTGCCGGGCCTCTTCAATGAATCCCAGGACATCGTTGAAGTACAGGGTCTCTCCGTCGTCCGTCGTCAGCGATCCTTCCATTCGACCGAAAACCTGATGCACCTCGCTGCCGAGCGTCGCCGAGACATCCGTGTGGGTGTATTTGTCGTATCGGGGGAAGAGGGTTAGTTCTAATTGACCGCCCGGATCTCGAACGGTCCACGGCTCCATTGGGTGATTCCAGTCGTAGTCGAAGATAAGTTCGCGACCGATTTTGTGGAGGCGGCCATCAACGAGTACTGCGTTTTCGGTTGCGCCGCTGCCCTCCGTCCACTTTCCTCCGAACTGAAGCCCAATAGTGCGTTCACCCACCCGTCCGGCACCACCACCCCAGTTCCACACAATGCTGTCGGGCCATCGACCACGCCCGACGTCGAGCACGCCCCAGGCATCACACCCCGAATCGCCACCAAATGACCATGTCTCTTCGCCGACGCGACGAAATCCGTGTGCGGCACGGGCCTGTTGCTTGGACGTGAAATTGAATATCTCGTTGTCCCACGGGATAACCACATTGAGAGATTCGTGACCGATCGGGTTTTCCACGGTCATCTCAACTTCTCCGTCGCGACCGTCACTCTCACGCCACGTGATACGAAAATGTGTTCCCCGCTCGTCGTCGTGAAGAGATAGCGAAAAATCTCCGCTCGTCACGACGACGGGGTGCGCCCCGACCGTCGCGGGAAGTCGGAGTTGGTCGCCCGAGGGAACGACGACGGCCGATCCTCCACTCTCGCCCGTCGCGAAGTCGGCCCAATAGATATCCGCGAGCCCGAAGACGTCGATATCCGCGACGACACAACTCACGACAAAGTCCCGGCTAATAATGGCCCAGTAGTCCCACCGCTTATTACGGTTGTGGTACGGCCCGAGGTTGTCGTGGTGTAGTGGGAAGCGTGACCATCCTCGCGCCGCAGGATTGAGCTCCCTCCCGTTTGGAAGACAGAGGTCGACCGGAGAAGTAATTTCGCGCTCGTTCGTTGTCACGATGCAACGCTAGAGCGTCAACACCGACCCTGCGGGCAGCTGGATCCGTTCGCCATCGAGACGCCAGGCGGAACCTCGTCCCACCACCGTCCAATTCACTGGGCCACCGACAATCGCGGTTTCTTCGTCGATTCCGATGAGCGACACACTCTCATCCTTCCCGTGAATGAATCGATCAACGATGGACGGCACGCGTTGGTAGAAAGCGTCGAAATGTGGAATGACGCGAAGTCGGGGGAAGAGTCCGAGTCCTCGCACACCGTTATCAAACGGGTGACGCAGCGAGGGCACCCATGAGCACATCGCCATGGCCCCAGCGCTACAGCCGGCGAGCGATGCGCCCTGACGCCACTCCGCAACAATCTGATGCCAGAGTGCGGTGTCACGCAGGACGTCGGCGAGAAACCCGGGGTGCCCACCCGACAGATAGATCAGCCCTGCATTACGAATGAGCTCGACAAACCGAGGATTGTTTGCCTCGTCGCGATTTGCCACGGTTGCGATGACGCAGGTAACTCCAAGAGACTCGGCCTGAGCTCGTCCAAGGTCATGCCAGTACGCCACACGCTCATCGCCATCGGGTACCGCCGCCGTGGCAATCTGCACAAATCGTGGCGGACGATTCTCCAACAGCATCTTCTCGATCGGACGCATTGACGGGAGATACTCACCGGATCCAACGAGTGCGACAGTCCCCTCCATAGGCACACACTACGAGCGGCGCTCCCCGTGGGGAACTAGTAGTGAATACTGCCGGAGTATTTCGAACCCGTCAACGTGCCGAGTCGGAACATCAAAGTGGAACGATTTGCGCCCCCGGTGAGAAATTCCCCCGCCGCCGTCAGGGTCACGTAGGAGTTACTCATATCGATGGTGTGCCCGAACTTCACCTTCATCGCGGCGAGGCACCCCGCAAGGTCCACTTTCAGCGTCAGTGTGTCGGGAGCGTCTGTGGTTCCGGGAGCATCAACTTGTCGATCAGTCTTCATGGAGTCAGACGTCGGCCACAGATTCTGACCATCTGACGTGATGGCGTCAGTGGTAAGTCCCTGCAGTCCGGTGTAGTACGTCGGGCCGCAGCCGAATTCGGTATTTTCGGCACCGATAATAAATCCATAGTGCAGACCGCCGATATCCATAAAAGTGGCGGCGCTGCCGTCGTAGTTCGTCTCACCAGCGAGAGCCGCACGCTGAGGGCGATGGAACACCATCGACAGTTTGCCGTCGGCGTCCGGAAGAATCGTTTCCCCATTCGTGGTGGGGAGCGACGTCGAGCCGTTGAGCCGCACGAGACCGGGGACGGTCAAAAAGTACGGAGCGAGTGTCATCGTGTAAGTGTGTAGTACCGCATCACCGTGCACCTTGTATTGGATTGTGTACACGTCGCCCGGCGTGTAGGTCGATAGCGTGGCGGATCCCGTCTGTGGTTTGAGCATGGCATTCCAGATGCGTTCGGTCCCCCGTCCGTTATTGCGACACGTCAGAATCATTCCGTTCAGTGGTGCCGTGCCGTTCAAGTTGGCGTCGGAGCGAGTGAACTTGCCGTTCGTTGTCCCACTGGGGCAGTTGAATGCGGCCCCGTCGACAGCCGACCACAGCACTTGACCATCACCAAACGCGGACGTAAAGGCGTTTTGCGCCTCACCGATGACCCCGAACGATGAGCTGTAGGTCACCGCCGTTCCATCAGCGTTTTGACCGCAGTACTGCAAAGTGCCACAGTCCACCCGCACCCAGTCCAATGATGCGGTAGCCCCGGCGGCGGCCTTCAGGGTCTCCTCGGAGAGAAAGAACCACAGTCCGTAGTGCCCCTGGTCGCCACCGATTGCCGTGGCGACGTCAGTGAGGGACGGCGGGGATGCGAGCCCGGCGTTGAATGCGGCGCCACCACCGGTGAAGTCGAAGCGAATGTCGCTCCATGGGTTCGCCGCCGCTGTCACGGACGAGTTGGGGTCGACCGCATCGAGCGAACGGTTGCCGTTGTCGTCGACATCAAAGGAGTTAGGAATTCCGTCGGAGTCTTGGTCACCACCGGGGCCGGTCACGGTCACATCAGATCCCGCACGGGGTGAGAGTGCGCTCGCCGCCCCAGTAAAAAGTCGAGCTTCGGCGGTGGTGAATGGGGTCGGACGCTTCAGCCCCATCGTGCTGGCGCTGGGCAGAGATCCCGCGAGCGGCGACGTAGCGTCGAATGCTCGAACGGCAGCCTTGCGATACCACGTCGATCCGGAGGCGGGCTGTCCAATGCCGGACACGGACGTGACGACCCCGCCGATGGCTTTCCCGGCGTCGTAAATCAACTTGACGCCCGTGAGATTGACGCTCACGCCGGCGAACTGTGTGTGAGCAGCGACGGCGAGCTTGGCGGACTTCACCGCCGTCGTCGCGACCGACATGAGATTATCTTTCGCCAACGTCACGGGTCCCGCGTAGCGACCATCGGGACGAATAATCTGAAGAGTTGAACCGTAGACAACAGTCTTGGGAACAGTGAAGGAAAACGTTCCAGCGGCAGTGAGTCGTTGAAGTTTGCTCGAACCGCGAGCGGCGACAAAGGCAATTCGAAAGTTCTGCGCACTTTGGCCAGGGGCTGCAATGACTTTCCCTTGAATGGTTTGCGTCGTCGTTGCGGCGTGAGCAGTTGCGCTTAAGGGCACAACTGCACCGCCGACGAGAGTGACAATGGACAAGAACCGGCGCATAAATACCCCCTGGAGTACGTCACGTTGATAGTAGGACGTGACTGCCCCTCGCGGGAGAAAGGCTCCGTTGGGCTATGGAGTGGGGCGGAGTCGCCGCAATGTCGCGTGAAATTCAGACATTGTGGACTCAATAATCGCGCGGACGGAGATTACCGATTCGATACGCCCCATGACTTGCCCGCCAAGAGCAATGGAGGCTTCGAGATCCCCTCCGAAATACAAGTCGGTGATATGGGCAAACTCCGCCATCGATACCGACTCTTCGCGCTCCAAGCGGGTTGTTCGCTCGGTTCGAAGTGCCCGTAACGCCGGTCGGGAGAAGCGATTTAAAAAGACGGTGTCGGTCTCGGCGGCGCTAACGATGGCCGCCTTCCAATTCTCGTGCACGGGGGACTCGAGGGCAGCCACCATTCGTGTCCCCATCTGTACGCCTTCGGCGCCCAACGCAAAAGCTGCTGCCATGGATACGCCGTCGGTGATACCACCGGCGGCAATGAGAGGCACATCAACCTTTGAGGCGATCAGCGGGAGCAAGACCATGAGAGAAACATCACGCGGGTTCTTAAAACCGCCGCCCTCGCCGCCCTCCACGACGAGGCCATCCACTCCGGCGTCAACCGCTTTTAGAGCGGCCGCCAACGTAGGGACGACGTGAAAAACGGTGAGACCTGCTGCCTTTAACGCGGCAGTGTATTTGGTGGGATCACCGGCTGACGTGGTGACGAATTTGACGCCGTTGTCAATCACGAAATCCACAATGTGTGGGTCGCGAACGAAGGCCTGCGCAATATTGACGCCGAACGGCTGATCGGTCAATTCGCCCATACGTTGAATCTCACTCTTCACGTTGTCGAGCTCGCCTGACGACGTTTCGATAATGCCCATGCCCCCCGCGTTGGAGACGGCCGACGCCAGGGCACTGCGAGCGATCCACCCCATCGGTGCCTGGACGATGGGGTAACGACTTCCCAGTAGTGCGGTTACGCGGTTTTCAATCACAGCTCCCCAGTCTTTGTTACTCCGTGTGCACCATTCTGGCGGTCGATGAACGCCAGGAGCGGAATGCGGCGCCGTTCGCGACCTACGCTTACACCATGCACCCGTTAGAACTGAGTACCAAAGTTATCGATTCGGGGGTCGTCGATGAACCGGTGAATCGCGTGACGAACGAACTCAGCGAACTAGCCGACGGACTAGCCATTGTTGAGAGCTTCTCGCACTCGGTCGTATGGGACACCGGCGATGGGCTCTTCGTGGCCGACGCTTCGGGAGTGGGTAGTGGCGAATGGGTCGTGGCGTCACTTCGTCAGTGGAGTTCCCAACCGGTCGCCCACCTCTTTTATACCCACGGTCACGCGGATCACGTAGGTGGCAGTTTCGCCTTCGCCGGTGATGCCGAACGGCGAGGTGATCCCACGCCGTCGGTTATTGGACATCTCAACGTGGCACGCCGGCTTGATCGTTACGACTACACGAATAACTGGAACCTCGCCATTAATCAGCGTCAGTTTGGTGGAATCCCATCGGAGATGGGGCTCGAAGTAGGTGGAGGGAAGCGATTCTTGCCGTCATCTACTCTCCGGCCCACCCACGTGGTGGACGACTTCGCGTCGATGACATTTGGTGACACCACGGTGGAGTTTCATCACGGTCGGGGAGAGACCGACGATCACCTCTGGGCGTTTGTCCCCGATAAGAAGTGGGTCTTTACGGGTGACTTCATCATTTGGAACTACCCGAATGCGGGGAACCCGCAAAAAGTCCAGCGGTACGCCTTGGAGTGGGCGCAGTCACTGCGTCGCATGATCGCTCAAGAACCAGAGCTGTTGCTTCCCGCGCACGGCCTACCCATCGAGGGCAAAGATCGAATTGCGCGGGTACTTGACGACATTGCGACAACCCTCGAAAGCGTGGTGTCGCAAGTGGTGGCAATGATGAATGCGGGCGAGAAGCTCGATGCGATTATTCACTCTGTATCAGTGCCTCAAGAGACCCTGGCCAAACCGTATCTTCGTCCGTACTACGACGAACCGGAGTTCGTCATTCGCAATATCTGGCGACTGTACGGCGGCTGGTGGGACGGTACCGCGTCACGACTCAAGCCTGCTCCCGATGCGGCCGTGGGAGAGGAGATTGCTCGTCTCGCCGGTGGTGCTGAGGTGGTCATCGCCCGGGCGCGTGAGTTAGCCGCTAGCGATATCCGCCTCGCGTGCCACCTCGCGGACATCGCGGGGTGGGCGGCACCTGATGATCCCGGGATCCACCGAGAGCGGGCCGAGATCTACACGTTGCGTCGTCGGAGCGAGTCGTCGCTAATGGCGCAAGGAATTTTCCGGTCAGCGGCCCGCGAGAGTCAAGTGATCGTGGAAGCGGCTGAAACTAACGCCCCGTGAGGGCTGCCACCACGTGGGCAAACGCTTCCATTTCGGCTTCATGCACCACAACGTAATTAAACCCAAATCTCTCGCGCCGCATCTGCAGCGTTTCGACCATATGGTCAATAGAGCCAATGAGCGCCACGGGCGTTTCGGCAACCTGCTCACTCGTCACGCCCATCATGGCCGCGAGTCCGTCAATTGCGCTCTGTCGTTCATTAGTTACTGTGACAAAGAACGTCAGTATCTGTAGCTCTAGTTCGGCAAATCGGTCGCCCGCCGCTTCCGCAACCCAGCGCACTCGCTCGTCGAAGTACTCCGCTTGCGTTGACTCAATGACTTCTCGACCTATGTATCCTGCGGCGAGGTTGGGATTCACCCCCACGATGTCGGCGTGTCGCGCGGCAATACCGAGTACCCGAGGACTCCCGCCGCCAATGATGATGGGTGGTCGTTGTGCCAAGGGCGGCGTCAGCACGGCGTCGGTAACGTGGTAGTGCTCCCCGTCGAGTGACGCTGTCCCGTGAGTCCATAACGACGTGTAGAGGGTGAGGGCTTCTTCCATTCGGCTGACGCGTACCCCCGGTCGATCTTCGGAGATTCCCGACGACCGGTAGTCGCTTGACATCCAGCCCGCGCCCAGCCCGAACTCCACCCGATTGTCGGACATCACCGCCAAGGTGGCAATCTCTTTAGCGAGAACAACGGGGTGCCGGTAGTCATTGCCGAAAACGAGTGACCCGACGCGAAGTCGTGATGTCGATTCGGCCGCGACCGTCAGCGCAACGAGTGGGCCGAATTGGTCGTCAAAGTGGTCGGGGATGAAAAGCGTGGAGTATCCGAGATCTTCGACTTTGCGTGCCAGATTTCTCCATGAAGTCGCGGAATCGGCTTTTGAAACTTGAACGGCAAATCGGAATGGTTGCATAACTCACCTCGTCCGACTCACCGTAGTTCACTCGTCGTGTAGATCGCTATATGAGTGGAGAAAGTAGAGCGTGTCGGCGGGGAAATCAACGAGATGGCATGAAGCAAAGAAGTCTGCGTGGGGCCAGCGGGTCACCGTCCAGTGGTATTTCGCAGCCACCCGCTGCGCCGTAGTGATGGCAAACTGACCGAGCGCTTCGGTGAACTCCGTTTCACCGTTGACAACTTCGGCTAAGGCCGAGAGGGCGTCGTCGGCATCGACGTCGTCGTGGATGTAGCACGCGGCGAAGAGCACACCTTCTACAAAGGCAATGTCAGGAAGTACGCAGCTCCAGGATGCGCCATCCTCCACAAAAAACTCAGAAATATGCCAGTTCACTCCGTCGTCGCTTTGTTCGGCGTAGGTAAATCCATTAATTGGCGCAACGTAGCGATCGATTTCTTCCGGGTTGGGCAACGACCCAATGGTGAGCTGGGCAGACATGGTGAACTCCACCGGTACTCCTTTCAAGAGATAAATCAACTGTGCCGGAAGGCTGTGACACCAAACCCCACGGTGTGTCACATTGGCTCGGTACCGTACTGAGTGTGATTCGCAGCAAAAAGCCCACAGCGTGTTAAAGGTTGTCATTCGGTCGTCGTACGCCGAGCTCGTCGATGAACTCGCTGCGCACCTCTCCACCCCACTGACGAAAGGCGATGTACTGGAGAGGGCGTTAGCGCCCGAATGGGTAGTCACGCCGTCGGTTGGCACACGACAGTGGCTTCGACATGAACTGGGGCAACGAGTCGGAGCGACAACGCGCGGGCGACGTGACGGCATCGTTGCTAACTGGCGACACGAATTTCCCGGCGCTCTGACACAGCGAATACTGCTCCCTCATCTACGTGAAATCCACGGCCGAGCGAGCGATCCGTGGTCGCTGCCTGAACTGACGTTTCACGTGATGCAATGGGCCCAGAATCATCCTGGTGACAGTGTCGCCCGTCCGATTCTTTCCGACGACGGCAAGGTAGTGATGGCTCGGGCGCGCCACTTCGCCGATCTCTTTGACCGCTATCACGTATGGCGTCCCGACATGGTTGAGTCGTGGGCGACTGGCCAGGTTGTTACGAAAGAGGCTCCTACCGAGGAGGAGCACGATGTATGGCCACGTATCGAAAAGGAGCAGTCCGATGTGTGGCGGGCGGTCCGACGTCATATTGACCTGCCAAGTCCACCGGAGCGCTGGTCGGCCGCTTTGGATCGTTTTTCTGGATTAGACATTCCTCTCCGCGATGAGTGGCCGAATCGCGAACGCCTGAGCGTATTCGGAGTTACAGCGTTCCCCGGAGGCACGCGATACGTCGACACGATTGTGGCGATTGCCCGCCACATTGACGTCACGATGTTCTTAGTTCACGGCTTTGATGACGAGGTCGTGGAAAATGTGGGCAAGGGTGCCGGTTTTCGCAGTGAACTCCTGCAGATGTGGGGTGGCTTACCTCGCGCCAACGCGCCAATTATTGAGGAGTTACTCAAGAAAGCCGAAACTGTTGATCGGCGGGTAGCTGAGGTCGCCACACCGACGTCTCTTCTCTCTGCCCTGCAGTACACATTGCGCCGAGACGATGTCAAGGAGACTCTCGATTCGACGCCGCCGAGCATTGTTGAGCATTGGTGTCACGGCCCCATGCGACAAGCGGAAGTACTCCGGGATGCCATTCGCCACGATTTGGAGAATGCAGCCCCGTCGAACCCTCTCAATGAATCGGACATTTTGGTGGTGTGTTCTGATATCGAGCTTTTTGCTCCATTGATTCGTACCGCCTTTGGTGCGCCCCGCTACGACGCAACGGAATCACCTCAACCCTCTCTCGCCTATCGCATCAGCGACCCACGATTAACAGCCGAAGGCGCGTATCTCCGCGCCGTTCGCCAAGCTCTGAACGTCGTTCGAAGTCGATGTACTCGAACGGACGTACTTTCACTACTCGAAGCGCCGCCAGTTGCGAACCGGCGTCGGCTCGGTAGTGATGAACTTGACATCGTGTCGGCCTGGACCAAGGAAGCGGGAATTCGCTGGGGGCTGTCAGCTGAACATCGTGTCCAGTTTGGGCTGAACGATCTGGGCGACATCAACACGTGGCGTGCGGGACTCGAACGCCTCTATCTCGGCGTCACCGTACTCAATCCGAACCTCCGCGATGTTCGCCGCGTGCTACCCGTTGAGGTTCTCGCTGGAAAGATTGATCTTCTCGGCAATCTTGCAGAGATTGTTGACGTGCTGGAAGATGCCACTCGCCGCATCACCACGCCTCACTCTCTTTCTGAATGGTTAACGTGGTTCGATCAGTTCGTGGGTGCGCTGATTGTGCCGCTGGGCGACGATCAACATGAAGCCGCCCGAGTAACGCGTGCGCTCACCGAACTACGCGAGATTTCTAACTCGATTGATGTTGACATCAACTATGTGGACTTCCTTGCCATTCTCGAGGACTCGTGGAGCTCCTCTGGCGGGGTATCGCGTCTTTTGACGGGCGGAATAACGATTACGTCGGCCGATACCTTGCGATGGACGCCGTTCCGGGCCGTGTATGTCGTGGGCTTTGACGATGAAGCATTTTCACGACCCGATTGGGGTCACGATGATCTTCGTCGACGAGAAAAGATCGTCGGTGATATTGCACCACATGACGATGCACGTAGTCGGCTGAGTGAGCTTCTACTCAGCACACAGGAGCGACTCACCATTTTTCGTACCTATCGCGATTTGACAAATAACAAAGAAGTCGAATTCGGCACTGCGTTTGCGGAGTATCGCCAGGCAGTGGCGCAAATTCTGAATGGTGCCGACCCGCTCGTGGTCCGGCATCCTCGCCATGGCTTTAGTCGAGAAAACTTTGACCCAGCATCGCCTATTTTCTCCGAACTCCGCGCCACCCGAGTAATACAAGGATCATGGTCGCATAGCAACCTCGACCAGCAGATTGTGATTGGAGCCTCGCCACAAAGAATCTCACCAGAACTTCGACTTCCTTCTCCGACGTCGTCACTTCGAGAACTCACGTTGCGCGAGATCTCGAATTTCCTCCGCGACCCCGTGGGGACCCACCTCGACCTCGCTCTTGGGATTCGTGATAACAGTCTGCAAGTTGAGGAGTTTGACGAGCTGGCACTCGAAATAAGTCGGCGGGAAATGCCGCAAGTGATGCGCCGACTATTTGATTATTCGAAGAATGGCAAGGGACCAACTGACGTGGCCCGCCAGTCACTGGTGCACAGTGGAGATATTCCACCCGAACTCTTCGGAGGTACGGAGGACCTCTCGCGCCGAGCTGAAGAGTTTGCCGAAGCGTACCAAGCGATTGTCGAGAATGCGCAACGGACTCAGATTCGCTTACACATTCCACTCGGTGACATCACCGTGATTGACGATATTGAGGTTTTGCAACGTGACTCCACACTGGTCGTACCGTACGTTCATACGGCGAAACTTCGCCTACGTCACGTCTTTGACTTATGGGTGCAAGCTCTCGCCGTTCGAGCGTCGACACCTGATACGTCGGCCGTTGAGGTGCACGTGGTGTCACTTTGTGACGATGAGATCATAAGTAAGCGACTTGATGTGCTCGTCAATCGCGATGCGGCGCGGGAAATTTTGCACGAGGTGGGGGATCTCTATTTCGTCAATCTGACCTCTCCCATTCCCTTTGAAAATGATTCGCAACTCACCGACACATGGCTCAGCGATGAAGAAACGTGGCAGGACACGGGCTTCAAGCACAACCCCTGGCCCCGTTTTCTCGGTAAGGCGACGTGGCGTCTCCTGTTTGGCGACATGGAAGTGCGAGAAATTGATGCGTACGTCCCTTTGGAGGGTTGGGGAATCGGTGACGTTGTCTCATCTATGGGAAATCTCCTGTCGCGAGTCATTGACATCTCCGAAATCATCGACACCACGGAGGAGGATTGATGCCCGTCTTCGACCCCGAATCCACACCGCTTAACAAGGGCGAACTCATTGCTATTGAGGCGAGTGCCGGGAGTGGGAAGACCTACACCATTGAGCGTCTCGTGGCTCGACTCCTGATGCACAATATTGTGCCCGCGGAAAAAATTGTCGTCGTTACCTTTACGAAAGCCGCCGCAACGGAACTACGCGCTCGCATTCGTCGACACCTCCTCGAAGTGCTACGCCACGCTGAGCATGACGAACACGACGGCGAGAAGGCTGCTCAAGTTCGCCAACATCTCGCAAACTTTTCACAAATTCGCATCTCCACTATCCACGGTTTTGCCCAGAGAACTCTGCTTGCCCTCGGTGAGTCGGTGAGCGAACTCGAACCGGCACTGAACACGGCCGAGGTGCGCACATCACTACTCGCCGATGTATTACGGAATCTCCCACCCGACGAAATGCGCGCACTTGCCGCGGTGGATGGTTTTGGTACGTGGCTTGATGAGTCAATTGGGGTAATGATGGATAATCCCGCGGCCGAGATAACGGCGGTTGATTCCAATCACATCACCGAACTGATTGCTGACATCACGCGACGCGTCCGAACAGCATTAGACCAACGTAAGCGCCAGCTCGGTGTGACGAGTTACGACGACCTCTTGACTCGCTTGGCCGTCCGAATGGAGAATGCGGCTGATCGTGAGCTCGTTGCGCAGTCAATCGGGGCGCTACTGATTGATGAGTTTCAAGACACTGACGCGCTGCAGTGGGAGAGTTTTTGTCGTATTGCGGAGTGCGGATTCTTAGAGGCGTTTGTCGTTGTAGGTGACCCAAAGCAAGCGATCTATGGCTTCCGGGGCGGTGATGTGCAGGTCTATCAAGAGGCGATTGCAACAGCTCAGAAGTACGAGCTCGTTCATAATTTCCGGTCGACCACCAACTTCATCGAAGCGGAGAACCTTTTCTTTGAACGGTATACGTCGGGATCTGAGGCCTCGAAGAAGAATTTCACCAAGAACTTTGGCGTGAGTTTCGACGGTATGCCGATTGCTGATGGTGATGTTATGCCGGCGCATATCGATTTTGTGCCCGTCACGGCCGCGGGCGAACTATCGCTGGCAAACGGTCTGGGTCCGAGCTGGCGCTTTCGTCGAGTGAAAGCGACGAAAGCTGCGTCTGTTCGACACGAAGCGTTCGCCGACGTTGCTCGTGTGGTCGCCGGCCTTTTGGAAGAGGTCATTCCTGATGAGGCCAGGGTGAGAGTCGATCCCGGCGCGGTACGCCCTGTCGAGCTTGACGACATTGTCATTTTGGTGGCGAAAAACTCGTTCGGAACGTGGATCGCCGAGCAGCTCGGTCGGGCTGGTATCCCGAGCACCGTTGTCGGAGGCAATAACGTCTTCGCCTCAGAAGCGGCGCGCCAGTGGCGGTACCTTCTCAACGCACTCTCCGGACCGAGCGAAGCGAGCAATGTTCGCCTCTACGCCCACTCCTGGTTTGGTGGTGCGAGTCGGATTGATGTTGCTCGGCATCGAGACGACGAGTCGTGGCTCGCCCCCTTTCAGCAGAATCTGCTCGACTGGCGATCTCTGTATAACGAACACCGCGACGCATTCTTTGACACGGTGGTGGAGGAGTCGCAGATACTTATTCGAACAACAAAACGACCGTTGGCCGAACGGCATATTACGGACATCCTTCATGTCGCTGAGGTCCTGCGGACGCGAGCCAGCGACAGTCTTGCTCAGTTGTCACATTTTTTGGAGATGTCCGCCGGAACCGATGACGGCGATGGGGCGAGCACGGACTCGGCATCGATGTCGTGGGCTCGTCGAGTAGAGAGTGACAAGAAGACAGTTCGCATTATGACAATCCACAAAGCCAAGGGCCTGGAGTTCCCGATTGTTCTCATCCCATTTCTCTCAACATATGTGACCACGAAGAAGAACGTGGCCACGTATCGTCTGCATCGGCAGGGAAGGAATTCCACAATTCTTGACGTGTCGGCGGGCACGAAGGGTGTCGTTCCCGGCGGCGCATCCCGACGTAATGGACCGGCCATTAAGCGTGATCTTGCCCTCGCGGAGCAGCGTCGCAAGGGGTATGTAGCAATGACCCGAGCCAAAGTCATGAACATCATTTGGACGTGGACCGGAGCGTCGAATAGCTCACCACTTATCCGCGACGCCAACGAAGTGGAAGCTCTCGCGCTGACATCACCCGCGCACTTTGCGGTCCAGGCGATTGATGTTTCGGAGACGCCCCGAGTACCCGACCGCCAGTCTGGTAGTTCGCCCGCTCGTGTGTTGGCCACGATGTCAAGAGTCCTACCGACACCGAGCCGTCAAAATTCCTATACGCAACTGTCGTCGTTCTTTCGAGTGAGTGGATCGGTGGTTCAACAAGAGGCCGATACGGAACCCGAAGGATCGGACGGCGTTATGGCCGTGCTACCGACCTCCGGGTTTGTTGAACTGGCGTCATCCGCGCAGGTTGGACGCATCATTCACCACGTTATGGAGTATCTCGATGTGACGACTCCCGATCTCACGTTGGCGATCCGAGAACAATTGCACACGGCCGTTGCCGCTGAAGGCATGGTTCCTACTGACTTTCCATTTGATGAAGCGGTCGAACTGGTACGGCGAGCAGTGATGACGTCGATGGGCGACATCGCGGGTAGTCGCACGCTGACCGATTTTGCAACGGGTCGAATCGTCCCGGAACTTGGATTCGACTTTTCCATACCCAACCCGCGCGCGCTGCGAGATCTTCACGCCATTGTGACGAAACATCTTCGTGATGTTGAGACGTTTCGCCCGTGGATTGAGTCGCTGGCTATCGATGACACCACTGTGGTGGGTTCGATGACGGGCTCCATGGACGCCGTGTTGTCGTGGACTGAAAATGACACCCCACAGTTTCTTGTTGTTGACTACAAGACAAATCGATTACGAAATGAAGCGGGGCAAGAGGAGTACAGCGTTCCCACAATGACGTCGGCCATGACGCACAACCACTACTTCCTCCAGGCCTTGATTTATGTTGTTGCTCTGCACCGCTACTTACGGAGTCGATTGGCGGAGTACCAATATTCCGAACACATTGCCGGCGCGGCGTATCTCTTCGTACGGGGTATGGATCCTTCCAGCTCACAGTCCGGAGTGCTGTCCATGACATTCCCGGAGGCACTCATCACGGAAGTTAGTGAATTCTTTGAAGGACGGACGCACTAATGCGAAGCGTCATTCGTGAGATTGTTGATGCCCTGAGCGGCCGCGTCGATGATGATCAAGATCTACACACCCTGCCACGGGGAGCCGCTCAAATACTTGCGTCGCTCGATCGACACTACGGTGAACTTCCTGAACCGGTTTTGTGGGCAACCGCTCTCGTTCTGATTGCACTCTCGCGCGGTGGTACGTGTCTCCCGCTCGATCGAGTTGCGGCACTACCTGAATCAGAAAAGCTCCCCGTGGAACTGCAACGACTGAGCGTGACGGAATGGTTGGAACATCTCACACCGATCACTCACCGCGACTCCGGTGACGTCGAGCCACTATGCGTTCGACACGACAGTCTCTACTTTGACCGATACTTCGCCATGGAGACCGATATCGCGCAGCGACTCTGTGCTCCACTACCAAACGACGCCGTCGTCATGCCGGAGCAGTTTCCGGCGGTAGCCGCCGAAATTTTTGCCACCAATGAGAGTGAGAATCTCCCTCTGTCGGCGGCACTCGGCGTGTGGGCTCACCGGTGTTACGTTCTCGCTGGCGGACCGGGCACCGGGAAAACGACCACTATCGCCCGATTTCTGGCCGCCCTCGAAGCCTCGCTTGTGGGCGTTGACTCGTTTCCCCGTGTTCGGCTCTGTGCTCCGACCGGGAAAGCGGCGCAACGGATGGGCGAAGCAATTCAAGCAGCCGTTCAAGCCATTGACCTCCCCGCAGCAACGAAGACGCAACTACTGAGCCGCGTCACACCGACGACAATCCACTCTCTCCTCGGGATCACGCCAGTGCAACCGCGTCGTCAAAGGGACGACTACATCGCGGCGGACATCGTGATATGCGACGAAACGTCGATGGTTGATGTGGCGTTGATGAACGAGCTCATGCGGGCGATCTCTCCCACCACTCGCATTGTTCTCGTGGGAGATCCTCACCAGCTACAGAGTGTCGACGCTGGTTCGGCCATGGGGGACATTGTGGATGCGATGCGCCACGGCCAGATTGCCGGCACTGAGCTCACGGTTGTTCGGCGGGTCAGTGGCACGAATCGCGATGTGCTCTTGAGTCTCTTTCAGGCCGTACGTGAAGGCAATGCCGACGAAGCCATCTCCTTGCTATCGCATTCAGTAGATGGTGTGACGTGGATTCCCATCACCGCGTCGGCGCCTGATGTACCCAATGACGTTATGTCGAAGGTTGTGGCCCGTTCGCGTCAGTTACGAGCTGCGGCGTCAGATGTGCAGTCCTCATCGGAAGAATTCCGAGACTTACTCACGAGCGTCATGGTGTTGGTCGCGCAACATCAAGGTCCACTGGGGCGTACCTGGTGGGTGCGACGAGTCGCAGATGCCGACAACATCAGTGTGGGTGGCTCTCCGCGCACTGTGGGGACGCCCGTTCTGATTACCCAAAGTGATCGGGGGGCGAAGCTGGTGAACGGCGACGACGGGGTCATTCGCGAGTCGGCGAATGGACCAGTCTTTGACACGGGTGGTCCACTTCCGGTTCGTCTTCGTCCTGCAGCTATCACACACTGGCAGCCGTGGTACGCCATGACGATTCATAAGTCACAGGGCTCTGAGTTTCAGCGCGTCATTGTGTCAGTGACGCCGGGGACGCGACTTCTATCACGTGAGCTCCTCTACACCGCTCTTACGAGAGCGAAAGAAGAGGTCACCGTTATTGCGACTGCTGAAGATCTTCGCTTGGCCATCACCCGACCAGTTGCTCGACTCACGGGGCTGTCGGCGGCTCTGGCGACCGCTCGACGAAGTGTCAGCCCTTAGTCCATGTGGATGTAGTTCGAGAAGCGTGAGGGTACGTCACTATCGCGAATGAATTTCTCGAGACCATCGCCTTCGATGGGAAGGTAGTCGCGAACGATCACGTCGAAGAGCTCATCCATGGTGGCGGCACCAAACAGCGCGCAGAGTTGAGGGAAGTCGTTTTGGGCCACAATGGTGCACCATTCGTACTCGCTGGTGGGTGAGAGATCGTGACCCTCAATCCGGAAATCGCCATTCTCATCAATTCGACAGTGGAGGTTGAGCCAGACGTCGCCGTTCTTTCGCTGCTGTAGTTGCACGTAGTTCATTAGTCTTCACTCCCTGTTATTCGAATACGGCGAATAATGGTTTCGATATCAATCTCGTTATCGTCAAACCACTGCTCCACACGTTCGGCATCATCGCTGTGGGCTGTTCCATTTTCTGTACGGATGGCGTGGAGTGCTCGCAGTGCGTCGCTCGCGTAGATGATGCCCGCAATTGGTCGAGCGTCACGAATCGCATCGAGGGCAGCTATGGGCTCCCACCCGTGTGCGAGTAAGAAGGCGAAGGCCATGGACGGACCGCGATTGACTCCCATGTGGCAGTGAACCATGACCTTGGCGTTCTCATGCTCGAGAGCGGCACGCATTGCCGCAATGCCGTCGTGAAACCACTGATCGCTCTGCTCGGTACCGTCGTCGTGAGTACCGAGATAGTGGTAGCGAATCTGGGGAGCAATGCTCGCCACGAGTCGAGCGTCGGACCATTCACCGCGCACGTCCACAATGTCAGTGATGCCGGCCTCAACCCACTCGCGGAGTTTTTCAATGGCTAGTTTTCGTCGTTGCGGTAGGTCACCGGAAATGACGAGCCACGGGGTGACGTCGCAGAGTCTCCGGTGCCACGTCGTAATTGCTTCGGGGGTGAGGGTGGTCAAATTGTCTCCTTACTGTTGTCCGCCGCGATTGTCAAAAATCACGTTGTCATTGCTCCAGTGGCTGAAAGTTCTCTTGTACACGGGTTCAAAGATTGCGATGTCCTTGTCGTCGAGGTCCACAAGTTCGTCGGTCGAAATGACACATCCGTGCCCGAGGACCGCGAGAACGCCGGGGCGGACATCTTCGAACGTCCGGCGTAACGCCGCCAAGTCATCCGTGCTGACTCGGGATGCGTCAATGTCCACCTCGGCGGCCAGAGGATGATGAGCCGAGGTGGGCAACACCAGTGCCGCCGCCGCCATCAGGGTTTCACGGGCACGTGAGGGGTCCACCATCAGCCAGCGTTGGTGGCTGCCTCCGAAAAGCGGGGAGATTGCGAAGGCCAAGGAGTCCCCTTCAATGATTTGAATGACGTGACTTGGAATGAGATCACCGTCGTTGGGATGAAACTCCCCGATAAAAACTGCGCCGGACATCGAACCCACAGGTTCTCCTTTCAGATCTCCCGTACTTCGCTCGAACAGCGTGACGGAGAAGCAACACTCTTACGGTACCGAGGGGGTGTGACATGAAAGGAGGTAAGAAGGACGTAAGAACTGAAAGCTGCGTTGCAAAACCGTCGTTTCTTTCCTCGTTGCCTCGCTGAATGTCGATACGGCTCGCCTAAATTAATGACAGGCCAAGGAGTTAATGTGCTGAATTCGCGACACTACGGCAACACCGTCGATGAGTCACGTCGAATACTGCGTGAGGCCTACGGAGTATTACGGGTTCACCCTCGTTTTCTCGCATGGCCGTTTGCTGCGCTCGTTGCAACGGTGGTGTTGTGGGGCGGGGTGGCGGCTCCCACACTGATGGTGACTTCCACGTTGTCGGACGCGCAGTCCGCTGGCGTTCTGATAGTCGCCATTGAGTTCTTCGTAGTGTTTTTCTTGACAGGCGTCCTGTGGTGCTGGTTCAACGTCGCCTTGACGTATGGGCTGAGTGCCGCCTTGCGGGGCGAGTCGCTTGCGCTCTCGCACGCCTTAAAGATGGCGTCATCGAAGTGGGTTCGAATAGTCGGGTGGGTTGCATTTTCTGCGACCGTCGGTGCCGTGATGCGGATAGTGAGTAATGCCCTGGGGGGAACTCTTGGGCGCATCGTGCAACACGCCTCATTTTTTGCGTGGGCGGGAGCCACCTACTACATCACTCCGATCCTCGCCTTTGAGGAACTTCCTGTTGTCGATTCGCTGAAGCGTTCCGCCACACTGCTGGCGAAGTATCCCCGAGTGACGATTGCGTCAAATATCATCCTGCAGATAGCAGTGACAGCCGCACTTCTAGTGCCGATCGCCGCCGCGGTGGGAGCGGGGTACTACGTCGGGACGTACTCGACCGCGTCACTGATGGCGCGAGGTGCGGTCGGCGTAGCCGGAGCCGCCGCTGTCCTGATTTTCTTCGCCATGGTCATTGGTCTCAATGCCCTGCAGTCTTCAGTGCGAGTCGTGCTCTATCGCTCGGCACGCGTCGTGAGTTAACGTCTCAGAGTTCGACGTTATCGACCAGTGAAATTATGAGCTGCGCGAGCTCGGCGGGCTTCGTCAGTTGCGGCCAGTGTCCCGTCGGGAGATGATGGAATCGAACATCGTCAATCGTCAGCAGTTCCTTGAGGACGTCGGCGCCTTCTGAAGCCCACGCACGAAGTTGATCGGGCGTGAACTCACACGCGATGATGTCGATGGGCACTGCTCGACGCGCAGGGTTCATCAGCGTGAGCGTGTCGGTGTCTACTCGCGCGGGCTCGGCGACTGCCATTGCCGCAAATGCCGACCGCAGGTCGTCGGTGAGGTCGACGAGGTCGGCGTCGTCAAAGGCGCTCCAGTCCGGCAGCGGGATATACCCGTCATGGGTCGGTAGTCCGGAGTTCACGGCACATCCGTCGCTCCCCGGCCAGGTGTCGACATAGATCGTGCGCACTACCTTCGTGGGCCGCGTGTCGACGACGCCATGACATATTGGTCCGCCCGCCGAGTGGCCCACCAGAACTACTGGTTCCCCTAGTTCGTCGAGCAGAGCACCGAGGTACTCAATCTGCTCCGCCAACGTATCCCCTCGACGGGTCACGGCGATTGGCCGGTGTCCGGCGGCCGCGAGCGCGGCGGAAATCGGCGCCCATGAGTCACCGGTCAGCCAGTATCCGGGAACCAACAGAACATTCACGACCGCCACGATAGGGGCGCGACCGCGACCACAGACTGCGTGTCGCGGGCGAACTAGTTTTTCGGGGGCTCATAGTGGGCCGCTTCAAAGCGAGGTGCCGTGAGACTGACAACTGACCAGCCACCGTACGAACTGACCTACTCCGATGTCTTTTTGGTTCCCCAGTACTCCGAGATCGAGTCTCGTCTTGACGTCGATCTCACGACCCCCGATGGCACGGGCACAGTTCCGCTCGTCGTGGCCAACATGAACGCCGTTGCGGGTCGTCGGATGGCGGAGGCCACCGCACGACGCGGTGGGTTGACCGTCTTGCCCCAAGACATGCCCAGCGATGTGGTGGCGAGAACTGTGTCGTTTGTACAAAGTGCCCATACCGTCTTTGAGTCGCCACTCGTCGTCGCACCAACCGATACTGTCGGCGATGCACTCGCACTTATTCATAAGCGCGCTCACGGTGCCGTTGTCGTTGTCGACGAGTTTCAACGTCCTATTGGCATCTTTACCGAGAGCGATGCCAGTGGCCTCGATCGCTTTACTCCCGTCGCGGCGGCCATGCATCGAGACGTGGTAACAGTGCCGTTCGACGCTTCTGTCGAAAATCTGTTTCAAGAGTTACACCATCAGCGTCTTTCGGTGGCGCCCGTCATCGATGACGAAGGTCACTTGGTGGGCATTGTGACACCGACCGGCTTGGTACGAACATCTCTCTATCGCCCCAACGTGGATTCCGCTGGACGACTTCGCGTCGCTGCGGCGGTGGGTGTAAATGGTGACGTCGCCGGCCGCACAGCTGAGTTGGTCGGCCTCGGTGTAGGCGTCATTGTTGTCGATACGGCTCACGGTCACCAGAAGAAAATGTTGGATGCGGTGCGCGCAGCTCGTGCGGCCGCACCGTCAGCGACCCTGGTCGCGGGCAATGTGGTGACGTCAGAGGCAACCCGGGCAATTATTGATGCCGGTGCCAACGTGGTGAAAGTAGGCGTCGGTCCAGGTGCGATGTGTACGACACGTGTGATGACGGGCGTTGGACGACCTCAGTTTTCGGCTGTCGTGGAGTGTGCCGCGGCGGCTCGAGAGGCCGGCGCCTTCGTGTGGGCCGATGGCGGAGTGCGTCACCCCCGTGATGTCGCACTCGCACTGGCGGCGGGGGCATCCAGCGTCATGCTCGGGAGCCTCCTAGCGGGAACCTACGAAAGTGCGACGGATCTGCTCTTCGACGCGACGGGACGGGCCTACAAGGAGAACTACGGCATGGCGTCTCGCCGCGCCGTCGCGGGTCGGACGCGTGCGGATAAAGCGATGGATCAGGCGCGCAAACAACTCTTTGAGGAGGGAATTAGTAGTTCGCGCTACTACGTAGATCCATCGCGACCGGGTGTCGAAGATCTCATGGATCAGATTGTCGCCGGTGTACGGAGTGCCTTTACCTACGCCGGTGCGCGATCGGTTATGGAGTTCTGGGATCGAGCGGTCGTAGGCGTTCAGTCGGCGGCGGGCTATTCGGAGGGATTGCCTCGCCCCACGAATGAGTAATCGTCAAACATTCGCTGCAAGGGGGTAGAGGTGGAGTCGTCCATGTTTACTTTGGATGAAGGTTTTGCGGATCGTGTCTTTGCGTACTGTCGGGAGCGTTTGGCCCTCGATCCCGTGCCGCTTGATTTCGGATCGGTCCGGGGGCTCTCACCGCGTCATTTGGATGGATTCATCACCACTGATGGACGATCACCGGATGATGTCCTCGAAATGTTCATACGAGAGCTTGCCGAGCATGTCATCTCGACTGACTCCTCGAAGTTTTTAGCGTTTATCCCCAACGCCCCCACGAAAGCGTCGTTGCTGTTCGACATGGTGGTGGCGTGTTCGGGACTCAATGGAACGAGTTGGTTGGAGAGCGCCGGTGCGGTCGTCGCGGAAAACCACACACTTGAATTCCTGGCTCGGACGGCGGGCATGCCCGCCGGCTCCGGTGGGGCATTCGTATCGGGCGGCACCATTGCCAATCTGTCCGCCTTAACCGTGGCACGAGACATCGGCGCGGCACGGCATCCCGAAATTGATCGCCATCGTCTCTGCGTTGCGGTCAGTGAGGAGTCCCATAGCTCTGTCGGCGCCGCCTTGCATATTTTGGGATTGGAAGCGTTTGTGGTCCCAACGTCGGACCACCGCTTGACGCGTGCCGATCTCGTCGCCGCGATGTCGGGCAATCCTCAAGCGGCGAACATTATCGCCGTCGTTGCGACGGCGGGAACGACTAACGCGGGAATTATTGACGACCTCGAGGGACTGGGGGAGTTTGCCCGTTCGCAGGGGCTCTGGTTCCACATTGACGGCGCATACGGAGGGGCTGGCATCCTGAGCGACCGCCTCGCACCTCGATTAACGGGAATTCGTCACGCCGACAGTTTCGTCATAGACCCCCATAAATGGTTGTTTGCGCCCCTTGACTGCGCCGGTCTGTTGTACCGCGAACCGCATCTTGCACGGGCGGTTCATACGCAGCATGCCGGGTACCTCGATGTGCTGCACGCCGCCCCCGACACACCGGAGTGGAATCCTTCGGACTACGCCATTCACCTCTCTCGTCGACCTCGAGGACTCGCTCTCTGGTTTTCACTCGCCACTCACGGGACCACGGCATACGCCCGCGCCATTGACGCGGGACTAGATCTTGCGCAGTACGCCGCCGACGCCATTCATCGATGCTCCGCAACGAAACTTCTGCGGGTTCCTGAACTCACCAATGTTCTCTTCACACGTCACGGTTGGACGACCGAGGACTACCAGCGCTGGTCGACGTCGCTCCTCGAGCGTCAAATTGCGTTTGTCGCACCATCAGTGTGGGAGGGAGAGCCATGTGGGCGCCTCAGTTTTCTGCATCCTGATGTTCCCTTGAGCGTGATTGACAACATCGTGGCCACGTTGACCGAACCGGAGTTCTAACGATTCCGCACGACCCCTTCGACCTCGTGGTGGTACACGCCCGTGGCCGCAAAGGCTCTCAGTTTGATGAGTGAATTGCTGGTGTAGCGCGGCACGAAGTCCAGCAGCTCGCGGGTTGTCGTCCCCGCGAGGTCGCTGAGCAAGAGAAGGTTGCGCTGGACAATGAGCCACTCGCGCTCGCCGGGCGAGGGCATTTCTACACTCGACTCCTTTTCGTAGCCGTCGAGGAACGCCGCTTCGCAGTCCCCGATATCGCGGATGTAGTACAGCGTGGTGGCGAGATCTTGGACGGGCAATCCCCAACCGCAATCGTCGAAGTCGAACACGGCCAGCCGCCCCCGCAGCCATTTCATATTTCCGCCATGAAGATCGGCGTGGAGGAGCCGTCCACGGTCGTGCGACCAGAGATCATCAAGACGTCGGTTGATTTCGCCGAGGAGGTCGCGGATCAGGACCTCATCATCGCTGGTAATCGGGAGATGACGGCGGTCGAGCCGGTCGGGGGTTCCCCACAGAGCATCACGAAGGTACGGAACCGCAGCCCCCGCGGGGAGACTGAAGTGGCGGGCATGGTCATGCAATGTCGCCATGGTCTGACCCGCGTGGTACCACGCAGCAGTCGAGTTATTGACCTCGAGGTTGCGTCCGGGTAGCCATGAGTAGAGCACGGCCGGAACAGAGCGTTCCATCAGCGGATCATCTAGTACAACGAAAAGATCCCCATCGCGAGTTCTTTGCGGCACGGGAACCGTCACGCGTGAGTTTTCCGCCAGCGCCGATGTCCACGCCACTTCCCCAAAGAGATTCTCACTACTCCGGCGCGAGTTGATATTGAGCCTCAATGCAAACTTTTTACCGTCCGTCAACGTCACCCGGTAGGTGAAGTTGAACCCGGCATTCACGAGTGCCATACGGTCAACGGGAAGGTCGTAGTGTTCGATCGCACGCCGCGCGATGGAGTGAAGATGCCGCCGCTGTTGCGATGCGGAGAATTCTCGAAAGGTGCTCCCCATCTCGTGCTACCGATCGAGGAGAGGCTGAGGTGGCTGACGCACCGCCTCGCCACGCTCGCGGCGCCGACGCCACGCGATGCCACCCAGTGCTTCGAGAACTACCCGATTCGCGAGATAGGCCGTGATTTCGGCGTGGTCATACGGTGGAGAGACTTCGACAACATCGATACCTCCGAGGGGAAGCTCCATCGCACAACGCCGCACCGCATCGAGGAGTTGTCGACTCGTGAGACCTCCCGGCTCCGGCGTACCCGTACCCGGTGCGTGACCAGGGTCAACCACGTCCACGTCGACCGAGAGAAAGACAGCATCACAGTCCCGTGTCGCAATCTCGAACGCTTCATCAAGAACCGCGTCGAGTCCGCGAGACGTTATTTCGGTCATTTCGAAACTCCGCATGCCCTGCTGGGCCATCCATGCGAGGGTTGCGGGCTCGGGCCAGTATCCCCGGAGTCCGATCTGTAAGAATCGATCCCCCCGGCACGCCCCCGATTCAATGAGTCGGCGCATAGGCGTCCCGTGGCCGTGAAGAGATCCAAACTGAGTATCGCCGGTGTCGGCGTGGGCGTCGAAATGCAAAACGGCGACTCTGCCCCAGCCCACGTGTCGGGCGATACCAGTGACGTCCGGTAAGGCGATTGTGTGGTCGCCACCCAAGATGACGGGAATGACTCCTCGTCGTGCTATCACTTCAACGGTCTCTTCGAGCCGTCGGAGGGCCGTCTCCGTGTCGCCAGTCGGCATCTCGACATCTCCGATGTCAACAACCCCTAAGTCGGTGAGTGGGTCAACACCGAGCGCCAAGCTTGGGCGGGAACCGTCGTGTGGCAAGTAGTCCGTGGTGCGGATGGCGCCTGGACCAAATCGACATCCGGAGCGATGCGACGTCCCTCCGTCGAATGGTGCGCCGACGATGACCGCGGCGGCGTTGGCCCATGTATCGGAGCTCTCGAGGTCGGCACGGGGGACTCCGAGGAATGTGACGTCTGGTCCGAACATGGCGGAAAAAGGACTCATACCTGTAAGTGTTAGCACACGGTGACGAGGAGGTTCCCCGTTTCGAGCCGCTGAGGTCCTTACTGCGTGGCGATGGACGCGCGAAATTCGCCGTCGGCAATGAGCTGAGCGATGTGTGGCGGAGGCTCACTGAGTCGCTGACAGTGCACACCCTGGATTTTCCCGCGGAAGGGGAAGTGGTGGGGGTACGGCCCCACCGGAGATCCCGTATCGATGCCTACATCGAACGTTTCGCCACTGATGGAAAAGACGATAGGTACCGTCTTATGGACGACGGCGTGTCCGACGGCTACATCGTCAACGAAGAGCACCACGCGGCCCGATCCACCAAGACCGCCGTCGTACGCAAACTCCACCACGATGCGATGCGCGCCGGGTGTGAGTGGCTGTCCTACGGCGACATAGTGCTCGTGCCCGAACCAGTTGTAATGGTAGGTGGGTCGACTGTCTTCATCGAGATACAGCGACCAGCCCGCCATCGATCCACCCTGCGCCACGATGACTCCGGACGAATCGGCGTTGGTTTCGACTGTCGCCGTGATGCGAAAAGAACAGTTCTTTAAATTAATAACACTCCGCTCCGGCATTCGTACGTGTGCGGTTGTGTACGTCATCTCTTTGAGGTTGCCAAGGTTGGACGGCGGCAAGACTCCTAACGAAAACATTGCACCCGGCTCGTTCAGGGGGAAGACATTGTTGTCGTATCCAATCTCTGTAAAGAGTGCTCGGAGTTCCGCCAATTTTTCAGGGTATTCGTGGGCGAGGTCGTGTCCCTGCGAGAAGTCGTGAGCGATGTCGTAGAGCTCCCACTTTTCTGTCGGGCCATCGAATTCGTAGGTTCCGAATCGATCCCATGGCATCCGTCCGTGGAAGCAAGATGCCATCCATCCGTTGTGATAGAGCGCTCGATTCCCCAACATTTCGAAGTATTGAGTTGTACGACGGCTCTCCACTTCTTCGTCGGCAAAGGAGTACGTCATTGAAACGCCCTGAATTGGCATTTGTTCAATTCCGAAAAGAGTTGTCGGCGCGTCAATCCCAACGATGTCGAGAAGAGTGGGCATCACATCAATGACGTGGTGGAACTGAGAACGCAGTCCACCGGCATCAGTGATTCCCGCCGGCCATTGAACGGCCATAGCGTTACGAGTTCCTCCGAAGTGACTAGCTACCTGCTTCATCCACTGGAATGGGGAATCAAGGGCCCACGCCCACCCGGCGTTGTAGTGATTTTCACACCGCGCGGTTCCGAAGTCATCGATGTGCTCAAGAAGCCATTCGGGATCTTCGGGAACACCGTTTTGAAAACTCGGCGCGCTCCACGCGCCGTGAATCGTACCTTCTCCCGAAGCACCATTGTCGCCGGTGATATACATCACCACGGTGTTGTCGTCGATACCCAAACTCTCCGTAGCGTCGAGTAGTCGACCAATTTGCGCATCGGTGTGGGAGAGAAAGCCAGCGAAGACTTCCATGAGGCGACTGGCTACTGGTTTATAGCGGTCGGGGTACTCATCCCACGACGGCAGTTCGTTCGGTCGTGGGGTGAGTGCGGTACCTGGAGGAATGACGCCTAACGCAAGTTGACGCTCGTAGATCTCTTGACGTAGCTGATCCCAGCCCTGATCAAACTGACCGCGGAAAAGGTCGCTCCACTCGGGCGCGACGTGATGAGGGCAGTGCATTGCTCCGGTCGCAAAGTACATAAAAAACGGACGGTTTGGATTGGTGGCACGTTGCATCTCCATCCATCGGATTGCCTCGTCAGTGATGTCTTCGGTCATGTGATAGTTCGGTTGATCGACGTACGGCATGACCGCGGTGTGATCGCGATACATCGGTGGCTCGTACTGACTCGCCTCGGCAGCCAAGATCCCATAGAAGCTGTCAAAGCCCAATCCACTGGGCCAACGGTCAAATGGACCGGTGGGTGTTTGTTCCCAACTTGGCGTGAGGTGCCACTTGCCAAACGCCGATGTGGAATAACCGTGTAGGCGCAAAATTTGCGCCACGGTCCCTGCTTCTTTGGGAATGATGGAGTCGTACCCGGGGAAGACGTTTGCTCCCTCGGGGATGCGACCCATGTGGACGGAGTGGTGGTTGCGCCCGGTCATTAGTGATGCGCGAGTGGGTGAACATAATGCGGTCGTGTGAAATTGGTTGTATCGCAACCCACGACGTGCGACTCGATCCAGAGAAGGGGTGGGTACCGGCCCACCAAAAGTTGAGCATGTACCGAATCCCACATCGTCGAGCAGAATCACAATGACGTTAGGCGCCCCCGTGGGCGGGGTGATCACATCAATCGGTGCCGCGGTCGATGTGGCAAACGTGTTGCCAATGACCCCCTTATAGGGCGGAGTCGGTGGGGGTAGTTGTGTCACGAGTGAAACCCATCGACCTCGTAGACCTTGAGTGCCGTGATGGCGAGTTCGCGATCTCCCGAGATTGCTACGTCGCCGTTTTCGATTCCGACGGATAGGCCGAGCTTGTTCGAAACCAATCGATTCAGAGTGTCTCGCGTCATCACTATGGTCGCCTCCGGAGTAACGTCCTCGACGACAGCGACACAGTTACGAATATGTAGTGGAATCTGCTCGCCATCAATCACAAAGGCGATGCGGGCATCAACACCTAGGGCTCTTTCGGGATTGACCACAACCCGCAGGGTGTTCAGAAGTTCGCGGTGAGACAAAGAACCTGTCGCACGAGCATTGAACCGATGCTGGTACATCACACTGAGGTCTCCGGTGCCATCGAGGTGACGCGCACGAGTAACGCACCAGTTGCGAACGTTCGCCGACGGTGTCCGTGAGGCGATGATGCGGAGGCATTCGGCTAGTAGCTGACGATCGACGTCGTCCGCGTCGTTACTCCGAACCAACCAGGTGGCTAACTCTGTTGCCCACCGCAAGTCATCACTGCTGATGGCGTCTCGGACCTTGCTACGTACTCGATGTCGACCCCCCAGCTCCTCAATGAGTCGCTCGTGTCGCACCTGTGGCCCGAGGGGAAAAAGTTTCGACTCATCGCCATCGAACCAACCACGAAGTCCGTTATGAATTTGACGAACGTGATGCTCGGCGACACCGTACCGCTCGCTCGTCAGATAGTCAACGTTGAATAGTTCTGGTAGGCGTACTCTCTCCGCAATCTCGTCAGCCGTCCAGCCTTTGTTAATTCCACGAACTGTTTGATCCCAGAGGAACGAGAGAGAGTCTCGGTAGCGTCGCATTCTCGAGAGGTTGTCCTCTCGACCTAGTAAGGGCGGCCCATGGGTCCCTACCAGATATTCGGGTGTGAGCGACAGCAGATGATCGACGGCCCCAATCAGGGTTTGTGGATCGCGGTACTCTTCGCCACGAATCGCAAAAACGTTGAATAGGGTCGGCCAGATGACGTTATGAACAGCAACGTCGAGTTCCGGGAACCACAACGTCACCGAGTCATCAGCATCACTCGGGGCATAGGTCACGTGAACTTCGAGCCCGGCAATTTTCACAACTGTGCCGTCGGTAAATGTCGAAGTGCAGGGGAGATGCCCCGGGGTGAAAGGTGCGTGTTCGGGGTTCCGAAAGTGGAAGCCAAGTCCGATGTTCACATTGGCGTCAGGTCCTTCGAGAGGCATGAACATCGCGAACTGCTCCACCATGCCTCGGACGTACGCCGGAGCAATCTCGGTTGTCGTGCGAACGCGGTTAATCGCAATTTTGGGGTGTCCGAAAATCGCCAATGGCTCCAGGTGATTCCCTTCCTTCAGAATCGCACGGGTTCCTTCGATGTAGTGAAAGTGTGTGTATATCACAGCCGCAATTGGTAAGGGCGTGTGTTCGCGAAGTTGACGTAGCGCGACATCCATCTCTTCGATCGACTCGCCCGTGTCGATGGCGATGATGCCCTCCGGCCCCTCAATGAACGTTTGGTTCGAGAGTCCATTGCCGACAAAATTCCACACCCCTGGACGTACTTGGTAAAAGTGAGTGGCAAGGACTTCGCTCTGTGCTTCATGGTCTCGATGGACCCGTGCACCCGTACGTGACGTGACCGTGTGTGATGAATCATTCTCAAAGCTCCACATTGGCACCCCTCCAACTATTGATCTACTCACCCGCGGCCCGAAGCGTTGCATGTTGGTTGCTTACACTAACAATGTGATAGAACCAAAAATTCTTCTGTTCTACATCTTTACACCACTTTCCGATCCGGAAGCAATCCATCAATGGCAGCGAGTTCTCTGCGAGAGCCTGGGCTTGAAGGGCCGAATCATTGTCTCTCCTCATGGCATCAATGGAACAGTCGGTGGTGGATTGCGTGAGGTTAAGAAGTACATTCGCGCCACAAAGAGATACTTACCCTTTAAGAACATTGAATTCAAGTGGTCGGAAGGAACGGGTAAAGACTTTCCCCGACTGTCGATCAAGGTTCGCGACGAATTAGTTGCTTTCGGAGTTCCACATGAAATCACTGTGAACACATCTGGGATAATGAATGGAGGAGTTCATCTGTCACCTGATGAAGTCGACGAACTTGTCGCGATGCGTGGTGATGAAGTTGTCTTTTTTGACGGTCGAAACGAATTTGAAGCTGCCATCGGGCGATTTAGGAATGCTGTCATTCCGGGGATAAAGACGACGCATGACTTCATCAACGAAATCGAGAGTGGGAAATATGACGCTCTTAAGAATCGACCCGTCATTACGTACTGCACTGGTGGGGTGAGATGCGAAATATTGACGGTCCTGATGAAGAATCGAGGATTTTCGGAGGTCTATCAAGTAGATGGAGGGATAGTTCGATACGGCGCGGAAAAGAAAGACAGTGGATTGTGGGAAGGCGCGCTGTACGTGTTTGATGAACGGCAGTCGATTGTGTTTTCAGATGGAGCACAGGTCATCGGTAAGTGCGAAATATGTCAACAACCAACGAGCAACTACATCAACTGCCCGAATCTCGCATGCCGCGCACTTCTCTTGCAATGCCCCGATTGCGAAGAATCGCCAATGGTTGAAAACTGTCCGCCAAGTCACCTGTCTCGACGCTGATTATTGGAGATTTCAAGTTACAAATTGACTATTACCTACTGTTTCGCGAGACGTACCGAAAGCGACTGCCCGGCCGTTGACATTCGTTGGAATCGCAAGGTCAAACCATTAACCGGGCTGAAATCTCAGCGCGTACATTTCTTAGGCGGAATAAGCAAATGACAAAAGATACAAGATTCATGCCAATTCTCGACCTTTGGCAAATGAGCACCCCTAGCGGGCTCTTCGTGGAATCGATGATGGACTTGAGTATGCGTGTTGATCGGAATTTTGGAGAATAAATTGCGCGCCGTGCGGCTGAGGTTGCAAGTCTCAGGACAAGCAATTTTCGACCCGAGACGGTAAAATATTAATAATGATTACTCCCGTTGTGTCGATTCGGCCGCTACATGAGCAGCAGAGCGACTTGCAGTATTGGCTTGCGAAGAGTCCGTCAGAGCGCATTGCCGCCGTAGAGGTACTTCGACGTCAAATGATCGGAGAGCCCAGTGGAACTGGATCAAGACTTCAACGAGTTTGTTCAATTACTACTCGCTAACGACGTTCGATTTCTCATCGTTGGGGGCTACGCCCTAGCCGCACACGGTGCCCCTCGCTACACCGGCGACCTCGACACCTGGCTCTGGGTTAACGATCACAACGCGGACCGCATGCTGGTAGTGCTAGATAGTTTTGGGTTTGGTTCACTCAATATCACGCGTGAGGATCTTCTCAATCCCGATACCGTGATTCAGCTGGGTTATCCACCACATCGAATCGACCTGCTCACGGGCATCGATGGGGTGAGTTTTGATGAGGCGTGGAATCGGCGTATGGAAGTCGAAGTAAATGGTCAGCAGATTCCATTCATTAGTCGCGAAGACTTAATTACCAACAAGAAGGCGGTTGCTCGGCCTCAGGACTTGGCCGATGTTGCCAAACTCGAGCAATGAGTGGCCCACTAAACGGGGCATAGCGCATTTGGCACTCCCAGCGGGATTCGAACCCGCGCTGCCGCCGTGAAAGGGCGGTGTCCTAGGCCGCTAGACGATGGGAGCTAGCGATTCTCGATCCTTTC
>JAGWWX010000060.1 GCA_018970215.1 Acidobacteriota bacterium | reverse complement strand
CGCCGGAGAGTGTTTGACGATGCGACGGACCTCGCTCCATCGACGCCACCAGGTCGATCCGTTCACGCCAGTGTGCGTCGGCGACGAGCTGTCGCCGATCGCCACCACCTGTGACTCTGAACACATCCCAGTTCTTACGAGAGCCTGATCGAGAGACGCAAGGTACCGATTGAGTCCACCGATTCGTCGTTCGAGCGTCTCTAGCCCTACGTGAAGAACGGCGGGGGCGTCGACATCTAACGTGCGATAGAGGGCAACGTACTTCGCCACCATCTCGTCAAGGGAAAACTGCAGTGCCGCCACTCTCGCTGACTGTCCCGCCGCTGTCGTCGTTGCTCGATCACTGTGCGCAATAGCCAGTGCGCGAGCGACCGTCGCGGGAGCACGATCGTCGAGAAGCCACCCTCCAGAACCGCCCGCGATGAGCCGAGAAGCAATCGCCACGTCAGTTGAGATCACGGCGCAGCCACTCAACGCCGCTTCGACGAGGAAGAGGCCGAACGACTCGTACGCAGAGAGGCACAAGACCACGTCAGCGGTGGCGTAGAAGGATCGAGGGTCGTCCTGAAAACCGGCGAAAAATACACGATCGGCAACGCCGAGGCGATCCGCGTACTGCTGGTAACGAGAGATCGGTCCGTCACCCACCACTGTGAGTTCCACATCGGGGACAAGAACCAGAGCGTCGAGGGCTTCCGTCACGCCCTTGAGGGCGAAGTCGCCCGTCACCATGACCACTCGCAGTGCGTGGTTGGTCTTCCGTGGTGGCGATGTATACCGAGCAGTATCGACACCGTTCTCAATCACCACGACGGTCATATCGGGATAGTGACGGCGAATGTCGTCAGCGACTGACTCCGACACGGCGACCAACACGCGACAACGTGCGGGACGAAACATTCGTCTCTCTAGTGCCAGTCCCCCGCGACGAGCAACGCGAGCGTTCACGTATCGCCACCAGGAGCTACCGCCACGCACTACTGGCGCCGCCGCGTGAACAAGATGAACCGTAATGATGTCGGCGTGACCCCGGGAGATCGCTCCGCACGTATGAACGAGTTCACTTCGCACACGACCTGAGGTAGAACGGCGCCAGAACAGCCAAATCCGCAGGAATGCCGGACGGCGCGGTAGGGACTGTGGAATGACCGCCGCGCAAGATGCCACTTCACCGAGCCCTTCGGCGGCTTCGACGCTGAACGCCACCTCGCCCGTCACAGCGGCCCGGCGAATGAGTTCGTTGCTCATGCGCTCCATCCCACCGCCTCGTGCACTGACTGAATGTGCAGCAAAGCGAACGCGGGTCGACCGCTCAGTCTGACTCACCGGGTGGCGCTCACGCGACGTGGTTCGCCAGGTCGACGCCAAGTGAACGGAGTCGCCGACTCCGTGGTCGACGACTCCACGGGTACTTCCGCACTGCGAGCCATAATGCCGTCACCGGCCCCCACCACCAACCACAACAGCCAGCAGACCGAGTAGAGGTTGCCATTCGTCCACTGCAGCAGCGTGGCCATCACCACGCCGAGAATAAAAATGCCGAGCGGGTCTCGCCGGGACACGGCCAGCCGATATCCCGTTCCCGTCATTCGAAACAAGAGCAAGACGTAGATAATGAGCCCAAAAATACCGAACGCAATTCCCATATTGCCGGGGTCGAACTCGGTACCTTTCACGTCCTTCGCGGTGTATCGCGACGAGGCCAAGTTCACCGAGCTCGAACCGTGGCCGAGGGGATGCTTAAAACCTTGGTTGATGCCGACACGCGTCGCCTTGATGTGACCGGGCAACGACGAACCCGCTCCCGTGGGATCGGTAATTCCGCTGATCTGGTGGTTCACAAGAACGTTGGACGCCGACTGCTCACCTTGCAGTGCGGCCGACCCGCCACCACCTCCACCGAGAACCCCGGCAAACGTGATGAGGACTACGACGGCCGCGATACCCGCGATGCCCACCGTCACCGGACGCATTCGGCGTCGCGCGCCCATAATCACGCCCAGCGCCATAGCGGTAATGAACACCGAGGTGCGTTGCGACTCATAGAACAGTGCGGTCGCTACCGTGCCGAGCGCCGCGAGGTGCAGCGGGAATGGCCAGCGAACACGACGAACCGCCAAGGCGGTCCACGCCACGACGCCAATCGACAGAAAGACGGCATACTCCTGGGCGCTCGAGAAGAACGAGAACGCTCGGACGATGCCGCTGCCGAGATTGAGAGCGGTGTAACCCTTGGAGTCAATCCACTCCAGATCCCACGTCGGAAACTTAACGAACTGCTGGTAGAGCCCGTACATCGCGGCGAGCAACGACAACAAGGCAACCGTCCACGCCAGGCGCCACAGCATCTCCTCGTCGACGAATCGTCGGCCGATCCAAAACGAGAGAGTGGGAACCAAGATGAAGAGAAGACCGGCGGCGCCGGCCATCAAACTTCCCTGCGCCGGATTCGCGGCCTCAAGAAGTGCGACAATATTGAAGGCGAAAACGATGCGCGACAAGGTCGTTTTTGGCGTGGGCAAGCCCTGCTGACTGCTGACGAACCACAGAACAATGATGGCGATCGGTCCAATCAGCAACATTGGGTCGCCGGACAGGGTGGTATTTCCACCACCGTGAGTGAAGCGCCGAAAAAATCCCAACATGGTCATCCACACGGGCAGCACCACGATCGCCGTTCGGGGAGAGCTGTAGGCCAGGAACGCCATGGCCGGTACGCCAATGATCGCGAAGATGCCGTGCGTCGGAGAGATAATCGACAGCGCCAGTCCCACGAGCAGACTGATGCCAATCGTGCGGGCGGTCGGCATACTGCGCGCCGCCAGTGGAAATACGAAACGCGGGGTCGCGTTCGTTACGCCAACTGTCACGTCCCCATTGTGACACAGCCGCATTTCGCCCTCGGTGGCACGCCCCCAAGAATTCCCTGATAACTGCGTAAGATGACGTCGTGGACACTGTCGCCTCCGAGGTTCGTCGCTCGCCGATGGAGTACCTACAGATCATCTGGCGGCGACGGGGCACCGTGGTACTTTCCCTCCTCATTGCCGTCGGCGCCGTGCTCGGTATCGACACGATTCGCACCCCCACGTACGCCGCCACCGCCAAGATTTCATTCGCCAATAAGACCCCGACGCCCACCGCCATGGGCGCGAACCTCATTCGACTCCAGTCCAGTTCGGTCCGTGCAGCCGCGCGGCAGATCCTCGGCGTGACACTGCCCGGTTGCGCCGTACGCCAAGAGGGCACAACGGCAATTGCCGACATCACCTGCAAGGCCAGCTCGGCGTCCCTGGCGGCGCGAGCTGCGAATGCCCTCGCGGGTGGTTACAACACCGTGATGCGCTCCGAAGCGATTCAACGCGCGCTGTCGGCAGCCACCCTCATTAACAGTCGCATCGAGACGACCAAAGCAACGGTCCGCACCCTCCAGGCGGCCGCTGCGTCGGTTCCGAAGAACTCGACACTCGGGAAGCTCTACGCCAAACAACTCACCAACGCGTACAACGACCTCCAGGGACTCCAATCACAGCTCCAAGGTGTGCAAGTTGCGGCGTTGAGCCCACCCAACGCCATCAGCGTTCTCCAGGCAGCTTTTCCCGCGCGAACTCCACTCTCCCCCAAGCCAAACACTGATCTCCTGCTCGGAACCATTGCCGGCCTCGCCGTTGGGGTAGGTATCGCGGTAGGTCGCGACGCACTCGACGACAAACTGCGCAATCGTGCAGAGTTTGAGTCCATCGCCCGAGGACGTCCCGCGATTGGTCTGATTCCCGCAATTCGTGAGTGGGAGGATCGCAAGACACCACTGCTCATCGTTGCCGAGCAGCCGAAGAGTCCACCCGCCGAAGCCTTTCGTTCGTTGCGCACATCTCTTCAGTTCATGTCACTGGACGATCCGATTAAGACCCTGTTGATTACCTCACCAGCCGCCGCGGACGGTAAGACAACCACCACGTCGAACCTGGCGTACACCATCGCGGCCGCGGGCCAAGAGGTCATCATCGTGGGTTGCGACCTCCGCAAACCACGCATTCACGAATTCTTCGGCGTGAGTAACGACGTGGGATTCACCTCGGTCCTGCTGGGAGAGGCCGATCTCGATGACGCACTCGTTGATGTTCCCGGTTCGACGTATCTACGAATTCTCCCGGCCGGTCCGATTCCGCCCAACCCGGCGGAGCTTCTTTCGGGACGCCGCGCCCAGATCGTGATGGACCAGTTGAAGGAACGTTGCGACCTGGTCATCATTGACTCACCGCCGATGCTTCCCGTTTCCGATGCTCAGGTACTCGCCGCAAAGGCCGACGCCGTCTTGCTCGTCGCCGCCGCGGGCATCTCCGCCAAGAAAGATGTGGTGCGTTCGGTCGAGTTACTGGCCCAGGTTGATGCCGCGCTCATTGGCGTCGTGCTCAACCGTGCGCCCGCGTCCGAAGGCTATTCGTACTACCGATACGGCTACGGGTATGGATACGGGTACGGGTACGGGTACGGCTACGGGTACGGCTACGGCGGCACGTACGGCTCAAGTGGCGTCTACGGCGGTGGTGCGGCTCCCGTCCCCGAGAATCTCACGTTGCCCACTGCGAACGACACCACGAAGGCGTAGTTGCCGGTGGGCAGATTTATCAAGTATCGCCATCGCCGCAACCGCCCGTTGCACTTGCTGCGCTACGGCTGGCACCACTTCACTCAGCACCGTGACGGCATTCGACACCGCCACTCACGCCATCGCACCAAGAGTGAGCCCAGCTACCAACCCCGCTTGACGCGCATGCCCCGACGAGTGATTTTGCGCGAGCTGCGGTGGCAGGTAATCCGCGGCATTGGTGTCGCCGCCGGTCTGCTGCTGTTGTGGGCGGGAGCGTTTGGTGCTTGGGATATCTGGAAAGCCAAAGGTGATCTCACCCACGCCCAAAACAGCGCAACGAAACTCATTGCCGCCCGTGATGGCCTCGTCTCGAAGTACGGTCGTCAGCTCGCCCTGCTCGCGCTGTCCGATATGCATCAATCGGCCTTCGCCGCGGACAGCCGACTCGCCGGTTCGGCGCCACTCAAAGTGTTGAGCTGGGTCCCCGGAGTCAACCGACAAGTGAACGGACTGCTCGATGGTGCCGCGGACGTTGATGTAGTGAGTGGAGAGGGTGAAAAGTTGGTGAAGGCCGCTTCAGCGTGTGCCGACGCGAGCCACGGAAACTACATCGATCTACCCACACTCAAAGTGCTTGCCGACCAAGTGCGACTCAGTCGTGACGCCCTGAAGGGCCGCGTTCGTTCCGCGGACGGACTCTTTGGTCCTATCCACAAGGCTCGGGTTGCACTGAACGAGCAGGTTGCGGTAGTGAACGGACTGCTGCGTGACGGAACGAATGCACTCACGTTCGCTCAGTCGTTTTTGGGAGCCGACGGACCGCGAACGTACTTCGTCGCCGGACTCAACAACTCGGAAATGCGAGACCAAGGTGCGGTGTTGTCCTGGTCGCTGCTTCACGTCAACCACGGTGTTTTCACCATGAGTAACGCGAGTTCGGTCGGAACGATTTCTCTCGCCCAACCCGCGGTCCCCATCTCAGATCCCGGAACCAAAACGGTGTTCGGGCCACTCGAACCGACGCGTATTTGGCAGAGCGTCAACGCCGTCGGTGATTTTCCCACTTCAGCGAAGTGGATGATTGCGATGTACGCCGCCGCGAGAGGACAACGCGTTGACGGCGTACTGGGCGTTGACGTGGTCGCACTACAAAACATTCTGCGGGTCGTGGGCGCCGTGCGAATTCCCAGTGTGAACAAGAACATCGATCACACCAACGTGGCGAAACTCATTCTCCACGACCTGTACGTGAAGTATCCCGCGGGGTCGCAGCAGTGGCGTCACGACGAAATTTCGTCGATTGCGCAAGCGGCCGTCAAAAAGATGGAACAGGGCAAGTTCGACAGCGCATCGCTCATCAAAGGCCTCGCCCAGTCAACTCCCGGTCGCCATCTCTTGTTTTACGACACTCACGCACCGCTGCAATCCTTAACCGCACGCTTTAACGCGTCAGGTGGTCTCGTTGATCACGGTACGAATGTGATTCACCTCTCCGTGCAGTCCGGTGTCGCCGCGAAGGTCGACTGGTACATGCACCAGGACGTGAAGTACGACATCCGTATCTCTGAGTTAGGTACGGCCTACATCACGACCACCCTTACGTTGACCAACACGGCACCGGCGAACGCCAAACCCAGTTATGCACTCGGACCCGACAATACGAACACGCATATTCCCGGTGAGTACGTGGCGCGAATTTACGAGTGGATGCCGAAAGGCACCACCTCGCCCGTCGCAATCCAAGAGGGAGGCTTGAGCTTGACGCGAACGGTGGCGCGTGTGCGACCACAGCAGACGCACGTTGCGGTCGTGCAGGGCGTACTACAGCACGCCGTCAAGAACGGGTCTTTCCAACTTCGCATCATTCCGCAAGGCACGATTCACCCCGCCACCGTGACGGTCTCTATGACCTCGGCAAACGGTCTGCGCGGACCGGGCACCGTTTCCTTTACGGGCGATAAGCCCGTGACCCTCACCTGGACCAGTCGGTAAGAAACGGCGCAATCCGCCGACAAAGAGCCTCGAGTTGGTTCACCATTGTGGCGAACTCCTCACTGTTGCCCCGAAGCCCCGGGTCATCAACGTCGTCGATCGGGTCATCGCCCATCAACTCGTGCCGCGAACGTGAGGCGTGTAAGACCGCGAGCCACTCTGCGAACGTTTCGGTGGTGCGCTCCGGTGGATTGAGTTGGGCGCGGCGAGCAAACTCACGCACGGTGAAACTCTTCGGCCACAGCGTGGGCTGTGCCACGACGGCCTCACGCAGAAGTGCACGCTCCATAAAGAGGTAGAGGTCAGCGTCGAGTGGTTCATCACCTAAACGCTCTCCAGACGCTGACTGCAACGCGATACCCCGTTCGAGGAGGACTTCGTCGAGAGCCAACGGCGTACGACCGTCACCTCCCGCTATACCTTTTGACGCGACCGTCACCGTGGGGTCATGAGAGACGAAAGACCCCAAGAGGGCTTCTGCCACGGGCGAACGACAGGTGTTCGCAAAGCAGACCATTACGACTTTCATCGCGTACCCGACGTTCCTGGGAGAGCTTTGTGAGCTATGGCGCGCTGGTAGTTCTCAACCAAGAGATCAACGATGCGAGGTGGCGCAAACTTCGCGACCGATGCGACCGTGCGCGCCGACAACTCTCGCCACGTTGACTCTTCTAACGCCGCAACCACTGCCTTCACCGCCCCGGCCACGTCGCCGACGGCACAGCTACCGCCGCTGTCTTCGACGAGTTCCTCAAGTCCGCCGATGGCCGTTCCCACCACGACGCATCCATGACTCATGGCTTCGAGCACGGTAACAGG
>JAGWWX010000059.1 GCA_018970215.1 Acidobacteriota bacterium | reverse complement strand
GGCTGGTCGGCGCGGGAGTTCGCGTCCGATCAAAGAGATCTCTTCGGAGGATTGAGATGACCGATCAGTTGACCTTCGTGGCCGTTCATGCACACCCCGATGACGAAGCGTCATCGACGGGTGGGGTGTTTCCGCTCTTGGCGCGCCAGGGGGTGCGTACCGTTCTCGTGACGTGCACGAATGGTGAGTGTGGTGATGACCCCACGGGGAAAAAGCCCGAGCACGATGATCACGACGGTGATGCCGTCGCCGCTCTCCGCCGAGTTGAACTCGACGCGGCAGTCCGTATCTTGAACATTGATCGGCTCGTCATGCTCGGGTATCGAGATTCTGGAATGGATGGCTGGCCCCAAAACTCCGATCCGCGGAGTTTCTGGCAGGCACCGGTAGAAGAGGCCGCCGCCAAGCTCCTCGCCGTTCTGCGAGAGGAACGCCCTCAGGTCATCATGACGTACAACGATTTTGGCTTTTATGGCCATCCGGACCACATCCAGGCTCACCGCATCACCATGGCGGCCGTCGCGGCATTGGACTACGAACCGACGGTGTACTTCAATGCAATACCGAAAGCTGTATTTGCGGAATTTCGCGCGCGACGTCGTGAAGCAGCGATCGCGAAGGGCGAAGAGGTGGAAGAAGATGACGGTGTCGATTTTGGAACACCCGATGACCAGATCGCGGCGGCCATTGATATCTCCGAGGTCAATGGACTGAAGTTTGACGCGTTGAGCGCCCACGCCAGTCAGATCACGGAAGAGAGTCACTGGATGCGCATGGGCCGTGACGGCTTCATGAATACGATGCGTACCGAGTGGTTCGTTCGTGCGACGAATCCCCACGGTCTGGACGGTGTAGTAACCGATCTCTTCGCCGGGTATCGCTAGAGGTACGTTCCCGTGTGCGCTGCGTGGTTGGCGTCAAAGATGTTGATCTGGTCGGAGTTCGCACCCCAAATTTCAGCCAAGGTCATTGACCGCGTGGGCTTGAGATCGGGCCACAGAGTCCGAATCTCACTTGGCTCAAAACGTTCGAACTTCGTGTGAGCGAGGCAACGCCCCGGCCGCGACAACGCGGGATCGAGGTGATCCGGGGCGGCATTGGTCGTGAAGAGCATCATGATCTCCTGGTCGATACCCAGCAGTCCGTCGGCCAAGTTCAGCAGGCGCGACATTTCAAATGACCGGCTGCCTCTCGCCCCGTTATTGACCACGAGACCGTCCGCGTCCTCGAAGACCAAAAGACGAGCACGCTTCTCTTTGCTGTGACGCCGGCCCTGAATCGTCGACGACAGTTTTGAGTGACTCGACATCATGACTTCGGGGTCGGAAATGAGCTCCACCTGACACCACTTCCACTCGGTTGCGAGAGCGACGAGCGCACTCGTCTTTCCTGTACCGGGCTCACCGTGCCAAATAATGACGCGTCCACCGCGCTTGCTATCGGCCTTGACGTTCATTAAACGCGCCACGCTGTGGCGGGTGGTGTGTTCCGGGTAGTGCAGAGCGACGCTGTCCCACGGGCGCCGTGGCATGCGGCGAAACTCATATTCACCGTCACCCCAGACTAAGAACGACACCTCTTCGTCTTCCTCGTTGACGTCGTATTTCAGTGCCGTGGCGATGGAATCACTGACCTGTTCCGCGCGAGAGGGAGAAACGGCAAAGACCGTGATGTCGCAGTGTGCACGCTCCTTTTCGATCAGGCAGGAGAAGTCAATCCCACTCACAATGAGGTACATCTGAAACTCGTCACGCACCATCGAGCGTTCAACCTGAATATCGTCGGTAAAGACTCGGGCCATCTTCGAAACGGTCCATCCCAATTTTGGATTGACGGGAACGACGCGATGGGCCTCGTGGCGATAGTCCTGTGTGACGACCATCGAGCGAAACTGAGAAGTGATGAGGTGGAATTCGTACTGCCCCATGGTGATGCTGAGGCCGCCGTGGCCAAACGGAGTATTAACGAGAGTCCGTTCGAAAGAAAGGTCGGGCAGGCTGAGCTGGTCGGTCACGTCTATCTCCTTGTCTGGTGAAGAGGGGGAGTATGACATGCCCCTGTAACGGGGCTCTGGGGTAACGTCAGAGCGTGACCCCCATGACGCCGCTGGACCCAGAAATTGGCCGGCAGTGGGAGGCCGTTCGCCGGCTCCTCTACGGCCCGCGTGGCCCCCGGCTCCATGCGGGCAACCTGGCGGAGGCTCGAGCCGCTCGCCAAAGCCTTGGTCGTACTTTGGGATCGCAGCCCAGAGTGCAACATCGGGATATCGAGATTCCGACCGTGGCGGGCCACGTGACCCTCGCCGTTTTTACGTTGGGCGAGGTGGCCCCCGACGCACCACTTCTCTACTGGGTGCACGGCGGCGGCATGGTTCTTGGCGATCGATTAGGCGTTGAAGAGACGTACCCCTTGATGGCGGCGACGGGGGCCGTGGTGGTATCGCCGGAGTATCGATTGGCTCCCGAATGGCCCGCCCCGGCACCGCTCGACGACTGTTACGCGGGACTTTGTTACGTGGCCGAACACCCCGAGGCCGTGGGGTTGACTTCCCCGCGTATCGTGCTCGGTGGCACGAGTGCGGGCGGTGGGCTTGCCGCCGGCGTGGCCCTCAGGTGTCGAGATGAGCACGGGCCGCAACTGACGGGTCTCTTCTTGAACTGCCCCATGTTGGATGATCGCATGACGAGCGACTCATCACTCCAATTTGATAACTCCATACTGTGGACGAGAGAGATGAATGAGTTTGGGTGGCAGTCGCTACTCGGTGATAGATGGAAGACCGAAGCTGTCACGTGGTATGACGCTCCGGCTCGAGCCGAATCTCTCGCCGGACTTCCTCCGACGTTTATAGAAGTGGGTTCGGCTGACCTTTTTCGTGATGAAGATGTGGAGTTTGCTCGACGAATCTGGGCGGCCGGTGGCGACGCTGAGTTACACGTGTGGCCGGGGGCAGTTCACGGATTCGACGTGATCGCACCGAAGGCGGCGGTGTCGCTCGAAGCGGTGCACGCCCGAACAAACTGGATCCGCCGCCTTTTGGCGCGGTGAATTAGTAGCGGTAGCTGTCGGGCTTGAATGGCCCGTTCTCATCCACTCCGATGTACTCCGCCTGCTGCTTCGTGAGTTGCGTGAGCTTGACACCCAGCGCATCGAGGTGCAGACGGGCAACTTTTTCGTCGAGGTGCTTCGGCAAGACGTACACCTTGTTGTCGTAGGTGGCGCGATTGGTGAAGAGTTCCACTTGCGCCATGGTTTGATTCGTAAACGAGTTACTCATTACGAAGCTGGGGTGACCCGTTGCGTTACCCAAGTTCAACAACCGACCTTCGGAGAGGACAATGATGCACCGTCCGTCGGGGAAGATCCACTTGTCGACTTGCGGCTTGATGGTCTCTCGAACCACACCGGATACTTTTGCGAGTCCCGCCATGTCAATTTCATTGTCAAAGTGACCAATATTGCCAACAATCGCTTGGTGCTTCATGGAAGTGAGGTGTTCGACCGTCAGTACGTCTTTATTGCCGGTCGCCGTGATGAAAATGTCGGCGATAGGCAAGGCCTCTTCAATTGTCGTGACTTGATAGCCGTCCATCGCTGCCTGAAGTGCGCAGATGGGGTCGATCTCGGTCACGATGACGCGCGCGCCCTGTCCGCGAAGTGACTCTGCGGATCCCTTACCCACGTCGCCATAACCGCAGACAACAGCAACTTTTCCACCGATCAATGTGTCCGTTGCTCGATTGATGCCGTCGATGAGGGAGTGGCGGCAGCCGTACTTGTTGTCGAACTTGCTCTTGGTGACAGAGTCGTTGACGTTGATGGCGGGGAACAAGAGTGTGCCATCGCGCTCCATTTCGTAGAGACGGTGCACGCCGGTAGTGGTCTCTTCGGTGACGCCCAATATCTCTTTCGCCATTGGCTCGAAGAACTTTTCGCCCGAGGTAACAATCTTGTCGAGAAGGCGCAAAATCACGCCGTACTCTTCGGAGTCACTCGAATCGGGAGCTGGAACAAATCCGGCTCGCTCAAACTCGAGCCCCTTGTGTACGAATAAGGTGGCATCGCCCCCATCGTCGAGAATCATGTTGGGCCCCGCGTGACCCGGCCAGCGCATCAACTGTTCAGTGCACCACCAGTACTCTTCGAGTGTTTCACCCTTCCAGGCGAAAACGGGAACACCCTGCGGGTTCTCGGGCGTGCCGTTCGGACCAACGACGACCGCGGCGGCCGCGTGGTCTTGGGTCGAAAAGATGTTGCATGAGACCCACCGCACATCGGCACCGAGAGCCACCAGGGTTTCGATCAGCACCGCCGTTTGGATGGTCATGTGCAGAGAACCCGCAACGCGTGCACCCTTGAGCGGTTGGCTGGCGGCGTATTCACGGCGCATCGCCATGAGTCCGGGCATCTCGTGCTCCGCGAGAGTGATTTCGGCGCGCCCGTATGCAGCGAGGCCAAGGTCGGCAACTTTGAAGTCAAAAGACGCAGAGGTCATGATGACATTTCTCCTTTTAGTTTCGTCATCGAGTACTACCGGCGCCGACCTCTGTCGCATAATCGCCAACGACATCTTACGTGTGACTTAAATAATGTCGTTCGCTCTCGTAAAGAGCCAATATTCCACAAGGTCGATGCGGTAACCCGGAATGTAGGTATTGCGAATGGTCACGGCGAGCTGGAGGTACCACTGGTAGTAGGCAAAGTTCGTCAAGGACACGTCGCGAGGCTGCTGAACGGCGAACTGATGGTGCGCGGGATCCAACAGCGGACCGTGAATGTGGTGGAACTGTGTGGCCTGTAGTGCCGCATGTACCCGTGAGTCCAAAATCAGGGGCTGCACGGCCCATCCCCGCGTCTCGTCGTACCCTGCGAAGTACCAGATTTTGGATGCGAACGCGAGTCCGATGCGGTCGATGCGAGTCTGAGCGTGGTACATCGCCTGGTACGCACCGAGAAGATTGTTCGACTGCGCGAAAGTAAACCACGTCGTGAGTTTCGGGAGAAACGAGGGCGTCTGGGTGGCTCGTTCCGTTCGCCACGCTCCCGCGCCATTGCTCTGATAGCCCCACATCATCGTCAGGAGAAACAGAAGCGGCAGTCCGGCGGGGTTCCCCAAAGAGTTGAAGATATCTTGGCGACTGATCTGCTGGGGTACGTTCAGACCGTAACGACGAATCCACGCGAGAAGTGCGTTCCGGTCGGGGTTCGTCCATCGCTGCGGTGAAACGGGGTCAGGAGCAGTGAGGTAGGTCGCGCCGTGCGTCGCCGCAAATTGTTGAAGGTCGGCCGCCGCAGCGGGGGTGAGTGGTGACATGTAGATCCTCTTCGAATGGGACGAGGAACCTAGCGGGTGGGTACAACGTGAGGCTTACTGACCGATGCGAAATTCGACCACATCGCCATCGCGCATGACGTAGTCCTTGCCCTCAATGCGGGCCTTGCCCACTGAGCGAGCATTGGCGACACTGCCCGCCGCCACGAGATCGTCAAAGGCCACAACTTCTGCCTTAATGAAGTGCTTTTGGAAGTCCGTATGAATGACGCCGGCAGCAACCGGTGCGGTATCGCCGATACGGATCGTCCACGCCCGGGCTTCTTTCGGTCCGGCCGTGAGATACGTCTGCAGGCCCAAGGTGGAAAATCCCACGCGTGACAGCTGGGCGAGACCCGATTCGAGTTGTCCGTACGACGCGAGCAGCTCGGCCGCCTCCGCGTCGTCGAGGCTCGCCAGTTCTGATTCGATCTTTGCGCACAGAACGATGGCGGGGGAGGGGGACACCGAGCTCACCAGTTCGCTGCGACGAGCCTCGTTCGAGAGCGTTTCTTCATCGACGTTAAAGACGTAGATGAACGGCTTATCGGTGAGAAGGTGCAGGTCCCGTAGAGCCGTCCGGTCCAGCTCGTTTCCCGCGGTTGAGATCACTCGGCCACTGTTCAAAATATCGCGCGCTTTTTTGACTTCCGCGAGAGCGATGGCGGCGTCCCCGCCCTTTTTCGCTTCACGCTCGAGCCGCGTCAGTGCCTTGTCGACTGTTTGCAGGTCGGCCAAGATGAGTTCGGTTTCGATCGTGGCCATGTCGCTCGCCGGATTCACTGCTCCATCCACGTGAATGACGTCGTCATCTTCGAAGACGCGAACGACTTCGCAGATTGCGTCTGCTTCACGGATTGCTGCGAGAAATTGGTTACCGAGCCCTTCGCCCTCGCTGGCGCCTCGAACGATCCCGGCGATGTCCACGAAGTTCACCGTCGCCGGGAGGATCCTCTCCGAGCCGAAGATGTCCGCCAAAACTGTCAGTCGGGCGTCGGGTACGGCGACGACGCCGATATTGGGCTCAATGGTGGCGAAGGGGTAGTTGGCGGCAAGCACGTCATTCTTCGTGAGGGCGTTGAAGAGAGTGGACTTACCGACGTTGGGTAGTCCGACAATGCCAATTGAGAGTCCCATAACCCCGTGAGGCTAGTTCCCGAGTGGGGTTCTACATTTGAGGGTGTGAACTCGCCCGCCATCGTGCAACTCCGTGGAGTGTCGCACTCGTTCGGCGGGTCGACGGTTCTCGAACCTACAGACCTTGACATTGTTGCCGGCTCCTTTGTTTCACTCGTGGGACCCTCGGGTTGTGGCAAGTCCACCCTCTTTAATGTCATCGCGGGACTGCTCCAACCGACACACGGTTCCGTCACCATCGGGGGCGAGGACGTGACGGGTTCACCGGGTCACGTGGGTTACATGCTGCAAAAGGACCTCTTAGTCCCGTGGCGAACGGTAGTGGGCAATATCACTCTGGGTGCCAGCTTGCGAGGCGTTCGCAACGATGAACTCATCAATCGGGCGCGAGAGATGGCGAAGGAGTATGGACTCGGTGACTACCTCTCGCACTATCCCCGAGCCTTGTCAGGTGGCATGCGTCAACGTGTGGCGTTCATGCGCACCGTGGCGACCCAGCACGACGTAGTTCTCCTCGATGAGCCCTTTGGCGCACTGGATGCTCAGACGAGATTTGCGATGCAGTCGTGGATAACAGACGTGTGGCGTGATACGGGTCGCACCATTGTGTTTATTACGCACGATGTGGATGAGGCACTCTTCTTGTCCGATCGAGTGATCGTCCTTTCTGCTCGCCCGGGTCGCATCGTGGACGATATTGACGTTGCACTAGAACGCCCTCGTTCAGTGTCCACATTGACTACGCCGACGTTCATGGAACTGAAGCAAAGAATTCTGTCGACTCTTCACGGTTCAGAGACGCCACGATGATCCGCCGTACGGTGCGCCTCATTGTCGGTCCCGCCGTCTCCTTGACGCTGCTCTTTGTGGTGTGGCACCTGATCGTGGTGTTGGGCAATGTGGCGCCCTATATCGCTCCGCGCCCGGTCGACGCGCTCCGCAGCATCGTTGATAACTGGGACCACCTTTGGCCACTACTCCTCGGGACACTGCGCGAGACGGTGTGGGGATTTCTCGCCGGTGGCACACTCGGCGTTCTCCTCGGCGTGTGGCTGGCGAAGGTGCCCTTTTCGCGCCGCGCCGTCTATCCCCTCCTCGTCCTGTCCCAGGCA
>JAGWWX010000058.1 GCA_018970215.1 Acidobacteriota bacterium | reverse complement strand
CAACGCCGACCATAGTGATGGGCCACCATCCCCTCGATGTTCCGGGTGCCGACTTACCCGCCGATGGCGTGTGTGCCGACGACGCCGAACGTTTCGCCCGGGCACTGACCTCCGTGCGTTCGATTGTGGCCTACAGTGCGGGCCACACGCATCGATGTAAGCGGTATGAGTATGCGGGACTCCCACTTATCGAGACGGCAGCAGTCAAAGACTTCCCTGGGGCGTTCGGCCGATACGACATCGGGACGAGCGGCATCTCATATTCAGTTCATCGTGCGTCGTCGCCCGAAGCGGTGGTGTGGGCTGAGCGAACCCGTGCGATGTTTGATGGTTTTTACGGAACCTACGCCTACGGTCATGTACACGACCGCTCCCTGACACTGCCGCTGGAGCGTTAGCGGAGGAGGTCCTTCGCAATCGCCACAACCTGCATTTCATCAGTTCCGGCGTAGATGCGATACACCCGGGCGTCGCGGTAGAGCTGCTCGACGCGGTACTCCGAGACGTAGCCGTTGCCTCCGAAAATCTGGATGGCATCGTCCGCTACCTGACAGGCGGCCTGCGCACTGTAGAGCTTCATTGCCGACGCCTCCGCAAAACTCGTTGGAGCTCCCGCCGCTTGACGCTCGATGAACTGGAAGACCATGTTCTGCACGTTGACGCGTGCGACTTCCATCGCCGCAATCTTTTGTTGAATGAGCTGGTATTCGCTGATCGGACGCTCCCAGAGCTTGCGATTCTTGGCGTAGTCAACGGCCAACTTCATGCACTCTTCGATGATGCCGAGCGACATCGCTGCGAGTCCCGCGCGCTCGGAGACAAAGTTGTCTTTGGCGCTCGAGCGACCACCGCCCTGCGGATCTTCTGTCTCACCAAGGAGTCGATCCTTGCCGACGCGAACGTCGGAAAGGTAGAGAGTTCCGGTCGGAGAGCTCTTTTGACCCATCTTGCGCATGGGCTTGCTCTGTTCGAGACCGGGGGTTCCCTTGTCGAGCACGAAGGTCAAGACTTTGCGGTCGCGCAGTGGCGTACCCGAACCGTCATCTAACTTCGCGTAGAGCACGATCGTGTCAGCGTATGGTCCGTTCGTAATCCACGTCTTCGAACCGTTGATGATGTACTCGTCGCCGTCACGTCGAGCTGTCGTCGTCATGCCTCCGAGAGCATCCGAGCCCGAATCGGGCTCGGTGATGGCCCACGCACCTACTTTGTCCAGCGTCAGCAGGTCAAGGCCCCACCGTTCCATCTGTGCCGGCGTTCCCAATTTGTTAATGGTGCCCGCGGCGAGCCCGGTGGAGACGCCGAGTGACGTGACGAGACCGGGGCTCACGCGACAGAGTTCGATGGTCGTAATGAGTTGAGCACCGGGATCTGAGTTGCGACGAGCCACGGGGGCGTCCTCACCCGACTTCTTGCGCTCTAGTTGTTTGGCGAAGTTCTCTTTCGCCATGTCTCGTAGCCCGAAGGTGGCGTACATCTTCCGCAGAATTTCGTAGGGCGGCATGTCGCCGTGTTCTAACTCGTCAAGGTGCGGACGAATCTCGGCGTCAATAAAGCGGCGAACGACGTCGATGATTGCCTGATGATCTTCGGACCACTGATACATGACTAGGCCTCGCGGCTGACGAGCTTGAGGGTATTACGGTCCGTGTGCATGATGACCGAACCCGTCTTCGCGTGCTCGATAACGGACGTTTCGTCGTACGAGAAAGTGTCGCCATTGATGTCAATGGTCACTTCATACCGCGTGCACTTGGCGATGCGGTCGAGATAGGGGTTCGACAAGATGCCGTAGATGTTGGATCCGATGGTCGACTCAAGCGTGAACTTGTTAGCGTTCGGGGCAACAGTGGCACCGGCAATGATGGCCGAAGCTCGGGGAATTAAGAAACAGCGCATGACCTGTTGTTCATTGGCGTCCCACATCCAGTAGCCCACTTCGGTGTGGAAGGGGTTCTCTTCGCCTTGACGCCACGCGGCCATGCGGTAGTCGAGACCGTAGAGCTGCTGCTCACCGTTGTCCACGGGACCGAACGGCTTAAAGATTGTCTTCTCGCGGTACGGGGTGTCACCGACCTTGCCGTCTTCGTTGTGGTAGGACACGTCCATACCGGCGTAGTCGCTCTCCCAGGTACCAATGAGTCCGGCGAGCGGGCCCCACTCTTCGTTTGCCATGGATGTCTCCTTCGTCACGGGACCGCGGTGCGGTCGAAAACAGTGACGAGCCTAGGGAGCGATGGGGGGCAACGTGTCGGCTGTGACTGCCGTGGCGAATCCTTGCGTTACGACCCACACGCCACAGCATCCCGCCCACCACGCCCCTGCGGACGCCAGGCGGAAGTAGAAATCGGTGGTGAGGGCTCCGCTCAGTGAAAGGAACAGCCAGAGGGGGGCAAGACGGGACCAAACGGGAGCACTTCCCACTCGACTGAGGGCCGCCCACCACATCACGGGTCCCACCAGGGGGAGCCACGGGAGTAGGCGGATTTTGCGCAGCCGATAGATATTCGCGATTGTCGCGAGAGATCGAACTGATGCGATGTGGATGACGGGATAGAGCAGCAACACGAACTCGCCCGTCGTGGTTGCGTCGCTCACCGCACTATGAATCATGATGTCCATAAGGGCGATGGTGAAGAGAACGGCCGATGGACCACATATCCATCGCGCGAGCCACGCGTGTCGCCCAAGGGCCGATGTGTCCGCTCCCGAATGTCGCGCGGGCCACGCCACAGTGTTGGGCGTCCATGCAGCGCCCGTCCAAAAGCGCCACTGTAAACCCCCTGCGGGGTCGGGATACCACCCTTTTGGTGGACCGGCGGCGACATCATTCACGTAGGTAGCCTCTCATAGGGACAGGGAGGACAGTATGACGATGGTGCAACGCGGGGCGGCAGCCCCGACATCGGGAAATCAAGATCATGTGTCACTTGACAAGGGCACGCTGGACGCGGCCGTCCGTGACGTCGCCGCACAGGCGCTCGCGTGGGCAGCGACGTCTCCTCGTGAACGAGCCGAACTCCTCGCTCGCGTTGTCGCGGACACCTACGCCGTAGCGGAAGATTGGGCTACGGCGGCCTGCGCGGCGAAGGGCTATACGCCCGACTCGGTCGAGGGGGGCGAAGAGCTCTTTAGCGGGGTCGGCACGTTTCTTCGGATGGCCAACGCCTTTCGCCAGTCCATGCTGGACATAATTGAAAAGGGACGACCGCAGTACCCCGGTCCCGTGCGGCACAAGCCGGGGAACCGTATCGCCATCCAAGTGGTACCGGGTTCCGGCTTCGACAAACTGCTGTACGCCGGCATGTCCGGAGAAGTGTGGATGGAACCGGGCGTGAGTGAGTCCGAGGTTCACGCGACGCAGGCCGAGGCGTATAAGAACCCTGCGGAACACGCCGGAGTGTCGCTCGTTCTCGGAGCCGGCAACGTGGCCTCGCTTGGTCCACGCGATGTTCTCACAAAGCTCTTCGCCGAGGGGAAAGTGGTCGTTCTCAAGGCGAACCCGGTGAACGACTATCTCGTGCCGTACTGGGAAAAGGCCATGGGTGCGCTGATCGACAAGGGCGTTCTGCGCATCGTCTCCGGAGGTGCTGTAGTCGGCGCCTATCTCACCGCTCATGACGGCGTCACCGACATTCACGTCACGGGTTCCGACAAGACCCACGACGCCATCGTCTTTGGTGTGGGCGAAGATGGTGCGCGCCGTAAGGCCGCGAATGAACCGCTCGTCACGAAGCCAGTTTCGTGTGAGCTCGGCAATGTATCGCCGGTCATCATCGTCCCGGGCGATTGGGATGCCCGGGATATTGCGTACCAAGCCCAACACGTAGCGACCATGATCGCGAATAACGCCGGGTTTAACTGTTTGACCCCGCGTGTCCTCGTGACGTCAAAGTCCTGGGCGCAGCGAGACGAGTTCATGGCGGCGCTTGAAGAGGTGTTGAGTACCCTGCCGACGCGCCGTGCGTACTACCCCGGAGCGACCGACCGACACGCGTCATTTCTCGCGGAGTATCCCGACGCCCACGTCATCGGTTCGGCGGGCGAAGGTGAACTGCCGTGGACATTGATTCGTGATGTCGATCCCGCTCAGACCAATGCCATGGCGTTCAACGTCGAGGCGTTCTGTTCACTCACCGCCGAGACGGCGTTAGAGGCGGCCGACCCGGCCGATTTCGTGCGACGGGCCGTGGCGTTTTGCAATGACGTGGTGTGGGGGACCTTGTCCGCGACATTGATCGCGCACCCGTCGACGCTTAAAGATCCCACAACGGGCGCCGCAATTGAACAGGCGATTGCTGATCTTCGTTACGGCTCGATTGGTGTGAACCTGTGGCACGCGATGAGTTTTGCGTTCTCGACCACCGTGTGGGGTGCCTACCCCGGACACACCATCACGGATATTCAGTCCGGCACGGGTTTCGTCGGTAACGCCTTCCTCTTCGCACGTCCGCAGAAGTCAGTTGTGCGTGGTCCGTTCCGAGCGAATCCCGCCCCGGCCTGGTTTGCGACCAACAAGAACGGTTCGGCGGTCATGCGTAAGTTGTTGGCGTTTGAGGCCGACCCGTCGTGGCGCAAGATTCCAGGACTGATGATCGCGGCTCTCAAGAAGTAGGGCTGAATGAATTGGGTTGACGTCGTCATCGCGATTGTCGTGGTCGGCGCAGCCTTCAACGGTCGTTCCCAGGGCGCTCTGCGTCAGATTGGCGCACTGGTGGGTCTCGTACTCGGGTTCTGGGCGGGAACCTGGGTTGCGCCGACACTGTCTGTTCGTGTCACGTCGGCGTCGTGGCGTCCCCTGCTCGCCATTGGCATCGTGATTGTCTGCGCTTCGCTCGGTAGCTCACTGGGCTCGTTTCTTGGAGGCGTTGCGAACCGCGGTCTCAAACTGGTGCTTCTTAGTCCTCTGGATGCCGCGGCGGGCGCCGCGCTCGGGGCGTTGACGTCACTCGTCACGTGCTGGTTTGTCGCCAGCGTGATTGTCAATATGTCGTGGTTCGCCGTTGGATCGGCCGTCAATGCGTCGTCGATTGTCACCACGATGGACTCCGTCATGCCGCCGGCCGCTCAGATTGAGGGTCGAGTGATGGACATCATTCGCACCGCCGACTTCCCGCAAGTCTTTGCGTCGGTGACCGCACCGCCGGCGACGGCGTATCCCACGCCGCAGCAGGCGGTGGCCACCGCTGCGGCGGGAGGCAGCCCGCGCAGCGTCGTCAAAGTCGTGGCGCTGGGCGCGTGCGGGGTCGACCACGAGGGGACAGGATTTGTGGTGTCGCGCGGAGTCGTGGTGACCAACGCTCACGTGATCGCGGGGGCGACCCAGGTTGAGGTGGCCGGTCGGACGGCACTAGTGACGGCGCTTGATACGTCGAACGACCTCGCGTTGCTACGGGTAGCGACCGAGGAGCGTCCGGCGCTGATCTTTACCACCACCGCGACACCTGGCACGCCTGCTGCGGTCGTGGGGTATCCGCGCGATGGCGACGTGACGGTGTCGCCGGTCGCGCTGGGCGACTCTTTTACCGCGCAGAGTCGCAACATCTATAACAAGGTGACGTTCTCGCGGTCACTACTGTCGCTCGCCGGGGACATCCAACCAGGGAACTCCGGAAGCCCCGTGGTGGTTGGTGGGCGTGTCGTGGGTGTCGTGTTTTCGAAGTCGTTGTCTCAACGCTTCACGGGGTACGCAATTCCGGCCACGGTCGTTCAGTCGTTCCTTCGCACGAGCGGCGCAAGTACATCGCCGGTGTCATCGGGTGCGTGCACCCGCTAGCCCGTTGGTTAGCGAATAGAGCGAATCGCGTCTTCGAAGACAGAGAGTCCGTCGTTGAGCTGCTCGTCAGTGATGATGAGTGGCGGCAGCAGTCGGACGCAGTTGCCAAACGTGCCGCAACTAATAATCACGACACCGCGCTTCGTGCAGTACTCCACGATGGCCTTCGTAGCCGCCGGGTTCGGAGTGTCGGAACCGGGAACGACAAACTCGACCGCGAGCATCGCGCCGCGGCCACGGACGTCGCCGACGATTCCGACGTCACCCAGCAGAGCCCGAAGACGGGGGAGTGCAATGGACTCGATGTGGCGCGCCCGCTCGGCGAGGTTCTGATCACGCATCGTGCGAATGGTCGCGAGGGCCGCGGCGGCCGCCACCGGGTTGCCACCGTAGGTTCCACCCAATCCACCTTCGTGAACGGCATTCATGATCTCGGCGCGACCAGTAACGGCGGCGAGTGGCATCCCACCGGCGAGTCCCTTAGCGGTGGTCACGAGATCGGGAACGACGCCTTCGTGATCAACGGCGAACCAACGTCCCGTGCGCGTAAAACCTGTTTGGATTTCGTCCGCGACAAACAAGGCGCCATTCTTCTTTGTCCACTCCGCCAGTGCCGGCAAGAATCCTTCGGCCGGCACAATGAATCCACCTTCACCTTGGATGGGTTCAATCACAATGGCCGCCACGTTCTGTGCACCCACGGTGGACTCGATGAGGGCAATGGCGCGAGCGGCCGCGTCGGGACCGCTCAGACCGTCGCGATAGGGGTACGACGTGGGCACGCGGTATACCTCGGGTGCGAAGGGACCGAATCGATCTTTGTAGGGCATGTTCTTCGCGGTGAGGGCCATCGTGAGGTTCGTACGGCCGTGATAGGCGTGGTCAACGACCACGATGGCATTGCGTCCAGTCGCGAGTCGTGCGATCTTGACGGCGTTTTCGACGGCTTCGGCGCCCGAGTTAAAGAGCGCCGACGTTTTGGCGTGATCGCCTGGGGTTACGGCGGCGAGCTCCTCGCAGACTTCGACGTACTCGAGATAGGGCGTGACCATGAAGCACGTGTGAGTGAAGTCAGCGACTTGGGCCTGCACGGCCTCAACGAGTGCGGGCACCGCATGCCCGATGGAGGTCACGGCGATACCCGAGCCGAGGTCGAGGAGATGGTTGCCGTCGACATCCACCAAGATGGCGCCTTCGGCGCGGTCGATGTAGACGGGGAAGCCCTGCGTTAGTCCGTGGCTGACGGACTGCTTGCGTCGTTCGTGGAGCTCTTGACTCTTGGGTCCCGGCAGGTCAGTAACGACCTGTCGAGCGATGCCTACGGTGCGATATTCGACAACCACAGTGACTCCTTTGACGCCAACATCGTACTTCTCGAAAGAAATTCCGCCTAAGGCTGCGTCGTGCGCCGCACCACGCGGCCGTCGCGTGCAAAAGTCGTCCACTCACCCGTGGCGACGCCCCGTCGAAACGATCCCGTTCGCATCAATGAACCGTCGGCGCGATACCACCGCCACGCCCCGTGTAGCGCTCCGTCCTTCATTACACCCTCCGCCTTGATAACACCATTGTCGTAAAACTCGTACCGTCGACCGTGTGTCACGTCGGAGATGATGTTGAGACGTACGCGCAGGAGTTGCTTCACGACCGACTTCGGCAATGTGGCACCCAGGGGAATATGGAGACTGCCCTTCGTTGAGACCATGTGGGCGACCTGGGGCACCGCGGCAATGACCGATCCCGAGTGAGGAAGGTAGGCACAGTGATTCTTAAAAGCGGCACATCCGGCGACCGCCTTCCCCTGCACCTTGAAGCAGGGTACACCGTAACTGATGGTCTCTTCGGCGGTCGGTAGTAGCTGTCGAAGCGTGAGAACTAATGAGTCGAGAGTGACGCGCGTTGGTCCATCAAACTGGGCGACGTATGTGTCGATGAGACT
>JAGWWX010000057.1 GCA_018970215.1 Acidobacteriota bacterium | reverse complement strand
CACCGCGGTCGGTAGAGGTGACCTGGGTCTTTTACGCCCGCGAGGAGATTGCGCGGAGTGAGTCCGGACTATTGGAGATTGCCGAAATCCGACCCGACCTTCTGCAGGGCGATGTCGCTATTGTCGCGGAGCCGACCGGTGGTGCGGTAGAGGCCGGCTGCCAAGGAACCCTCCGACTCGGCTTGACGGTGACCGGGAAACGCGCACACACGGCTCGCCCTTTCACTGGGGTCAACGCCATACATCGTCTGAGTGCGATGATTGCTCGCATTGCGGACTATGAACCACGGACCGCGGTGATCGACGGAATCTCGTTCACCGAACAGTTGCAAGTAGTCGCGGTAGATGGGGGAGTCGCTCCCAACGTCGTTCCCGATCAGGCGAGTGCCACCATTAATCACCGAGTGGCCCCCGATCGTTCACTCGACGAGGCAGTGGCGTCCGTTCGAGAGATTCTCAGTGATTTACTGCACGAGGGAGATCGGATCGACGTGCTCGATTGGGCACCTCCAGCGAAACCCCACTTGCAACATCACTTCATTGCACGGCTCGTTGCCTCCACGGGGCAACCGGCTCGAGCCAAGGTCGGGTGGACCGATGTCGCGACCTTGACCGAGCGAGGCGTCCCAGCCACCAACTTTGGTGCTGGCGATCCGCTGCTGGCACATCAGGCCGATGAGTTTGTGACCGAAAGCGAGCTGAGCGCCTTCGACGCCACGCTCCGCAAACTTCTCTTTAGCTAGTTTTCGTCCTGTCCGCTGATAAAGAAACCCATGTCAATAATTTTGCTTTTTGGATATTTCAGCGAAGTGTCGAGTCCAGTGTGAAAGTCGAGTGTCGGAATTTCGAATTGGTCCACCGCTTGTCGATGGTCATGATAGAAACGACCTACTTTTCTGACGCTTGATTTTGAAAATGTTGAGACTGAAAAGCCGCTGCGAAAAAAACGATCAAAAGCGGGAACCGTTCCCATCACCCCAAGCAAAATCTTGGTCGTCAATGTATCTGAGGCGGAAAAGTTCTTCCCGAACGCGTCCCCAAGTTTGTCGGCAAATTCAACAACTTCAGGAGCCGCGTCACTGAGTTGCGGTGCGTCAATCTCCCACATTTCCTTGTCCGCGGAAATGAGAGTTTCGATCACAGGAAGCAAGCGGAAGGAGCTGTGCTGCAGGATTGAGGCGCGCCCCCGAAACATTCCCCAACTTGCCAGATAGAAACCGAGCTGCAGGCAACTTACTTCCGCGTGATCTCTATCAAGAAGGGAATCAAGTCGATTGTCTAAACGTGCGCTCTGGAAGTAATTGAAGCAGTAGTCGAACGAGGCGTAGCGTGCATCATGTCGACGACCCGTCATGAAACGATCCACGCTCGCGACAAACTTTTCCGGATCGAATGTTTTTGGCATTACCACCGGTTTTTGCTGGGCCACTTTCGCTTCATCACGTAAGCAATATCCGCAGACTGACGCCGAGTAATTTCCTGCTTGACGGGCCAATTCCAAACTTTCGAATGGGCCATACCACGTTCCGTTTTGGTCTCCGCTCCCGGGGTGGATACCCTTCCCGTTTCGACAGTATGGGCAAGAAGAGCGATGTGCCCTTGCGTACTGGTGAATCCAATTTTCGTATGTCCAGAACATCAGCCAACCTTTGTTTAAAACGATGCGATAGCAATAAGTAGCGCAGTAATCCATAGCGACGTTCGAACGAGATGCCATCTTGTCAATCGCTTCATTATCGTCGGATCGTAAGACTTTGACAGGCCATCATGGGCCGGTATTGCACCGCTGATGGTAACCAGAACTCCGAGCAACGCGAATGCGCCGTGCACTACTCCGAGCGTTCGGTGCGGCCCGGCGATAATCCACCACCCTGAGATAAGCCCTTGCAACGCCCAGACTGGTCCCACGGCCCAGGTAATGGCCGAGCTGTGGCGGCGGTGATATCGCGACCATTCGCCCTCTCCCACGAGAGAGAACGCGGGATAGACCACTAATGCCACCACGACACCAAGGCCCACGAGATAGGCGTCTGCTACGAGCAGGAGTTTGATCACGAGGTGACGTTACTCAATGTCGTGAGGCGTCAGTCCGAACATCGCAAGCGACATTGCCCAGAGGGCATCGGCATACGGCAGTTGGTCTGTCGACATTGTGGCGAGCCCTGCGTCATACAGTTCTTGCCAGTTCCAGTTGGGTAGTTCGCTGTTCACACTCAACAGTGTGACACCGACCTATGACGTCACTAGTAGCGACGGAGAACCGAAATGACCTTGCCGTAGATCGTGACGTCAGCGGCAGCAAACTCCATTGGCGTCATCGAGCTGTTCTCCGGTTGCAGGACGACACGGCTCCCTTGGGGGAAGTACCGCTTGACGGTCGCCTCTTCACCAGGAATGCCGGCGACGACAATCTCACCCTTCAGGGCAGTGCTCTGTGCGTTGACCACCACGTAGTCCCCGGGCAAAATAGCCGCATCGACCATCGACTCACCCCGGACCTGAAGCAAGAACGTTTCACCACGACCCGCGAACATCTCGGGTAGTGCCATCACCTCGGTGACGTTTTCGTCGGCGAGTACTCCCGTACCGGCGGCGACAGCACCCACGAAGGGGACGTGACGCACGGGTCCGACGTCCATTGTGTTCGGGGAGTCGAGGTGAACTTTCAAAGTGCGCGATCGCTGGGGGTCCGCCGTGATGTAGCCCGTCTTCTTGAGGACATCGATGTGGTTCTTCACGGTGGCGGGGGACGACAGTCCCGTGGCGGCACCAATTTCGCGAACGGTCGGTGGAAAGTTGTGCTCGCGCTGGTGGGCGACGATGAACTCCAGAATCTTCTGGCGAATGGGGGACAGTACTTCGGCCATGGTTCTCCTAACGAACAGACGTTCGTAGGTTAGCCCCTCGGTGGAGAAAAAGCAAACATCTGTTCTCTTTTTCCAGCGACCGTTAGGGACCCAACCGAAAGGAATCTATGGAAATTCAGCGTTGTTGGCGCGACGTCAGCGATGTTCTCGATGCGGGACTCGATCGACTCATTCTCTTCGGCCCACCGGGAACGGGCAAGACCTACGCCGCACTGCACCTCGCGACCCATCGAGGAGTGGAGCGTCTCACGTGTACCGACGACATCACCTCGGCAGAAGTGACGGGGTCGTACACCCCGACGGGGGACGGTGGCTGGCGGTGGTCGGACGGACCCGCACTCCGAGCGTGGCGGGCTGGAGCTCGACTCGTCGTCGACGAAGTGGATCGAGCGTCAGGTGATGTCTTAAGTCTCCTACTCGCCATGACTGACAGCAACGGGTCCGCACGGTGGCACCATCCGATCACGGGCGAGTGCGTGACGCCGTCGCCGGGATTCTCGGTCGTGATGACGACCAATCTGGATGACGTCAGTCTGCTACCACCCGCGTTAGCTGACCGCTTTCCGGTCGCCATTCGGATCGACCGACCTCACCACGATGCCGTGGCGCGCCTTAGCCCCGACCTCCGTGAATCGGCACTGAACGGTGTCATCGGTGACTCGTCGCGACACGTCTCGCTTCGCCGGTTCTACGCCTTCGATCAACTTCGCGCCTCCCTCGGCCAGACCCAGGCCGCTCGACTCGTTTTTGGAGAGCGTGGTCCCGACGTAATCGATGCCTTGATGATTGGACGTCTGTCCCCGTGACCACCACACCGTTTCCCGAGTTGGTCATGACGCGCTCGGACGTGGCGCTCGTCGAACCGTGGACGGTTCGCCAGGGCACCACTCAGCGAGGAGGCGCCAGTTGTGACTTTGCCCACCGCGCCCTGACGGTACCTCTCGGCGGGGCCCCCATCGATCGATTAGTCCGTGCGCATGAGTTAATGCATCTTCGTATCAGTCCAGTCGAGGGGATTGACGTCGGTGCTGTCGGGGCTTCTCGTCGAGCGGTGGAGTGTGCCGAAGAGTGTCGCGTTAACGAAGCTCTCCGACGGCTCGGATTTGCTGTCAACGAACTACGCGATGGTTCGGAGAAGACGGCGGGCGCTCGGGTTGCCGCGGCGAGTGAGTGGTCTGAAGCGGTCTCGTTTTTCGTAGCTCTCCGGGGCTCCGATGGGGAGCGAGATTTTCTCCAGGGGATTAGATCGGAGCGTCCCGAGTGGGTGCGGGCATTACGTGCGGTGAAAAAGGAAGTCGATCGACTACTTGAACGCGTTGACATCAACACCCTGTGCGCGACTCCCCTCAGTGGCGAAGGATCGGGTTTTCAGACCATCACCGTGCCAATCGCACGCCTCATCGACCGGGTAGGCGGCTCTGCAGCTCCTCGCGATGACGCGAGTTGGAAGAGGTTCAAGAAGTCACTCTCACCCGGCGCTCGCCGCGCACCGTCGGGCCGGTTTGCCACTCTTGTCATCGACGAGAGCCGTGACTACGTCGACGTTCCAGGCCGAACCGGAGCACGCCGCCGTCGCTACGACGTCAGCGGCGTGGTGGTTGGTCCTCCATCACGCACGTGGCGTGATGATCGCCGTCGAGTGTTTCGCGTCACGAGTCGGGCTGCCGGCGGTGTCATCGTGATCGATCAGAGCGGCTCGATGAACATCGGGGACGACGAACTCGATGAAGCACTTCGTCGCGTACCCGGTGTGACGGTGATCGGATACTCCCATCGCCCCGGCGACACGCTCGGCACACCGAACGCGTGGATTTTGGCGACGCAACACCAACGGGTACGGGAGGTGCCGAGTGGCAATGTCGGCAATGGGGTCGATGGTCCCGCGCTGCGCTGGGCGCTGTCACTCCGACGACCAGGTGACATCCTCGTGTGGGTGACTGACGGGCAAGTCACCGACTCCAACGATCACCCCGACGGCGCCCTGACAGCTGAGTGCGGCCAGTTAGTTCGTCAGCATCAGATCCGCCTGGCGGCGACCCTCGATGAGGCCCTCCAGGTTCTCCGTTCGCCCCATGCACCCCGTCGCTACTCGGCCGGATTTGGGCGAATTGGCCGATTTTTAGGCATTTCGGCCGACGTGTTGTAGGGGAGTGCCACTGTGGGACAACCCACTTGACCCGAACATCTGTTCGTATTAGATTACGAACAGATGTTCGGTAGAGCGAACAAGGAGTGTCGGAAACATGGCAATTGCAACTATTAACCCTCAATCGTTTGAAGGCCGATTGACATCTCGCAACGGTTCCACCCGATCGCGACGGTGGGAGGGGACAGTGGTGCCCGCGGCAACGTCCTCGATGCCGGTAGCCGCACGGCGTGCGGCGCGAGCTCGAATGATGCGCCGACGTCGACGTTCGCTGGCGGGGCTGGCAACCCTCGTCGGGGTGATCGCTCTCGCGTGGCCCGGTTCGGCATTTGGTGGAACAACGAAGTACGGAGTGCTCACGGACACCGGTCAGATCGGTCGTTGGCACAGTGGCGTTGTCTACGTGGTGCAACCCGGTGACACCATCACCACCATTGCGAAGCTCGTTAGTCCTGAACACCCTGAATTGGTGCGTCGTGCTCTCGTTGCGTCACTACGAAGTGATGTGGTGGTTCCGGGCGAGCGCGTCGTTATACCCTAATTTTTCGGGGAAATCAGGTACCTTGGGTACGTGCGCTGCCCCTTTTGTTCGGCCGACGACGACCGTGTAGTGGACTCTCGCACCGCCGAAGACGGTGTGGCGATTCGTCGACGTCGCGAATGCTCCGCTTGCTCGCAGCGGTTCACAACCTTCGAGCGAATCGAAGAGGTGACGTTGTACGTAGTGAAGCGATCGGGCGATCGCGAACCTTTTGACCGCGAGAAGGTCATTCGTGGTGTTCTCGCAGCGTGCAAAAACCGTCCCGTGGACGACGGTGCGGCCATAGCCCTTGCGGCATCCGTGGAAGAGTCGATGCGGCTCTTTGGTCGTGACGTGACCACGGAGGAAGTGGGACTCGCCACGCTCGAAGCACTACGGGAACTCGACGACGTCGCGTACCTGCGCTTTGCGTCGGTCTACAAGGGATTCGAAGACGCCAACGACTTCGCCCGCGAACTGCGAAATCTCGAAAAGACCACGGCGCCGAAGTCCAAGTCGTAACGTGCGCCTCTTTCGCGATACCCCGGCGTCAGTTCTCGCGGTGTACGCGCACCCCGATGACGCTGACGTTGCGGCGGGCGGTGCACTCGCCCGCTGGGCGCGGGACGGCGCACGCGTCGATCTGGTAATCGTGTGCGATGGCGCCAAGGGCAGTCACGACCCCCACGTGAACGTCGACGAGTTGCGGCGTCGACGGGCCTCTGAACTAGCGCGTGCGGGCGAGATTCTCGGGCTTCACTCGGTGCAGTGCCTTCAGGTCAGTGACGGCGACGTGACGAACTCGCTCGAGTTTCGTGGCGAGCTCGTCGGGCTCATTCGACGCCATCGGCCTCAGCTGGTCGTTGGACCCGATCCGACGGCCGTCTTCTTTGGTGGGGTCTACGTCAACCACCGCGACCATCGAGAACTGGGGTGGGCCCTCCTCGACGCGGTGGCGCCCGCCGCCGCCATGCCGCTCTACTTCCCCGACCGGGGTGATGCGCATCAAGTTGCGACGATGTTGCTCTCGGGAACCCACGACCCCGATGTTGTCGTTGACATCACCAGCACCATTGACGACAAGGTCGCGGCCGTCGCGGCCCACGCCTCACAGGTATCTGACGACGCCGAATGGGTGCGGTCGGTGGTCCACGGACGCGCCGAGCCCGTGGGTCGTGACGTTAACGTTCGGTTCGGTGAGGCCTTTCGCTGTGTCGACTTCGCCCGATAGCTCGACCGTCGACGACTATCCGATCCTCCACGTTGACCTCGACGCCTTCTTCGCTTCTGTCGAAGTTCTCGACGACCCTTCGCTGCGTGGTCGTCCGGTAGCGGTCGGCGGTGCGGGTGATCGCGGGGTCATTGCCTCGGCGAGCTACGAGGCTCGCGCACGAGGCGTGCACTCCGCCATGGCCAGCGTGGTCGCCCGTCGACTCTGTCCCGAGCTCATCATCCTGCCGGGCCGCTTCTCGCGATACGAGGAGGTCTCTGCCCACTTTCACGAGATTCTGGCCGACCTCACCCCCATCTACGAACCCCTGAGCCTCGATGAGGCCTACGCCGACCTCTCCAGCCTGCGCCGCCTCCGGGTCGATCCCACGACCGCCGCTCACGAACTGCGTACTCGGATTCGCGAAGAGATTGGCGTCGGCTCCGGAGTGGGAGTGGGCCGCAACAAGCTGTTCGCGAAGTTAGGCAGCAAACGGGCGAAGGCGACCTTTAGCGACGGCGTGATTCACGACGGTCCCGGAGTCTTCGTGGTGACACCCGCCCAAGAGGAAGAGTGGCTGGATACGTTGCCCGTGCGCTCCCTCTGGGGCGTCGGCCCCGCGCTCGAAGCCCGCCTCGGTCGGCTCGGTCTTCGCTTCATTCGCGACCTGCGAGGAATCGACCAGTCCGTGCTCTCGCGTCACGTCGGTCCCGCGATGGCGCAGACGCTGGTGGACTACGCCGTGGGACACGACCCCCGGCCCGTCGAAGCCGATCGCGCCACGAAGTCCCTCGGCCACGAGGAGACCTTTGGCGTGAGCGTGACGAACGACGTCGAACTCTTTCGACACGCCCGGCGCCAGAGTGCAATCGTGGCGCGCACCCTTCGGGAGTCACATCAGGTAGCCCGCCGCGTCAGTGTTCACGTCAAGTTCGATGATCTCACGTCAGTCTCACGCTCCCACACCGTGCCCTACGG
>JAGWWX010000009.1 GCA_018970215.1 Acidobacteriota bacterium | reverse complement strand
CCGGGTCCATACGTACCCATTTCGGCTATGAAAACTCGCGTGTCGTCACCGAGGTGTTCGTTAATCGCCCGCGACAGTCCCGCCCGATTGTTAAAACTTCGTGGGGTGGGTACCACGCCCGACGTTGCGCCGAGCAGTTCAGCCAAGTGGTGTTTTGTCGACGTCTTGCCGTAACTCCCCGTAATGGCGACGACACGAGGGTGGACTTTCGATAGGCGTCGTGCGGCCGCATCGACGTATTTCTGCGCCGCTCGACGCTCCCACGGTGCCGTCACCTTCGCCGCAGCGTCGATTGTCACCGGGACAAAAAGTAGCGACACGGTTGCGAGGAGCCAACCGGCAGATGGAAAGTGTCGTCCCACTACCACGATCACGCTCTCGATGAGTATCAGTAGAGCCAGTGTCACCCCGGCGAGAGTGCGGAGACGCCGCGTCCACGCCAACGGCGAGGTGCGGCCTTTCACGGTCAGACCACGGGGGCAGATCACGCCGAAGAGAACCGCCCCCACGACCGATAGTTGTGGGTCGTAGAACCAGAGTGCACCTGTGAGCACGACGAGTAGCGCTGACAATGACATCTGTGACCGTCGGCGCATCCACCGAATCGCAAACAGCGAAACGGATCCCACTATGTAGTGTTCACGTTGCGCCACTCGAAGCCAGCGAAGCCCCTGAAGGGTTATTCCGACCACCAGTCCCACAACGAGAATCCCAGTAACGAAGGAAGACCTCATAGCAGGCTCACTACTGCATCAACAAGCGCAGTCGGATTTTCTTGCGGCAGCAAGTGTCCACAGTTTTCCTCGACCTTGATGTCCGTCGGCGTATTCATTAAGCCCGCGGACTGCTCCGCAATGGCTACCGGAACGTCGCGATCGCGGCCACCCCATAGAAATATCGCCGGAACACGAATGTTGTGTAACTCATTCTCATACGTTTCGTTCACGGTGGTGACGAGCACATCTCTCATCACCCCGGTGGCGGCCACGTAGTCAGCAGATCCGTACTTTCTTCGTGCCGATTCAAGATGCGAGGTCGACAGTATTCGCCACCGAACCAGATGACGGATGACGCGGTAGGCAATAGGGGTGCGTGCAGGAGAAGCAATCCGTCGCACCAGAGGTGCGCCAGAAAAAATTACGCCACGAAGATTTCCTGGGGAGGACGATGCCAGGACGGATGCAATTCGACCCCCAAACGAATGTCCCACCACGACGTACGGTCGGCCGCCGGTGATGTCGTTAATCACCGGCGCTACGAGGTGGGCATACCCTCGGGCGCCCATTGGCTCCGTGGGAAGAGGCGATGCACCAAAACCTGGCAGATCAAAAGCCACCGACGAGATTCCGCGTTCAGCTAAGGACATTGCGGCGGCCCGAAAATCGCTACTGGAGCGCCCCCATCCGTGCAGCCATATCACTTGAGGTGGGCCGTCCCCCCAGATTTCCCCAAAGACACTGCCCCCCGCGAACGCTGTCAGCACAGCCTTCAGGTTACAGACGACCGTTGCGCCCCATCGACCACGACACATACGGGCGGTAGCGTTCAATTGATGGCGGACATCACTTTTAGCGAGTCGCTACTCCACGGTCTCACGGCCGAGCAGCGTGAAGCGGTGATGTCACCGCATCGCCAGCTATTGATCCGCGCTACTGCCGGGGCCGGTAAAACACACGTCTTGACCCTACGAATTCAACGTCAACTCGCCACAGACGAGTTTGAACCCGACAACATTCTGGCCATGACCTTCACTCGAAAGGCCGCCGACGAACTACGTCAGCGGCTGCACGGAAACGGTATGCGCGGGATCAAAGCGGGAACCTTCCACCGCGCCGCCATCGAAATCGTCGCCGAGTTTCGCCGTGACAATAATTTGAAGCAGCTCGTCATCGAACCAAGTCGCCGCAAACTACTGCGTGATTTAATGGCGCAAATGTCGGCCGCCGGTGAACCAACGTTTCAAGATTGGCAGTTAGCCAAAATCGAGCAAGAACTGGCGTGGGCCCTCAGCCAAGGATTCAATGGCACTACGTATGGTCGCCGCGCCACGCGCAGTCGCCGAACCACACCGATTCCTCAGGCGCAGATGGCCGACATCGTTGATCGCTATGTCGGACTGTGCGCCGCTCGTGGTGTGGTCGACTTCGACCTCTTACTCCTCGAGGCGATTTCTATTCTGCGCGACGAACGCGCGGCCTTGGCAAGTTTTCGCCATCGACACCGTTCACTGTTCGTCGACGAAGCTCAAGATATGAACCCCCTGCAGTTTTCTCTCCTTCGACTCATGGCCGGTGATGATCCGACTCTTTTTTGTGTCGGTGACCCCAACCAGTCGATCTATGGATTTAACGGTGCCAGCCCTGAACTACTGCAAGAACTCATCGCGACATGGCCCGGTACCCAAGTACTCGATCTGACACGTAACCACCGTTCGACGGCAAATATCGTTGCTGTTGCTGATACCTTGCTCGACCCTGGTGCCGCCGGCATCACACCGGCCAAAACTGACGGTGAGATCCCTCTCGTACGTTCCTTCGACACCGATATTGAAGAGGCACGGCACGTGGTGGCGTGGTTAGTGAGCCACCACCGACCAGGTACGCCCTGGCGAGCTATGGCGGTGTTGGCTCGCACGAATCAACAGCTCATAGCCATCGCCGACGCACTTCGGGACCTCAGTGTTCCTTTTGAACGCAAGGGGGCCGATTATTCACCGGGATCGGACGTCGTCGTGGGTGATGTTGGTGCGAATCATTGGTTCGATAAGACTGAAGTCAACGCCATCACGCTGTCGACGATTCACCGCGCCAAAGGGCTCGAATGGCAAGTGGTAGCAGTCATCGGAATGGCGGAGGGCGTTCTTCCTCACTTCAATGCAACTTCCGAAGCGGAAATTGCCGAGGAGCGGCGTTTGGCCTACGTCGCCCTGACGCGTGCCGAAGATGCCGTCCTACTCACGTGGAACCGTGGACGCCAGGACGCGCGAACCCCGGAAAAACTACCGTCTCGATTTCTTGGTCCAATTGAAGCCACAGTGAGCCAACTCCAGAACTCCCACGCACCGTTAACTGGCGACGCTCGGCGTGCGCGTCTCGCGGCACTACGCCAGCAACTTGGGGAGCGCTAAAGGGAACTATCGTCACGTTCTAGTGACTGATGCTCTTGCCGCACTCCTCCAGGCCCTCGGGGACGAAAAAGTTCGTTCGGGAGACTCCCTCAATCCCGATGACCTCCACGACGAGTCCCTCCACCATGAACCGAGGATCCCTCTCGCCGTTGTCCGGCCTCATAGCACTGCGGACGTAATTGCGATTGTCGAGATTGCGAAGAACTTCGAGATTCCGCTGACGCCTCGCGGGTCAGGCACAGGCCTGTCGGGCGGTGCCAAGCCGATCACGGGGGGCATCGTGATGTCGTTTGATGCGATGAAGGCCGTGAAATCGATTGATGTGAACGACCATGTCGCGGTCGTTGAACCGGGCATTACATTGCACGAACTTGATGACGCGCTCTCGGCTACAGGACTTCACTACCCCGTATACCCGGGCGAAATGTCTGGTTCGCTCGGAGGAAACATCAACACGAACGCTGGTGGAATGAGGGCCGTTCGTCACGGCGTTACACGCCAACACGTTCTTGGACTCGAAGCAGTTCTCATGGACGGATCCGTTCTACGAACGGGGGCACCAGTGATGAAGTCGTCTTCTGGCTATGACCTCACCCAACTCATCGTGGGTAGCGAAGGCACGTTGGCCCTAGTCACAGAAATCACCATTCGCCTATCACCGCGATTTGCTCACAGCGCGACCATCCTCGTTCCCTTTGCAACGCTCGACCACGTCACTGAAGTGGTGCCGAGCATTGTCGCGAGTGGACTCCAACCTTCCATCTTGGAGTACCTCGATGTCCTCACAATGAGCTCGGTCACGAGTCGTGCCGGACTCGAGCTTGGCGTTGAGCCTGAGGTGGCGTCACAGACGTTGGCGTATCTCGTCATCGTTTTAGAAACGAGGACTGCGCGGCAGCTCGAGAGTGACGTGGAATATCTTGCCGAACACGTAATGCAGGCCGGCGCACTGGATGTCTATGTTTTGCCCGACGGCTCCGGCCAACGCCTCATTGAAGCGCGTGAACAGGCGTTCTGGGTTGCCAAGGAGGCGGGCGCCCACGAAATCATTGACGTCGTTGTTCCCCGAAGTGCAGTTCCCCGCTACCTCAGCGAGATTTTCTCGCTCGCCAGTGCCTATGAGACCTTCGTGGCGGGTTGCGGGCACGTAGGCGACGGCAATGTACACCTCTCCGTGTATCAGGCCGACGATGAGAAGCGCGATCGCTTCCTCCACGAACTCTTTACTCGCGGAGTGGCGGCGGGCGGTGCAATTTCGGGCGAACACGGCATTGGGCGAGACAAGCAAGTTCCATTTCTCGCACTCACTGCTCCAGAGTCCCTCCGAATTCAACGCTCCATCAAGGATGTCTTTGATCCTCGAGGCTTACTTAACCCATACCGACTTCTCGATGAAAGGCCCCTGCCATGAACGGTGCTCAGTCACTACTTTCAACCCTTCAGGCCAACGGAGTTGATGTGTGCTTCGGTAATCCGGGGACGAGTGAGATGCATTTTGTCGCCGCCCTGGACCACGTTCCATCAATGCGCGGGGTCCTTGGCCTCTTTGAAGGTGTGGTGACGGGTGCCGCCGACGGGTACGCCCGTGTCACGGGGCGCCCAGCAGCCACACTGCTCCACCTAGGGCCAGGACTGGGAAATGGTTTTGCCAATCTTCATAACGCTCGACGCGCCCACGTACCGATGATTAACGTCGTCGGCGACCACGCCACCTACCACTCACGTTTCGATGCACCGCTCGACAGCGACATCGCGGCCGTTTCATCGGCAGTTTCGGGATGGCATCGTCGGACCGCTCGCCCCGACGATGTCGCGGGGGACGCCGCCGACGCCGTGCGTGCGGCGTACGGTCCCCCGGGTCAAATCGCCACACTCGTACTACCCGCCGACGCCTCGTGGGGCGAACTTTCATCCGCCCAACGCACTGCTCTGGTGCAACGCCCGATGTCACCGGCTCCCACCGCCGATCGCATCGCTGATGCGGTCCGCGTACTTCGTACGAAGAAGACGGCAATCATCCTTGGCTACGACGGACTACGACTCCCCGCGTTGTCGTTGGCACACAGAATTGGCGCGCACCACGGCGTGCGCATCATGAGCGAGACGTTTCCAACTCTTCAAGACCGCGGCTCCGGTGCGTTCCAGCCCGATCGCATCATCTATCTGTCGGAATTCGCTGTCGGTCAGCTCAAGGAGTGCGAGGCCGTCGTTTTGGTGGGCGCCAAAATCCCGGTGGGATTTTTTGGTTATCCCGATATTCCAAGTGAACTCCTCCCCGCGGAGTGCGAAGTTGTCACACTGACCGAACCTGGTCACAGTGCCGTGGCCGGACTTGAAGCACTCTGTGACGAACTCGGAAGCGACCCTGTCGTGTTGCCTCACGGCAGTGCGCCCGAAGCACCATCGGGGGATCTCACGACGCTGTCTCTCGCTCAGGCGGTCGCAGCGACACTTCCCGCCGACACCATCCTCGTGGACGAATCCAACACGGGTGGTCTGCACCTCTACGGCCAACTCACCCACGCCGCGCCCCACCAGTTGATGACACTCACCGGTGGAGCGATTGGCTACGGACTGCCTGCCGCCGTCGGAGCGGCTATCGGGGGTGGTGGTCGACGAGTGCTCGCAATCGAGAGTGACGGATCGATGATGTACACCCTGCAGGCCCTGTGGACCATGGCCCGCGAATCGCTGGATATTACGGTTCTAGGTCTTTCTAATCGCAGTTACGCCATCTTGAATCTCGAGTTAGGCCGGGTCGGAGCGACAGCTGAAGGGGCGGCATCTCGACGCATGCTGGATCTCGACAATCCACAACTCGACCTCTGCGGCCTCGCAGCCAGCCAGGGCGTGCCCGCGCAGCGGGTGACGTCGGCCGACGAACTTGTGGTCGCCCTTCAGCGCAGCTACGCCACGCCGGGCCCGACCTTTATTGAGGTGGTGCTCCCGAAAGGTCTCGGTTAGAGAGAAAACTCGACGATCACCGGGGCGTGATCGGACGGCTTTTCGCCTTTGCGAGCGTCGCGATCGACCCACGCCGCCGTGGCTCGATTCGTAACGTGGGGCGAACACAGCAATAGATCTATTCGCAAACCCCACCCACGCCGAAACGAACCGTTGCGATAGTCCCACCAGGTGTACTGCACGTCGTCGGGATAGAGATGTCGAAAGATGTCCGTGAGACCTTCGTCGGTCACCGCCCGCAGTGCCGTGCGCTCTGGTTCCGTGACGTGCGTCGCTCCCACGAATGCCGACGGGTCGTAGCAATCAATGTCCTCGGGAGCGACGTTGAAGTCGCCACCAACGACGAGAGGAACATCTTTCGGATGGGCCGCGACGCGAAGTCGAAGCGTTTCTAACCACTCCAACTTGTACGCGTAATGGGGGTTGTCCACGGCACGTCCGTTGGGTACGTAACACGACATCACGCGCACTCCGTCACAGGTCGCGGCGATACAACGTGCCTCCTCATCCTCTCGATCACCAAAACCACGGACGACCTCACTGAGGCCAACGCGAGAGAGTATGGCGACTCCGTTCCATTGATTGAATCCAAAATGAGCCGACGAGTAACCAAGTTCTTGCAACGCATCAGAGGGAAACTTGTCGTCCCGCTGCTTCGTTTCTTGCAGTAGAACAACGTCAACGTCACGGGTTGTAAGAAACTCCTCAACGCGAGGCCACCGCGCATTCAGTGAATTAACGTTCCACGTCGCGATCTTCATGTCGCGGGCACCACAATGAACAGCAGCTCGGCCTCAGCCACCACGATGCCCTCGACCTCAGCGCTCCCCCGACCCTTGCCACCCCGTGCTGAGAGATGGGTCATCTCACAGGAGAGTTCAATGCGGTCGCCCGGAGCTACCTGTCGACGAAAGCGAGCCGATTCGATCCCGCCAAAAAGCGGCAATAGCCCCTCGTAGCGTCGATCGGCCAGGACTGCCACCGCACCACACTGAGCCATTGCTTCAACGAGTAGTACCCCGGGAACGACGGGGCGCCCCGGAAAGTGACCGGCGAAGAACCACGCATCGTTGGGTGGAGTCCAATGTCCGTGGGCACGAACCCCGGCCTCCACGTCCGACACGGCGTCGAGGAGAAGAAAGGGTTCTCGATGTGGCAGCCAGTGCGTGGGATCCATGTCTCCCACTACTGCACCAGAACCAGCTCGGGAATCCGACGTTCACGATCGATTGATCGCAAGCGAAAGCGTCTCGTTTCGCCTCGCTTCAGCACGTCGCGAGCGCGCACGGGCGGCGGCGTACCCAATCCGGAGTTCGGCGCGTAACACTCAACCGACCCCGCCTCGATCGCGACTTTGATGACAGCGCCGTGCGACGTAAACGTCACGACAACACCCTCGACGTGCGACCGAACTTTTACGGACGCGAGAAACTGTTCGAAGAGCTCCTCGGAGTTCACAGGAACCCGGTCTCGGGTCACCGCTTTCGCCGGGGTCTTCTTCGCCGGCGCTTTCGCGGGGGCTTTCTTTGCACTCGCCGTCGTGGCGCGACTACTCGACACCTTGGTTGCCTTGGTCGCCTTGGCGGCAGGGGCCGGCTTCGCCTTTTTCGCCGGCGGTTGAGGGGAACTCTGAGGCGTTCGCGACGTGGCCTTGACGGGAATTCGCTCGGTAAAGATCCAGCCGACTTTTGGAACCGGTTTCCCGCCGAGTAGGCGCCCTTCATCGAAGAGCCAGGAGTGCGCGGCTTGAAACTCATGAAACGAGTCGTTGCTCAACACCACGCCGCCAATTCGCTCAGCAATTTTCAAGATGAATGCGTCACCTCGACCGACGGAACCCGCCGGTGGCGCCACAATGTCACCGCTGAGCTCGAGATCTTTGAGCTGAGTCCTCTCAGCGGAGGACAGCTTGTGCTCCAGCGACGCGTCCACCACGACCAAGATGTCGGCGTGTGGGTACTCCACCGCCAAGGCCTCGACGGCGGCACGCAGTTGTGCGAGGCTCGGCTCGCTGCGTCCTTCGGTCGCAATGTTGGACCCATCGACAACGATGCGTGTCTTTGTCCGTGCGCGAGCGGGGCTCACCCGATGGCCCTCGTAAACAGGTCGGCCTGCTCGGCGGCGTGAACGAGAGATGAACCCGTTGCGGGACTGGCTGACTCGGCTCTCGCGACGTGGCGTAGAGAGTGCGTCGCACGAAGGTCACGGTGCAACTGGTGGTGAACGAACGGCCACGCACCCATATTTTCGGGCTCCTCTTGGAGCCACACAACATCGTGGGCATGGGGATATCGCTCGAGAATTGCGGCGACGTCGAGAGCCGGCCACGGGTAGAGCTGCTCGACGCGCACAATGGCGGTGCTCGATGCCACTGCGGTATCGAGGGTGTCGCGATGTGCCATGGCCTCGTGAGCAATCTTTCCCGTTGCGAATACCACTCGGGTGACATCACTCGGCCGCGCTGCGACATCGTCCAGCACCGTTGCGAACGCGCCCTCTTCGAGCTCGCGCAGCGTCGATCGAGTAGCCGTTGCTCGCAGCATGGATTTTGGCGTGAAGACAATCAACGGCGTTGTGCGGTCGCGCATGACTTGACTACGCAGAAGGTGAAAGTACTGCGCCGACGTCGACGGATACGCAACACGGATGTTGTTACGAGCGCAGAGTGAGAGGAAACGCTCAATGCGACCACTGGAGTGCTCGGGGCCTTGCCCTTCGTACCCGTGGGGTAAGAGCATGACCAGATTGGCGACTTGACCCCACTTGTCTTCGGCGGCAACGAGGAAGTTGTCAATGATGATCTCCGCACCGTTCACGAAGTCACCGAACTGAGCCTCCCAGGCCACCAGCGCATCTGGCGACTCCACCGAGTAGCCGTACTCGTACCCGAGGGCCGCATACTCACTGAGAGACGAGTCGCGGACTGTAAAGAAGCCGGTCGCGCCATCGAGATGAGACAGCGGTACCCACTGCTGGCCGTTCTCACTGTCTACGAATGCGGCGTGTCGGTGGGAGAAAGTGCCCCGTCGGGAGTCTTGCCCCATCAGACGAACGTTGGTTCCTTCCAAGACCAGCGATCCAAAGGCCAGTGCCTCAGCGAGAGCCCAGTCAACTTCGCCGTCTTTTACCATCTGATCTCGTTGAGCAAACTGGCGCTGCAGTTTGGGGTGAATATGGAATCCTTCAGGAGCCGAAGCAGTAGCCGTAGCGATTTTCAGCAGTACCGATCGTTCAACGCCCGTCGCCGGTGCGGGTGGGTCGACATCAACCGGCAGATGGGGTACGCCGTCAAGAACGGGCTTCGGCACCGTGCGGACTTCATCGAGAACACTCTGTAGTTGTTGGTTGAAACTCTCGATGGCGCTTTCGGCCTCATCTAATGTCATGTCACCGCGACGCACAAGGTTTTCGGTGTACATCTTTCGAACCGAGCGTGTGTGATCGATAATGCGATACATCACCGGCTGGGTGTAGGACGGGTCATCTCCCTCGTTGTGTCCGTGACGGCGGTAACACACGATGTCGATCACGATGTCCCGATGAAACGTCTGTCGATACGCGAAGGCGAGTTTTGCGGCGCGCGCACAGGCCTCGGGATCGTCGCCGTTCACGTGGATGACGGGAGCTTGAATCATCTTCGCGACGTCCGTCGGATAGAAACTCGAACGAGACGACGAGGGGGCCGTGGTGAATCCCACCTGGTTGTTAATGACGAGGTGCACCGTGCCTCCAATGAGGTAACCGGAGAGCTGCGACAGATTCAGAGTCTCCGCAACGACGCCCTGCCCCGCAAAGGCCGCATCACCGTGGATTAACACGGCCATGACGGGAAACAACGCGGGCGTCGGAGCGGGCGTCGCACCGTCGCCGGGACGAATCACTCGATCTTGTTTCGCGCGAACGATTCCCTCAACCACGGGATTGACTGCTTCTAAGTGACTGGGGTTAGAGGCCATCGACACCTCGATGGTCGCACCGGACGGCGCCTGGTAGGTGCCCTTGGCGCCCTTGTGATACTTCACGTCACCCGATCCCTGAACCGATTCGGGGTCGAGATTGCCCTCAAACTCACTAAAGATGTCCGAGTAGCTCTTCCCCACCACGTTCGCCAGAATGTTGAGGCGGCCACGGTGTGCCATGCCGATCACGACATCGGTGAGGCCGGCATCGGCAGCGTCAGAAATCATGGCGTCGAGCGTCACGATTGTCGACTCCCCACCCTCGAGACCAAACCGTTTTTGACCGACGTATCGAGTGTGTAGGAACTTCTCGAACACTTCCGCAGCATTGAGGCGGTCCAAAATTCGGCGTTGTTCAAGGTTCGACGCGAGCGGCGTTGGACCTTCGAGGTGATCTTGGAACCACTTCTTTTGGACGGGGTCCATGATGTGCATGTACTCCACGCCCATTGTTCCGCTGTAGGCGCTGCGCAGAATCGCGAGAACCTCTTCTAGCGTGGCTTTCTCTTTGCCTGCGAGTCCATCGACATAGAAAGTTCTTGGCAGATCCCAGATTGATAGTCCGTACGTCGCAAGGTCGAGCTCGGGATGAACTGTCAACTCTTCTGCACGTAGTGGATCGAGATCAGCTTGAAGGTGCCCTCGAACTCGGTACATGTTGATTAACTGCTGCACACGCATCTGCTTCACCATGCGATCGTCGTCGGATGGTGGGTTCTCATCGCGAGACCAACGAGCCGGCTCGTACGGGACGCCCATCGAGTGAAACACGTCGTCGTAGAAATCGTGTCCACCAGTGAGACACTCCGCGACGTACTTCAAGAACATTCCCGACTCTGCGCCTTGAATAATGCGATGGTCGTAGGTCGACGTAATCGTGAGTACCTTGCCCACGCCCATCTCCGCGAGAGCACGCGGGTCGGCCGACTCGAAGCCGGCGGGCCAGCCGAGCGCGCCGACGCCAAAAATTGCTCCCTGACCCGGCATAAGGCGTGGCACGGACTGCACGGTGCCGATGGTGCCGGGGTTCGTTAACGAAACAGTGGCACCAGCGAAGTCGTCGGCGCCGGCTTTGCCGCTGTGAACACGGCGAACTAACTCCTCGTAGTGAAGAACAAACGTACGAAAGTCCAAGGTGTCAGCGTCCCGAATGACGGGTACCAAGAGATTGCGGGATCCGTCGGTCTTCTCCACGTCGACGGCTAACCCCAGTCCGACATGTTCATGTCGAATGACGCCCGGTGTTCCTTTCTCGTCAACGGCCTCAACAAACGAACTATTCATCGACGGAACAACCTGGAGTGCCTTCACCATCGCATAGGCAATGAAGTGGGTAAAGGAGACTTTTGCTCCGGTCGAACGACTGAGTGCTTCGTTGAGAGCAATGCGATTGATTTCCAGCAAACGTGCGGGGACAGTTCGCACACTCGTGGCGGTGGGAACACTGAGCGACGCGTTCATATTGGTCACGATGCGAGCAGCGGCACCGCGAAGGGGCGTGGCGTCGGGATCCACGGCCACTGTAGGGACGGGCCCTACGGAGGTCACGACGCCCGAACTGACGGCCGTGACGGTGGGAAGTGGCGAACGCTGATAGTCCGCGAAGTAGTCGCGCCACGTCGCTGACACCGAGGAGGGGTCCGCGAGATACTGCTCGTAGAGGTCATCAACGAGCCAAGCGTTGGGGCCAAATGAGCCCGATTTCGCAACGTTGGGAATCGAGTCAGGGGGTGGGGTCACGGAGTAAAGGTTAGAGGTGAAGACGGTGACGCCGGAAAGGCGTGGCCCTTTTCGCCGGTAAGTTCAGGCACTGTGAGTGCCACACGCCACATTGCCTCCGGTCTAGAGCACTTCACCGTGAGCACCGTGCCCGATTTGGCCGTGTGGCGCCGTGGCCACGATGGCCCTCTGATTGTCGCGATTCACGGCGGGCTCGATCGGGGTGGGAGCTTCGCTCGGATGGCCCGTCGCCTCGAAGGTTGCGAGTTCATCACGTACGACCGCCGTGGCTACCAGGGCTCACGGGCCGGAGGGACTGCGAACCTTCACCAACACGCGCGTGATCTCGTCAACCTCGTTCACGGGGTTGTTTCTGAGACGCCACCAGTCGTCGTGGGTCACAGCTACGGGGGGCTGGTCGCACTCGCCGCATCACTGCTAGAGCCCACTCTCATCACGAGCGTCGTCACCTACGAACCGCCACTGCCATGGGTGTATCGACGTGAAGGCACCATGTCTCCCCTCACCGGCACACCGGAGGACGAGGCCGAACGTTTTTTCCGCCGCATGATCAGCGATGTCGCGTGGGACCGTCTCGCCGATGATGAAAAGGCCGGCCGGCGCGCCGATGGGCCGGCGCTCTACGACGACCTCGCCACACTACGGAACCCCACTCCCCCTTTCTCTATTGAATCGATCACCGCCCACTGGACATACTCATTCGGAAACGCCGACGAACGCCACGCTTATTACGTCGAAGTTGCTCGCCGACTCGGCGTTCTGGTGCCGAGCGTCACGATCGCGCCGCTCGAAGGTGCCGGTCACGGCGCACACCTCGCCAACCCCGAAGGGCTTGCGAAGATCATTCGACGCCACATGGAGGAGCAATGAAGGTAGGCATCACGGGATCAACGGGACTCATCGGCAGCGAACTTTCGCACGCCCTCCGCCTCGCGGGTCACGTACCGGTTCCCTTTATTCGTTCCACGACGTCAACACCCGGTGCCGTTCGATGGTCACCGGCCCGAGGCACGGTCGAGGATGCCGACATTGAGCAACTCGGGGGGCTCGATGCCGTTGTCCATCTCGCCGGCGCCGGCATCGCCGATCGTCGCTGGACTCCCGCCCGGCGCCGTGAGATCTTGGAGTCTCGCGTGAACGGAACGAGGACGCTCGCGAAATGGATGTCGCGGACGACGGACTCCCCAACAATTTTTCTCAGCGGATCCGCGATTGGGTTTTACGGCAATCGCGGTGAAGAAGTACTAACTGAGGAGTCAGGGCGGGGCGAGGGCTTTCTCGCCGATGTCTGCCAGCAATGGGAGGAGTCCGCACATTCGGTCGATCGCGATCGTGTCCGCCTCGCCATCTTGCGCACCGGCATCGTGATGAGCCCGAAAGGTGGTGCTCTCAAGAAGCAGTTGCCGCTCTTTCGTCTGGGGCTCGGAGGGAGACTCGGCACTGGTCGTCAGTGGATGAGTTTGATCTCTCTCCGCGACACCGTGGGCGCCATCCTCCACATTCTGGAGAACGACGTGACGGGACCGGTCAACCTCGTGTCGCCCGAGCCGGCCCGTAACACCGAAGTAACGCAAGCAATCGCCCGAGCCGTTCGACGACCTGCCATCTTCCCCGTTCCTCGATCAGCACTCGCGGCCGCTCTCGGAGCCGAGTGCGCGGAGGAGATGTTGATGACGAGCCAGCGAATCACGCCGCAGCAGCTTCTGCGTTGTGGCTTTCAGTTCTCCGACCCCACCGTGAGTCAGATCATGGCGTGGGCCACGAGCTCCGTCGCGCAGTAGGTCGAGTGCGCTGGTTCTCTCGATTCGTCGTCGTCGCCGCGCTTCTTTTCGGTCTCTCAACCATCTCCTCGGACGTACGTGCGGCCGACGGCTGGACCGCTCGTATTCCCAGTGTGGATCCCACGTGGATTCTTCCCTTTCAGGACGGGAGTACCGCGTCGGTTGCCAATACGACGTATTTCCAACAGTTGATGTATCGACCGCTCTATTGGATAACGGCCGACCCCGCCGTTCGCCTCAATCCTTCGCTCTCACTCGCTCGACCACCTGTGTTTCGCGACGGTAACCGGACGGTGGAAATTTCCCTTCTCCCCTCCGCTACCTGGAGCACCGGTCGGCCAGTGACGTCGAGTGATGTGATCTTTTTTCTCAATCTGCTGGCCGCCCTACCCGGTACCTGGGCGGCGTACGTACCCCCGCTCGAGAACGGCACGCCACTCGCCCTCAGCGACCTCACCAAATCGATTTCGACCCCGAATGCCCGTACCGTCATCTTGCATCTCCACCAACCCGTGAATCCACGGTGGTTCACCATGAACGAGCTGTCGCAGATCACACCTCTCCCGCGGGAGTGGGATCGAATGAGCGCAGTACCGATAGGTGCGCCATCGACACGCGTCGTCGGGGGCCAACTCGCGACTCGCTCAGGCGGTTGTTGGGGGTCACAGTGGGTCGGACAGGGAAATCGAGGACCCGGTCGAAACGTTGGACAGATCCGTTACGCCGTTGACCCCAGTGGAACTCCGACCGTTGTGACTGACGCTTTCGCGGCGCAAGCTCGGCGGTGTGCCGACGTCTACGCCACGCTCGTGGCATTTGCCCAAGATCGTTCCCACTACGCCGATAGAACGACCGACACGGGCCGCCTGTGGTCCACGGTGTCTGGTCCCTGGCGTCTCCGGGCCTACTCGCCCACGTTCCATACGGCGTCATTCCAACGGCGCGATGACCACGCTCTGAACGGCGGACCGAGTGTCATTGAGTACACCAACTGCCCTGGCGGGTGCGTCCGAGAGGCTCTACGGGGACGGCTCGATATGTTGCCCGTCGGGACCGATGTGGTGGGACGACCTAACGGCCTCTCGAATCTCAGCCAACTACAGCGTCGAGATTTCTCGCAGGCCGGATTCGAGCTGCGAAGCAGTCTGTCGTTGTCGGTGAACTTTGCTGCTATCAATTTCCGATCACGTAACGGTGCCGACCGCCACGCCCACGCGGTGTTTGCACAGCGATACATTCGACAAGCGCTGCAGTTGAGTATCGACCAGCCCCGAATTATCCGCCGACAGTTTCACGGCTTGGGGGTAGGTGCCCACGGTCCGCTACCGGCCAACTCCGTCACCGTCCGCACTCCTCACGTCCGACGACAACAAGCCCGAGCACTCCTGGAAGATCACGGCTGGCGACTTCGCGACGGTGTTGTTCGCTGTCAGTCGCCCGGCACTGGACCCCACGCGTGTGGAGCAAACATTCCCACCAACACACCGCTCGAATTCGACTTCTTATGCGTTGAGGGTCCGGGAGGGGGTCAAACCATTGTCCGCGAGTTGGTTCGAGGGTGGCGTCGAATTGGCGTACGGGCGGTGATTTCCACCGCGAGTTTCAATGACGTCATCTCCGCCACCTTCCACCGCTCCACTACGTGGGACTTCGCCTACTGGGGTGGCTGGCTCTACGCACCCGACTATCTCGCCACCGGCGAAGCACTCTTTGCCACTGGTTCATCGTCGAACTCAGGTGGTTACTCCAGTCCGATCGCCGACCAACTCATCCTCAACACCATCCAGTCGACCCAATCGGGAACGATGGAAAAGTACAGCGAATTTCTTGGACGAGATATCCCCGTTCTCTGGTTGCCGCAACCAATCAACCTCTACGAAGTTCGTCGCGCGGCGCATGTGCCGGTTAGTCGGCTTGAAGAGTTCACGCCGGAACTATGGCGTCGCTAGAGCAACTTCCACGATTGACGGTGGAGTGGCGACACTCCAACCGTGTGAATTGCCGTTCGATGGCTGGGTGTCCCGTAACCCTTGTTGAGCGCCCACCCGTAGTCCGGGTACTCCTCAGACAGTTGCGCCATCAGACGATCGCGAGCCACTTTGGCAATGACGGCCGCGGCGGCGATGGTCGCACAGCGCTGATCGCCCTTGGTGACCATGGTGACGGGAATGTCCTGTGGGCGGGCGGGAGGTGGCGGCGTTACACCCAACGGGGTATCACGAGCCACAGCAAGCAGATTGAGGGGACCGTCAATGAAGAGATGCTGCGGCTCCACCGTGAGCTGCCCGAGGGCTCTCTCTATCGCCACCGCCAGCGCCAGGCGAATCCCCCATGCATCAATCTCTTCATTCGACGCCTCGCCCACGGCCCACGAGTCGACCCAGCGATGCAGTGTCGGCTCAAGTTCCTCGCGGCGAATTTCGGATAACTGTTTCGAATCGCGCAGGCCGTTCGGTACATCTTTGTCGCGCGACAACACGGCCACTCCGACCATCACCGGACCGGCGAGAGCTCCTCGCCCCACTTCGTCAACGCCGGCGACGGGCCCACGGAGGAGCCACGGTTGTTCGAGGGCGAGTGTTGGACCTTGAGTCACACTCTCACGATAGATACCGCATATCGAGCAATAGAGTTGGCACATGAGCGCCCGCCAAATCAATGTTGTTCCGCACACCCACTGGGACCGTGAGTGGTACGAGCCCTTCCAGACATTTCGCCTGAAACTCGTCGATCTGCTCGACCATCTCATCCCTCTCTTGGAAAGTGATCCGTCGTACGCTCGCTATCTCCTCGACGGACAGATGGCCGTGGTCGATGACTATTTAGAAGTTCGTCCCGAAATGGAGGACCGACTTCGCCGACTCGCCGCGTCGGGGCGAGTTGCCATGGGTCCGTGGTACATCCTCGTTGACGAGTTTCTCGTTACCGGTGAGACCATCATTCGTGACTTGCAACTCGGTATGGAAAAGGGCGCGGCATTCGGTGGTGTCACGAGTGTGGGGTATCTACCCGACATGTTCGGCCACATTGCGCAGATGCCGCAGATTCTTCAATTGGCCGGGTTTGCCGACACCGTCCTGTGGCGAGGCGTACCCAGCGCCGTCACGAAATCCGGATTCAACTGGGTCGCACCCAACGGTTCGAGCGTACGTGCCGAGTACTTGGTCACCGGATACGGGAATGGCGCCTCGCTCCCCGACGACGCGAAGGCTCTCGTTCGACGAGTAGCAGATCACATCAATGACATTGGCGAATTTCTCCTTGGTGATCTTCTATTTATGAATGGATCTGACCACCTCATGCCCCAGGCGCATCTGGGCAGAGTGCTCACCGAAGCCAATGAGATTCAAGATGACTTCCACTTTGTGGTGACGTCGCTCGCGGAGCACATTGCTCGAGCGCCCCGAGAAGGGCTTGAAACCTGGCGGGGTGAGCTCCGTTCGGGGTATCGATCCAACATCTTGATGGGTGTTCTTTCAAACCGCATTGACGTCAAAAAAGCGACGGCGCTCGTCGAACGCCATCTTGAACGTCGAGCCGAACCGTATTCGGCACTCTTTGTGCCGGCGGCGAAATATCCCGATGCACTACTTCGCGTGGCGTGGCGTGAAGTCATCCGTAATGCCGCGCACGACTCGATTTGCGCCTGCTCCGTCGATGAGACGGTCGACGCCGTCTTGCACCGCTTTAATGAGGCACGCGCAATTTCGGTCGGGCTCGCCGATCGTGCGCTCTCATCGCTGGCGGGGTCCTTCGCAGAAGGGGGTGTCTACGTCGTCAATCCCAGCGCTGCACCACGATCGGGATTGGTCGAAGCCATCGTTGACGAGTCTGAGTTTGATCCCGCACGGATGCAGGTTGTTGCGGAACGCACCACGCTGCCTGACGCGATGACCCTGGACGTCGACGGCATGAACACGATTCTTTCGGTCGTGCAAGACAATCGCATCGACGATACGGCATGGGTTCACGAGGTGAGTTTGGGTGGCGACAATTCAGTCGCGCAACTCGTCGTCCATGTGGGGCCGAGAGAGAAGCTAGGTGTTGACCTCGCCACAGTTCGTCAAGAACTCCTCAGCAAAATGGGGGCAAACCCGGACCTTCAGATTGAACTTTCCCTCGTCCAACCAGCGATCCGGCGCGTCGTGGGTCATGTGGTGGACGTCCCAGGATTTGGGTGGAAGCCGTTCGCGCCAATCACGCCCTCGCATCCCGTGGTTCGAGATGGCTACACCCTGCGAAATGGCCTGGTCTCCATCGCAGTCGACTCCACGACGGGAACGTTCTCTGTCAACGGACTCGCGGGATACGGACAACTCGTTGATGAGGGAGACCTAGGCGATTCCTATAACTATTCGCCACCCAGGGGCGACTCGGTTGTCGCCGCACCGGTCTCTGTCGCGGTCACCCCACTATCTGACGGCCCCCTCACGAGTTCACTACGCATCGAATCGACTTATGAGATTCCATCGCACATTGATGAGGACTCCCACGTTCGTACCGGTTCCATTACGCAACAGGTTGTCACGACTGTCGAACTTCGTGCCAACGATGCCACAGTATTTGTGACAACCTCATTCACAAATGTGGCACGTGACCACCGACTCCGTGTCCTACTGCCGTTACCGCGTCCTGCCGCGACCTCGACCGCCGAGTGCGCTTTCACGACCGTCACACGCGGACTGACCGCCGAAGGACGCTCGGAGGAGTTTGGACTTCCCACCTTTCCCTCTCGCCGATTTGTCGCAGCCGGTGGTCTTACGGTGGTGCACGAAGGTATCAATGAGTACGAGTTAGTCAACGTGGTCGACGGCCACGCTCACGCCATGGCGCTGACGCTCTTGCGAGCGACGGGAATGTTGTCGAGGATCGGCATGGCGCTCCGACCACTTCCGGCCGGTCCCCTCACACCCGTCGAGGGACTGCAGATGCTGGGGCGTCCTCTCGAACTTCACTACGCACTCACCGTCGATCCAGTCGACCCATACACATTGGCCGATCATGTCCTGGCACCGTTCGATAGCGTGGCCTCAAACGGCGGTGGCAACCGAAAGGCCGAAGGTACCGCCCTCGAGATTGCGGGCGCCGTGGTCTCAGCCGTCCGGCGCGTAGGCGGACAACTCGAGGTCAGGGTGTTCAACCCGACGCCCGAGCCCACGTCGGTACAGCTGCCCGACCAGCGTGGTTGGATCGTTGACTTACGGGGCCAGGCGGTGAGGCATTTTGAGGGTTCGTTTAATCTGCAGCCGTTTGAGATCTGTACCTTCGTACTCACCGACGTCACCCAATGACGCCAGAGTGGATGGTAATCGTCCCTCTCAAGTCATTCACGGTGGCTAAGGGACGCCTCCGAACACATTTGGGCTCCGAAGCTGCGACCGCGCTCGCCCAGACCCTCGCGACGGGAGTCGTGTCCGCGGCACGCCCCCGGCACACCCTGGTGGTCACGGACGACGACGCCGTCGCTGACTGGGCAAATGCGCTAGGTGTTGAGATCTTTCGACCGAGTGCGCCGGGGCTCAATGTTGCGGTCCAGGAAGCGTACGAATCGCTGAGAGAGCGAGAGGTTCGAGCCGTGATCACGCACGGCGACTTAGCCCAGCCGCACGGCCTCGGCAGCTTTGTCGCGGACGACGGCATCACCCTGTACAGCGACCATCACGGTGTCGGGACAAATGTCCTCGTGCTCCCGAGTGGCCTGGACTTTACGTTTCGTTACGGTCCACATTCACTCCAACTCCACCGGGAAGAAGCGTCACGACTCCACCTGCCCTGCACCATTGTGAAAGATTCTCCGTGGGCGTACGACATCGACGAAGTTTCCGATCTCGACCGGTGACAACGAAACAACCCGGGGACTTTGCAGTCCCCGGGTTGATGATTTCCGAAAGGAAATTCGAAGAAACTACTTCTTAGCAGCCTTCTTCGTGGCCTTGCGGGCTGTCTTCTTGGCGGCCTTCTTAGGAGCAGCCTTCTTCGCAGCCTTCTTCACCGTCTTCTTAGCAGCCTTCTTAGCAGCCTTCTTCGGTGCAGCCTTCTTGGCGGCCTTCTTAGCCGTCTTCTTCGCAGCCTTCTTAGGGGCAGCCTTCTTCACGGCCTTCTTAGCCGTCTTCTTGGCAGCCTTCTTAGGGGCAGCCTTCTTCTTCGTAGCAGCAGCCACGTTCCCTCCTTGGGACTCAACGTTGAATCAACGTGGAACCTGGGTTCGACCGACTTGGTCAAACGGACCCGCATTGACTTCGTGGACTCGACCATGTGCAATCCAACCTCGCGGCTGTAAAGCGACCAATCGCAGTACACGGTCCTAGTGCGTCGCAGCGAAGTCCACGCTCTTTTAGGAGCGTGTCACTCCGTTCACCTCCTCCGCAGAAGGACACATAAAGTTGACTCTTTTTTTGACCGTATGTCAAGCATTTCGAGCAACGACCGATGTGTACTTATGAGAGAATTTTCGATCTACCTCGGTCGGGGAGCGACGGGCGATGCACGGACATCTCCCGGCCGCTCGGTTCTCATTCTGGGGCCGTCGCGCAGCGGGAAAACATCATCGTTTATTGTTCCAAATCTCCTGATGAGCGACACTGCAGTGATCACGACATCAACCAAGGGTGACGTCCTCGCCGCGGTAGCTCAGGCACGCCGCGATGTGCCCCAACTCCTGTACGACCCCTCGGGAACCCTTCCCGACTTCCCGGGAATCATAAAAATTGGATTTTCACTCCTCGACACCGCGAGGACGTGGGACGGGGCCCTCCACATTGCACGGAGCCTGGCCGACACCAAGCGACAACTGCGAGGTGGACGATCCGAAGATCATTGGGATGAACGATCCGGTGCGCTGATCGCCGCTATGACCCACGCCAGCGCACTGCGTGGTGACTCACTTCACACATTCGCCCTCGCAGTGGAAAGTCGTCGCGGTCATGATCACTTTGAATGTCTGCGCCACCACTATGGCGACTCCCACCACGCGGTCGCAATGATGCACGGGCTATTAACGACCGATCAACGCGAACTCTCGGGAATCTGGTCGTCGGCATCGGGTCTTATCGCGGGACTTCGGACCGACGCCGCTCGACAACTCGAAGGCCGACCGAGGGTGGACATGGAAAGCGCGCTGAGCGAGCGTTCCCACATTCACATTGTTTCGCCAAGTCGCCAACAATCTCTCAGCGCTCCACTCGTCGTCGGGCTCATCGAGTCTGCCGTGCAACGGACCTACGACGACCCCCGGCAGTCACATCGGCTGCTACTCGCACTTGATGAGCTCGCCAACGTCGCCCCTCTGCCGGGCCTCGCCGGCATCGTGTCGGAGGGGGGCGGTCAAGGGGTCACGACGTTGGCGTGTCTTCAGGATCTGAGTCAAGCGCGATTACGTTGGCCGATTAGCGGCGACGCCTTTCTGTCGCTCTTCCCAACGACCGTAATTCTCCCCGGGATCGCCGATCGACACACCCTCCAATTGATTGCTGATCTCAGTGGCCGGCATCGAGAGCAGATTGCGGCATGGAGTACCACGCCGCGGGGTCGCACGCAATCCATCAATTGGTCTCGACCACACGAGTCAGTAATGACAGTTGCACAAGTCGCCAAGGGACGACAAGGGTTTGGACTTGGCATCGATGAGACGAACCAACTTCGCTGGATTGAACTCACGCCGGCGCACCGTGACCCCCGATTTCTCGATCACCGAGAACGCGACCTCTCGTCACGTTCTCGGACTCGATGAACCCAGAGTCGTGCGTCGGCGAGGCCAAGTGGTCGAGGACCATACTCACGAATCAGACGCCAGGGAATCGCATCGGAACGTGCGACCTGATACTCACCCAAACCGAAGTCATGCTCCAGCGTCGGGTAGTACGTTGCCATGAGAGAGTTCAAAGTATCGATAGGGACACCAAAAGTTGCGCCGTGCGCCCACGCCGCAAGAAGGTGTCGTCGGGAAATCGAATGACGAAGTTCGATTTCAGCCCCCAGTGAGTGTTCATTCACCCACCGCTTCATCTCTGGCGGTTCATAGGATCGAATGGGAATAACGTCGGCCAGCTGCGACGACCACTTCTCTCGCAAGGCGGCGCGGGTCCAGTCCCGTTTCTCACCGCGGAGACCACCCACACCGGGCCAGAGTCCTAGAACTCCCTCGTCGACCCCCGCTACCCGGATGCGACCGTCAAATGTTCGCCACATCGGCGTGCCGTGTGATGTCATCGCGTGTCGAATATCTGCAACATACAGCGCATCCGCCGTGGGAAGGTGCGCCGTCACGACACGGCGATCGAACGCCCGACCAACCGTGCGAGACGTCGATCCAATAAGGACATGATCGTGTAGGTGTGGTTCACCAGCGCGATTCACGCCGTGAGTGAAGCCGACGGCGGCGTCGAGCGGGGCCGAGACTTCCACGTCGCGACCCTGGTGTCGCTCGCGCACAACAATGGCCCGTTCCTGGAGATACGACAGAGCTCGCTGAACCGCGTCTTGGTGTGCACGTACGAGGGTTATCGCCACATCATCGGGCTCCGTCGCGAGGAGTACCGAAATCGGACGTGGGGCGGCGATGACAAGGTCATAACCGACCACTTCGCTTTTGCTCGTACCCCGTAGAACTCCTGACACGTCATCGCGGTGCGTGGGGTCGCCCTCCCCAATAAGAAAGCGACCCGGGCCGCCGGACCGTACTCCCTCTAACTCGCGGGCGGGATCATCAAGGAAGTAGCGAACGTCGGTACTTCGTCGTGGAATCAGCTTGAACATGGGCCGCAGCCCAACGGTCGACCTACAGGCGGTTGGCTAATTCAGTCGCAAAGGCCACTCCCGCGCGGTTCGCCTGGTCACCGATGACGCGGGCGTTCTTGCCGGCCGCGGCGAGGCGGCGATCGAGGAAGTCCGCGTTCGCAACCTTGATCTTCAAAATGAATCCAAAGTTCGACGGTTCCTTGGCCACTTGAACTTCGGGGAGGTTCTCGAACAGTGGCAATCCCGCTTCGTTCGTCTCAATCAAGACTTCGTTGCTCGTCGTGAGAAGCGCCGCAAGCCAGTCACTTGCCGTGTCCGTTGGCAGCGACGCAGGAAACTCACCGGCAACTTCCACGTCCCAAATGCGGTTGAGCGCATAGGTCTTATACGCGCCACCATCACCCATCTCGTACGCCCGCAGGTAGGCCTCGCCACACACGAACTGCTGTTCCACGGGTGCAATCACTCGCCACGTGGGCTGTTCTTGTCCCGCGGACTGGTACTTGATCCGCAGAGCAGACGTTCGAATGTTCTGGGCAATCTCAGAACCGAACGGTACCTCCGGTACGAGGACAGACAGAGACACATCGGTTGCGGCGTGAATCTTTGCCACGAGAGACTCGGCAACCTTGGCAACGGGAGTGCCGTGCGCCAAGCGCTGAATCTGCTCCAGCATGAGACTCACAGCGAACACCTCTGTCCACGCGAGGGGATCAGTTCCGCCGAACATCTCAACGGCATTACCTTCGGCAATGTAGTCGTAGTCACCATCGTCGTTCGAGTCGTCGCTCAACGTGATCGGTAAGAAATAGCGAGTGTCGTCCTGAGGCGAACGTGCCATAACCAATTCGTGAAAGACCCTTCGCACGTGGTCGACATCGACGGAGAACATCGAAGCAAGATCCTTGGCCGAGAGTTCACCCGCAGCGATAACCGCTGCAGCCATACGAAGTGCGAGATTGATCGCCTCGTCGGAAGACCACGGATCGAAGGCGTCACTGAACGAGTGTCCTCGCGCAGGTGTTTTCGTCGCCTGATTGGTTTCCTTCAGCCAGTTTTTCGCTGCCGACTTGAACTTTCCATTCGCGCGAATGACATTTCGCTCGTTCATCACCAGCCACGCCATGGCCGAACTCTCTGTATCGAAACTCAGACGAAGTTCAGAACAGCCGTCCTCAGAAGAAGCCACCACTGCAGAGGTCCGAGGGTGGAGCTTGGCCTCACGTTGGGCAAATTCGGTGCTCACGGTGACGTCAATTGAGGAGCCCTCTTCAAATTCGCGAGGGGACCAGTCACGTGCGCGCTGGACGACATCATCACCGACGAGACGGATTTCGCTGCTCATTTTCGGTACGTCAACAATGCGCGAGAGCAAGAACCCCCGGATATCATCGCGCTCGATGTCGTATCCAACGACATACTGGCGTCCATTCGCTACGACGAAACGCAGCGGGACGATCTTTCGCTCCTCGTTTCGGTTGGTCACCAGAGAAAGAAACGACCCCGAGCGCCGATGCGAGAAAACGACGATGTGACGACTCATCTTCGCGCGTACGAAGACCGCAGTCACGGCACTCTGCGAGTCGGTAGTGCTGCGACTCACGAAAGAACCGCCCAAGAGTCCATTGGGACCGAACGGTCGATCCTTGGCCGCTCGCAGACTTAATAGAAGGGCACTTTCTTCGCTATTCAAACTGAGTCCAGGAACAAACACGTCACGTGGCACCACGCGGTACTTTCCGAGAGCATCATCGAAACTGATAGTGATGCCGGCTTTCTCGAGGTCATCGCGATCACGATGAACGGCCATGCGCACCTTCGAAAGAACCTTCGGGTCGCTGATGTTCGTGTCGTACGCGTACTGCATCGCGTACCCCGTGGCCGTCTGGATTGGGTAACGAACATTCTCGGCAATCTCGTTCAACGTGACACCGTTGGGCGCCATCCACACAAAACTGACGAGCGCCCCCTGACGGGCCCGCTTTTCTTCGTGTGAGTTGATCTTCGAGGCCATGAGTCCCTTTCGGTTCGAGATTGGACGAAGCAAGTTACCCGCCAAGGGAGCCTAAGCCGTGCATTTCGCTCGACAAAGTGTTCACAAATCTCGGGGAGACCTCAATAGCCGTCGGACTCATCTCGACGGCTTGAAACTCAATTAACAGAAATTGGCTCGTGTCATAGTGTGACATGTACTTTTTTCCTATTTTTGCTGGCCAAATGAGGAGAGTTGAGGGCTACCCTTAGCCGTAAGGAGCCCACATGTCACCCATCGTTGTCACGCTGTACCACGATCGGATTTTGACCGTGACGAACACAACCCTCGTTCTCTCGGGGGTCTCGCGAATCCTTGGGCGGCGAGAAAGAATCGCGGTGGAAAAAGTGGTGGGATTTCGGGTGCGCCACGAATCGACCTATCCGCACGGTCAGATTCCCCGACAAGGTCTGAGTGACGACAACGTATGGTTTACCAAAGATGTGAACCGGTGGCGCCGCCACGAGGCGATTGAAATAGTGCTGACGTCCGGACGTGCGCTCGGTTTTACCCCCGCTCACACAGCTCGAGTGGCGGAAATTCTTGTCAAACTAGGCCTTCCGGCTCTTCCGTAACCTCGCCGCGCCGCCAGGTGCCACCTCGGCCACCAGTTTTCTCCCAGAGGGCGAGATTTTCGATCGTGATTGTGCGGTCCGAGTTCTTGCACATGTCGTAGATGGTCAGAGCAGCGATCGAGGCAGCGGTGAGTGCCTCCATTTCGACGCCAGTTCGGTCGTTGGTGTCGACGCTCGCCTCAACATCGATGTATGTGTCGCCGATTGCGAAGTTGATATACGTGTTTCCCACCAGAACGAGATGGCTCATAGGGAGCAGTTCGGCGGCTTTCTTTGCGGCGTTGATTCCGGCGACGCGTGCTGTGGCGAGCACGTCACCCTTGTTCACGGCGTTGGTGGCCACGCGAGCGGCAGTTTCGGGTGCCATGACCACCCGGCAGCGAGCCAGTGCGCGACGTTGACTGGTCTCGCCACTCACGACATCGCGCGGCAACGTTCCCCCAACCGGTGGGATGCGCATCTGGCGGAGTTCGTCCACACGGCAATGTTAGAACCCGCTGAGTGAGCCTGCCCTTACACTGTAAGCGCCGGAAAGGAGCCCGAATTGCCAACATACGAGTACCAATGCACGGTATGCCGCCATCGAGTGGAAGTTTTTCAACGTTTTGCGGACGCTCCCCTCACGGTGTGCGAAGAGTGTGGCGGTGAGCTCAAGAAAGTCATCTCCGCCCCCGGCATCGTCTTTAAGGGCGGCGGCTTTTACAAGACCGACTCGCGCCCGGCGAGTGGTTCGACCGACACCTCTTCCGGTTCAACCCCTAGTTCTGGCGACTAAGAACCCGACAGCGAGATTCCGTCGATCGCCAGAGTTTGACCCGCGGCAGTTCCGGGGAGCCACTCTTGATCGCTTCCGATTGCCACGACATCGAGCAACATTCTCTGTAGCGACGACGCCACCGTGACCTCGCGAATCGGTTCCGCCAGTTGACCGTCTCGAATGAGCAGACCGGTAGCGCCGACCGAAAAATCGCCAGAAATTGGGTTTACCCCGGAGTGAACACCAATGAGTGACTCAATAAAGAATCCGTCGCCGATTTCACGAAATACCTCTTCTTGGGTCAACGTTCCGGGCTGCAGTTGCAGGGCGCGCACGCCCGCCGACGGTGAACCGGCGATCCCGCCACGTTGCGCGCTCCCCGTCGACGCCACACCCGCACGCCGCCCCGACACGGTGTCGTACACGAAGCCGCGCAGCAGGCCGTTTTCAATCAGGGCATTGCGGCGCGTGGCCAGCCCCTCACCATCAAACGGACTCGCCGCGAAGTGTCGAGGATCGGTGGGATCGTCAATGAGGGTGAAGCGCGGGGAAGCCACCATTTCGCCGATACGGCCCGCAAAGAATGAACGCCCGCGAACGACCGCTTCACCCGAGAGCGCTCCCCCAATAATCGATAACAGGGTGGCGGTTGCCCGCGCATCAAAGACCGCAATCCCCTTGCGAGTTGTCGGCTTTATCGCACCCAGCATGCGCGTACAACGCTGCACGGCATCGCGACGGGCTCGATCGAGGTCGATATCGCGCGGACCGCGACCAGCGCTCAATCCCCAGCCGCTCTGGTCTTCTTCACCGTTCGTCGCGATCGCTTCAACCGAAAGGTACGCCATGGTGCGGGCGTAGGTCGCCGCAATTCCGGTGGTCGAGGCGATAGCGCCGGCAACGGCGTAGTCAGAATACGAAGCCGAATCGACCTGACGGATGCGGGGGTCGGAGTCGCGAACTGCTCGCTCGAGCTCAATCGCCAGTGCAACTTTCTCGTCAAGTGAGACACTGTCAACATCGGGACTCGTTAAGTTCAACTGAGGAGCGGTTACTCCATCGGGCTGAGCAAAAGCCACGAATTCGTCTTCAGTGGCGAAGCGCACATTGTCACGAGCCTCTCGTAGTGCCTCACTGATAGCGGTCTCATCCAGCGAGCCCGCCCACGCCGAGCCAACGCGAGCTCCCGACGCAGAATCGGTGAGAACCCGAATTCCTACTCCATCCGACGACGCGGTGGTCAGATCCTCAATGTCACCCTGGTAGGCACGTACGTCATTTTCGGTAGAACGGCTGACGAACACCTCGATGTGCTCACTACCGACGCGTTGCTCCAAGATCTTCTGTGCTAACTGCAGGAGCTCGCTCATGCCGCCGTTCCTCCAATGGTGACACCGGTGAGGCGCATCGTGGCTTGTCCAGTGCCGACGGGAACCTGCTGCCCATCTTTTCCACACGTACCCGGCGCCGTTGAAAAGTCGTTCGCCACCGCATCGACGCGCTTCAAGACGGCTGGGCCGTTGCCAATGAGATTGCACTCGCGAAGTGGGGTCGTAATCTCCCCATTCTCGATGAGGTACGCCTCCGTCATTCCGAAGACGAAGTCTCCCGTAGTGGGGTTCACTTGACCGCCACCAAGTTGCGCAACGTACACGCCGTAGGACGTTGAAGCGATGATCTCTTCAGGGGTTTGTGTTCCCGCCATGAGATACGTATTCGTCATGCGAACCATCGGTAAGTGGGCGTAGGTTTGGCGGCGTCCGTTACCCGAGGAGACACGACCCTCCTTGCGTGCACGCATGTAGTCCCACATGTAGTCGGTGAGGACTCCGTTCTCAATCAAAACATTGCGGGCCGAAGGACGTCCTTCATCGTCGATCGCTAGGTAGCCCCATTCATCGACCATGGTGCCGTCGTCGATCAACGTCACCAGATCGCTGGCAACTTTTTCACCGACCATCCCGGCGTACACCGAAGCTTGCTTCAAGATGGCGTCACTCTCGAGTCCGTGACCACAAGCTTCGTGGAAAAGGATGCCACCCGAACCGCCCGCCAATACCACGGGAAGATCACCCGACGGCGCCGGGCGCGAAGCGAGTTTCGTGAGTGCCTGTTGCGCTGCCTTCGATGCGGCTTCGGAGATTCTTTCAGGCGTCATCCACTCGAAACCCCGAGTCGCCGCAACGGGTCGATAGCCGGTCTGCATGCCCGTATCGCCCACTGCCACCGTTTGAACATTGAATCGAGTGCGCACTTGGTGGTCACCGGCAAACACGCCATCAGTGTTCGCCACCAAGAAGCGACGTGACGTGTCCCCGAGACCTACTTGTACTTGGCTAATTGCCGATCCCTGGCTCCGAGCCACATCGTCAGCCAGCAACATCAACTCAACTTTCCGGGCCTTGTCAACGTCGTGCGGCAGTTCTGTTGCTCGCGTGGTGTTGTCGCGGTATGACTCGAGCGCCACCGTCTTCGTTCCGCCGCCGCCGGACCGCGCCACGGCCGCCGCCGCTTCCGCCGCCTTCAGCAGTCCCCGCTCGGAGAGGTCGGCGGTGTGGGCAAATCCCGTTGTCTCGCCGATGACAACTCGGATCCCTGCGCCGCGCTCGCGACCGGATGTCAGTTCTTCGATGCGTCGCTGATCGAGCGTGGCAGAGTTCGCTTGCCGATCCTCGACAAATATTTCGGCGAAATCTCCACCTCGTGCCGTGGCGGCGGTGAGAACCTTCTCAACGAGGTTTTGGTCTATCAAAGTGGCGGTAGTCATCGCCTCGCAGGCTATCGCCCGTGGAGCCCGTCGCGAGTGGGAATTAGGCTACAGATGTGCTGCTGGAGTCGATTGAGTCACCGGACGATATTCGTGGCCTGAGCTATCGCCAGCTAGAGAAGTTGGCGGGAGAAATACGCGACTTCATCATCGAGGCCGTAACTCGCACGGGCGGCCACCTCGGCAGCAATTTGGGCGCGGTGGAGCTGACCTTGGCTCTCCATCGGGTCTTCGAGTCGCCCCGGGACATCATTTTGTGGGATACAGGACACCAGGCGTATGTCCACAAACTCCTCACGGGGCGCCGATACGGATTTGGCCGACTTCGAAAGCGCGACGGTCTGTCGGGTTATCCGAGCCGTAGTGAAAGTGAGCACGACTGGATTGAATCGTCGCACGCATCGACGGCACTCTCCTACGCCCACGGCCTGTCGGTGGCCCTTGAACAACGCGGCGAACTGATCGGATCCGGCGGGCGTCGTCGCGTGGTGGCGGTCGTTGGTGACGGATCGCTCACTGGTGGCATGGCCTACGAGGCGCTCAACAATCTGGGTCACCACAATCAGCGCGTGGTCATTGTGCTCAATGACAATGGCAGAAGTTACGCACCAACTATTTCCAAGCTGTCAGAGTCGCTCACCCAGCTGCGTCTCAACAAGATGTACGTATCCACTCGCCGTCGTCTACGGGACCGATGGAAGTCGGCGCCCGGTCTCGGCCGTCTCGCCTATCTCGGAATGCACGGCGTGTCCAGCGTGGTCCGTGAAATGGTGACGCCGCACACTTTCTTTGAGAATCTCGGCGTGCGATACGTTGGCCCGATCGATGGACACAACATTGAAGCCATTGAATCGGCACTCGCCAAAGCGGCGGACTGGGAAGGGCCTATCGTGGTCCACCTTCTCACCGAAAAGGGGAAGGGGTACAAGCCTGCGGTCGACGACACTCTCAAGCTGCACGACTACAAAGTGCCGCCCAAGTACGACGACGAATACGTGCCAACGATGTCATTCACCGAAGCATTCTCCCGGGCCCTGGTAGAGGTCGCAGAAGCTGATGATCGAGTCGTTGCGCTGACCGCCGCCATGGCCGGACCGACGGGCCTTCTTCCTTTCCAACATCGCTTTCCGGAACGTTTTTTCGATGTCGGGATCGCGGAACAACACGAAGTAACGGCTGCCGCGGGAATGGCAATGGGCGGCCTGAAACCAGTGGTCTGCGTGTACTCCACCTTCTTTTCTCGGGCATTTGATCAGGCCAACTTGGACGTTGGACTCCATGGTTTGCCGGTCGTCATGGTCCTCGACCGTGCGGGTATCACGGGCGACGATGGGCCAAGCCACCACGGCGTGCTGGACATCGCCCTCTCGCTTTCGATTCCTGGCGTGACGGTCTTCGCGCCGTCGAGTAGTGATGAAGTTGCGGTGATGCTCCGTGAGGCTCTTTCTCTCACGGGACCGTCAGTGATCCGATTCCCCAAGACTCTCCCCCAGCCATTTGATGGTGAGTGTGGGGCCGGTCGCGTGGCACGACGCATTGTTGAAGGTGACGGAACGGTATGTATCATCGCGGTCGGCAAAATGTCGCCCGTGGCCTTGGCAGCGCTGAAAGACCTCGGTGATACCGCCACTCATTTCACGTTGTGGGACGCGAGAGTCATTCCCGGTAGCGACAACCTGATTGACGATGCACTCCGCCATACGCACGTCGTGACCATCGAAGACGGTGTCCGCCACGGCGGCGCGGGTGAGTTCATGCTTGACCAGATCCGTCGTCGAGCCGATGAGACGGGCACGCCCATGCCGACATCCCATGTACTCGGTGTCCCGCGGGAGTACCTCCAGCACCACGCACCCGATCAGTTACTCGCCGAAATTGGTCTCGACCGCAGCGGCATTGCCGAAAATCTTCGTCGCGCATTGAACCATCAGCCCCCCGTCGCGCGGACGATGCCGATCGCACCACGTCCGCTCTACTTCTAGAGACGCCCCGCTACATTGTCGGCTATGGAGTTCCCCGTCACCCAGTCTGAGGCGCAGTGGCGCGAGCAGCTCACCGACGATCAATTTGCCGTCTTACGTGAGGCGGCTACCGAACCTCCATTTACCGGCTCACTCCTCCACGTGAATGAGGAGGGGCGATTTGACTGTGCGGGGTGTGGTGCGCTGTTGTTCACCACCGAGCAGAAGTTTGACTCTGGCTGTGGGTGGCCGAGCTTTGATGATTGCGTCGACGGTGCCATTATTGAGCGACCGGACCACTCTTTCAATATGGTGCGCATCGAGATCTTGTGCGCTCAGTGCGGGGGTCACCTCGGTCACGTTTTCCCCGACGGACCGACGTCGACGGGCTTGCGCTACTGCGTTAATTCCCTCGCAATGAACTTCGAGGCCGAGGCCTAAACGTCGAGGAATCGGCGGATCGCTAACGACGAACCGATTGAGCCAATCGAGACGCCGAGTAGTCCCACTACCGAGGCCGTACCGACGAATGCTGTCGTCGAGAGTCGAAACTGGTCGTGCAGTGGGTACCACGTGTGGAGAACGACGAGCAGTCCGATCGCAAATCCGGAGCCAATGAGACCCTGAACGAATCCCTCGCTCACAAAGGGGATGCGAATAAACCAATTTGTGGCGCCCACCAATTTCATCACCGCAACTTCGCGGCGACGCGCAAAGATTGCCATACGAATGGTGTTCAAAATAAGCACCGTTGCCGAGATCAACAAAATCCCGGCCAAACCCGCAAAAACATACTGAGCGACACGGATCACTTTTTCCATCTCTCGGACTTGCTGTTCTGGAGCGGTGACGGTAAGTACTCCCGGCTGGCCCGTGAAGTTGGTCTCTACAACGAACACATTTGATGGCGTGGTGGGAATGCAACGGAAGGAAGACGGCATGTCCTTGACTTCCAGCACGCTGGACTCAGACTTGGGCAAGAGACTCTTCGCTTCTTGGTAGTCCTGTTCTTGGGTGTAGAAGTCACACGACCGGACAAACGGTAGTGAGGCGAGTTGGTCATGCACAGAAGCAATCTCCGCGGCACTCGCTGTCGGTTTCATCCAGATTGTGACGCGCGTGCCCTGCTGCCAATGTGCCGAGGCTTGGGCGGCGCTCTGCTTCAACATCAGCGCCGCACCCACCAAGAAGAGTGACACGGCAACGGTCAACATGGCGGCGAACGTCATCAATCGATTTCGCCATAAATTGGCCGTCGTTTCTCGGAACGTGTAGCGAAGAAAACTCAGCATTAGGCCGTCGCCTCCGTGTCGGTCTCGTACAGCCCACGGCTCTCGTCACGTACCAATTCACCATCAACGAGCTCAATCACTCGCTTGCGCATTTTGTCGACAAGACCTTTGTCGTGTGTCGCCATCACCACGGTGGTACCCGCTCGATTAATTCGTTCCAACAGCTGCATGATCTGCTCCGTATTGGCCGGATCGAGGTTTCCCGTTGGTTCATCCGCGAGCAATAGCAAGGGTCGGTTCACGAATGCGCGAGCGACCGCCACCCGCTGCTGCTCGCCACCGGAGAGTTCTTCAGGCTTATTGTCGGCCTTGTCCGCCAAACCGACGAGCTCTAATACCTGGGGCACCTGATGGCGAATGGTTTCTCCGGGCCGTCCAATGACTTCGAGGGCGAACGCCACATTCTCAAAGACCGTCTTATTCGGCAGTAATCGAAAATCTTGGAAGACGCACCCAATATTGCGGCGAAGATATGGAACTCGCCACTTTGGCATCTTCAAAATGTCTTTACCCGACACGTGAATCTGTCCAGCGTCGGGCAGCTCTTCTCTGAGAACGAGGCGAAGGAATGAAGTTTTACCTGACCCTGACGATCCCACGAGAAAGACGAAATCGCCTTTGGCGATTTCGATGGAGAGATTTCGAAGTGCCACCGTTCCATTGGGATAGGTTTTTTTCACATCTTGGAATCGGATCACCCGTCACCTCCTCGGCGAAGCAGCCCTCGTCCGGGCGATAGCACTCTTAGCCTACCGGCGAGGCGTTCACAATTCGTGACAGTGATTATTCCGCACCGCGTCGTAATCGACGCAGCTCCGCTTCCATAAAGGCGTCGAGGTCGCCGTCGAGGACGGCTTCGACGTTCCCCGTTTCGTACTCACTTCGGTGGTCCTTCACGAGTTGGTAGGGCGCTTGCACGTAACTGCGGATCTGTGATCCCCAGGCGTTCTCTCCTCGATCACCTGCGAGTGCGTCCAGCTCGGCTTTTTGTTCTGCCCGAGCTCGCTCGGAAAGTTTGGCTTGGAGAATCTGCATGGCGCGAGCACGATTTTGGTGTTGACTTCTTTCGTTCTGACAGCTCACGACGATGCCGGTTGGCAAGTGTGTAATTCGAATAGCGGAGTCCGTTTTGTTGACGTGCTGACCGCCCGCGCCGGACGACCGATACGTGTCCACACGCAGATCCTTGTCGTCAATTCCCACGTCGCCACTTACATCAACGACAAACGGCGTGATCTCGACACTGGCAAAACTGGTCTGCCGACGAGCTTGTGCATCAAAAGGACTGATGCGTACTAAGCGGTGCACGCCACGTTCGGCCGAGAGCCAGCCGTATGCGAAACGACCCTTCACAATGATGGACGCTGACAAGATTCCGGCTTCTTGCCCTTCGGAAACTTCATCGACTTCGACGTCGAAACCACGACGCTCGGCCCAACGTGAGTACATGCGTAGCAACATCTCGGCCCAGTCCTGGGCGTCCGTTCCACCGGCCCCGGCGTGAAAGTCGACTATTGCGTCCGACTCGTCGTAGGGACCCGAAAGCAGGCTTTGCAGTTCCAACGTCTCGATGTGCGACGCCACGGACTCCACCGTTCGCAACAGCTCATCCAACATCGATCGGTCACCCGCTTCGAGCAACTCCCTGGCCATTTCCACCATGACACCGCCGTCGTCCAAGTGACGACCCAGCTCGTCGAACTCATCGAGCGCACTACTGACTCGACCAAGCTCCGTTGTCACCTCACGCGCGTGATCTTGATCGTCCCATAGGTTGGGTGCGGCGACGGCTGTCGACAGGGTGCCGTGTCGACTACGAAGTGCGTCGATTTTCAAATACTCGCGTGCCGCATTCCAGCGTTCCCGCAAGCCACCCAGAGCTTGGGTGGCGTCACGCAGTGCACTCTCGGCCTTAGGGTCGGCCATGGCACTGCTTGTACTTACGGCCCGAACCACACGGACAAGGATCGTTACGGCCCACCTTGGAACTCGAAGCGACGGGCGCTGCGCCCCGGTTCGCGGGAGGTTTGGGGACCGTCGACGACTCCGCGGCCTCTGACTGAATATTGGTGATGCCACGTTCAGCGGGCTCAACGCTCCCGGGTTCGACGACGGCGTCAATATGAGTGATGTAACGAACGAAATCGTCGTTAATGGCCGTCAGGAGAGACTCGAACATTGCGTAGCCGTCGCGTTGCCACGCCACGAGTGGATCTTGCTGGGCCATGGCCCGAAGATGAATACCGTCGCGGAGGTGATCCATGTCGCTCAGATGGTCTCGCCACCGTTGGTCGACAATCTGCAGCATGACATCGCGTTCGATCGCACGAGCCGTCTCAATACCGCCGGGATAGCGTGCGCACTTTTCTTCGTAGGCGGCGATGGCGTCAGAAGCGAGCGCTTCGTGCAGCTCTTCGGTATCGCCATAACTAAGAATTTCCGACTCCGTCAATGTCGGGGTGCAGTAGTTGTTCGCTTCAAGGAGCAACGCCGCAGGATCCCACTCTTCGGCGAACTCACTCGGGCAGTGTGACGACACAACCTCGCCGAGCTTCTCGGTGAGCAGCGACAGGGCGAGTTCATGGAGGTCCTCACCTTCCAGAATCTGCTGGCGTCGGGCGTAGATCACCTTGCGTTGTTCGTTCATGACTTCGTCGTACTTCAGCACGTCCTTGCGGATTTCAGCGTTTCGACCTTCGACCGTATTCTGCGCTCGTTCGATGGCCTTCGTGACCATTTTGGCTTCGATGGGCTCATCGTCGGGCATCGTGCGATCCATCACCCAGCTGATGGCACCTGTCGCGAAGAGACGCATCAGTTCGTCTTCTAACGACAGATAGAACCGTGACGTACCAGGATCGCCCTGGCGACCTGACCGGCCTCGCAACTGATTATCGATGCGCCGTGAATCGTGGCGCTCCGTACCGAGAACGTACAGCCCGCCGGCGGCCCGAACCTTGTCGCCTTCTTCCGCGCAGAGTGGCTCCCACTTAGCCCTCGCCGCTGAAAGAGCGACGTCGAAACCTTCGTCACCGGGATTGAGGCCTTGAGACTTGACATCACGTAGAGCGAGCCCCTCGGGATTCCCCCCGAGCAGAATGTCAACACCACGACCGGCCATATTGGTGGCCACCGTCACCGCACTGACACGACCCGCTTGAGCCACGATGTCGGCCTCGCGGAAGTGCTGCTTTGCATTCAGAACTTCGTGGTTAATGCCCGCTTGCTGAAATGCCCTCGACAGCTTTTCCGACTTTTCTACTGAGGCCGTGCCCAAAAGAACTGGTTGACCAGCAGCACAACGTTCCTTTACTTCTTCCACGATGGCTCGGAACTTTGCGTCTTCGGATTTGAACACCAGATCGGGTAGGTCGAGTCGGCGCGCAGGCCGATTCGTGGGAATCGGAACAACCGAGAGGCCGTAGGTGCTCGAAAACTCTCCCGCTTCGGTTTCCGCAGTTCCCGTCATACCAGCCAACTTTTGGTACATCCTGAAGTAGTTCTGCAACGTGACCGTCGCCCACGTGTGATTTTCGTCTTGAATGCGGACTCGCTCTTTGGCTTCAACCGCTTGATGCAGACCGTCGTTCCAGCGTCGACCATCGAGCGTGCGCCCCGTGAACTCGTCAATGATTTTGACCTCGCCGCTGTCGATCAAATAGTCCTTATCGCGGTGGAATAGTTCTTTCGCCCGAAGCGCTTGGTTGATGTGATGAACGTAGTTTGTCGATACCGCGTCATAGAGATTCTTCACGCCCAGCGCCTTTTCAACTTCGGCGATACCCGACTCCGTCAGTAACACCGTGCGCTTCTCTTCGTCAACGTCGTAGTCCCGATCTCGGACTAACGACTTGGCAATGGCGGAGAACTGATAGTACAAACGCGTGGTCTCGGCGGCCGCACCCGAAATGATGAGTGGCGTTCTCGCTTCGTCAATCAAGATGGAGTCGACCTCATCCACAATGGCAAAATGATGACCACGTTGCACCATGTGGTCTAAAGAACGGGCCATGTTGTCGCGGAGATAGTCGAAACCAAATTCAGTGTTGGTTCCGTACGTCACGTCGCAGAGATAGGCATCTCGTTTCGCGTCGGAATCCTCGATGTCGGGTCCGACTCGTCCGACCGTCAACCCCAGCCAGCGGTGCAGTCGACCCATCCACTCCGTATCGCGTGCGGCGAGATAGTCGTTCGCGGTCACGACGTGAACGCCCGATCCCTCAAGCGCATTGAGATACACCGGCAGAGTTGACACGAGCGTCTTGCCTTCGCCCGTCTTCATTTCCGCAATCCAGCCAAAGTGCAGGGCCATGCCGCCCATGAGTTGTACGTCGTAGTGTCGTTGTCCGAGTACTCGTGATGAGGCTTCCCGCACGACGGCAAAGGCCTCAATCAGAAGATCGTCAAGGGTTTCGCCCTCCCGGAGGCGCTGACGGAACTCGGTCGTCTTCGCCCGAAGGGCGTCGTCCGACAGCGCGGCCATCTCTTCGCTCAAATCGTTGATCGGAATAACGAGTTCTTGAAGCTGGCGAACTCGCTTGCCCTCACCGGCGCGAAGTACCTTGCTGAGCAGACTCATAGCCCCTTCACCCTACCGGAGTGGCCAAAATATCGAAGTTGCTGCAAGCGGCTGACCTGGTCTTTGACCCCACACTCGCCTGCGGAGGCTTCCCGTGCGGTTACGGCAGCTCGCGCTCTCTCGTAACGTGCTCGCACACTCCACCTTCACTCGATCTGGCCACGGTGACCAGTTCAAGGCAGGACTTACTTCTAAACCGCGCCATGCTCAACGTCAATGAGACGCCTTACGTGGGTCGCTTTGCCCGCGGCTGGCATCGACTTTCAACCACAGCCCGCTTGCAGCACCTTCAGTCTAGGACCGCCGACGCGACAGACCCGAAACGAGGAGATAGCGCACGCCGAGTACGGCAATGGCCAGCGGCGAGAGAGCTCGACGCCAACCCGTCGCCGTTCGCCACTCAAATCGCATCGCACTGAGGTGGTGAGCTCGCACCATCATGCGAGGCGCTCGACGGCGTGACACACCTTCAATATGAGTAATGACCGCCTGCGGCTCATGGCCAATCGTGTACCCCGCACGTTGCAAACGCCAGCACAGGTCCATGTCTTCGGCAAACATGAAATACCGTTCGTCGAATCCACCGACCTGCTGGAAGGCCTCGCGCCGGACGAGCATGAAGGCACCGCTGACCCAATCGACGCGTCCATCACGACGAGGTTGACGGTAACGCCGAGTAAAGGGATTGGACGGCCACCACGGGGCGCAGAGGGCGTGGAGTCCAGCCAGGACAACATTTGGAAATACGCGAATGGAGGGATAGGTATTCCCCTCGCTGTCGAGGATTGTGGGACCAACGAGGGCGACGTCGGGATGTGCGTCCAGGTGGTGTTCGAGAGTGGCGACGGCTCCCGCATGAACTTCAATGTCGGGATTCGAAAGTATGAGAAATTCGCTCGGCGGTGCGATCGCAACGCCACGATTCATCGCGCGGCCGTAACCCAAGTTGTGCATGGTCTCCACCACCTCGACCTCATCATCAGCGAGCGTGGTCGCCGATGCACTCTCGGTGCTGTTGTCGACCACCACAATTCCCACGGGACGTTCTCGGCGGAGGCTGGCGACACAGTTGGCGAGTACGTCCCCAGCGAAATAATCAACGACGATGGCGCTGCTGCGTGACTCACTCGACATATCGTTCAGGACCGATCACGAAAGAATCGAGCGAGCCCATCTCGCCATTCCAAGGGCTCACGGAAACCTGCCGCCACCCACTTCTCGGTTGAGAGAGCACTGTAGGAAGGTCGGCGGGCCGCCGGGGCGGGCGTCAGCTCACCTGATGTGATGGGCGTAACAAAGTCACGGGTAGCACCGCAGGCTTCGGCGGCGGCCACGGCGACTTCGTACCACGATGTCGCGGGCTGATTGGCGAAGTGCCACACGCCACTCGGACGCTCTCGAACGAACGTCGCGAGGCCCCGAGCGAGATCGGCCGAAAAGGTGGGCGTACCAATCTGATCGTTAACAAAGCGAACGGGCTCGCCCGCTGCCACTCGCTGCGCGATCACATGAAGAACGTTGCGGCCGCGGATACCCATCACCCACGACGTTCGTACGATCGTGTCGCGAGGACGACATCTCAGTTCACCGGCTAACTTCGACCGACCATAGACACCGAGGGGGTTAGTGGTGTCACTTTCGCTGTAGGGACGATTACCGGCTCCGTCAAATACGTAGTCGGTGGATACGGTCACGAGGTGAGCGCCCGTGCTGTCGGCCGCATCAGAGAGATAGCCCGTACCTCGTTCGTTCACAGCAAAACACCGCTCACTATCACTTTCGGCCTGATCGACCGCGGTATAGGCCGCGAGATGAACTATCACGTCGGGTTGTACGGCACGTATCGCTCTATGAACGGCGGCTTCGTCGGTGACGTCAAGGTCGTGATGCGTGAGGCCCACAACGGCAAACTCGTCAGAGTGCACCGCCCTACCGTCGGGATGCCAGGTCTCGGACCCGCCAGGGGGCGTATACCCAAGCAGTACGTCGACGAGGTCGCGACCCACTTGACCCGCGGCACCGGTAACGAGAACCTTAATCACGCGAGCGTTTCTCGTAAGTGAAAGACGTCGCCACTCCGCACCGCAATTTCAGTCCCATCGACATCAACGAGTAGTGCACCATCATCGTTAACGTCAGCGACCACGCCCACGATAGAGGAGCCGTCGACCATCTCCACGCGCACAGTGCGACCTCGGGTTGCTAATACGTTGCGGTACGCCTGGGCAATCTCCTGGCGCCCGTCACTGGTCTCACAGAGCGGGAGTATCAGTTCTAATTCGGCGAGCAAAATATCCAACATCGCTCGCGGAGCAATGCTCACGCCCACTTCGTCTCGTACGCAGGTGGCGCCCACCCCTTCCGGACCAGGCCACTGGAGATTAAGTCCGAGTCCCACCACAATCCGTGGGAACCCGTCAACGACGTCAACGAGCTCAGAAAGAATGCCACCGAGCTTTCGATCATTCACAATGAGATCGTTGGGCCACTTCACGGTCGGCGCCAGTCCACAGAGTCGTGTTAGTCCGCGCGACGCCGCGAGCGCGACGGACGCCGTCACCACCGGGAGTTGCTCGAGTGATACGCGGGGAGCCAAGAGGATGCTGGTCAGTAACGACACCCCGCGCGGCGCCTCCCACGATCGGTCCAATCGTCCGCGCCCGGCGGTCTGAAAATCGGCCCGCGCCACGGTGCCGTGCGGCGCGCCCTCCTTCGCCCGAGCCACCAGCCAGGTGTTGGTCGAGTCGATCTCCTCAAACTCGTTGATGGTCCAGAGCACCGTTGCCATGCCCCAAACCTTAGAGTTTCAGTAGCGGTGGTAGAAAATACGGTCAGCACAACTAGAGGAGTTGCAGTGCTCAAGAAGGTCCTCATTGCCAATAGAGGCGAAATCGCCGTTCGGGTCATTCGGACGTGCCGCGAGCTCGGAATTTCGACTGTCGCTGTCTACAGTGAACTCGATCGAGAGGCCATGCACGTCCGCCTCGCCGACGAGGCCTACGCGCTTGGTGGAAGTACTGCGGCCGAAAGCTATCTCAATACGGAAGCAATTCTTGACGCCATCGAAAAGTCCGGCGCCGATGCCGTACACCCGGGCTACGGGTTTTTCTCCGAGAACACTGACTTTGCCCGAGCAATAACCGCGCGGGGTGTGACATTTATTGGGCCTCCGCCCGAGGCCATTGAGGTCATGGGTGACAAGATTTCCTCTCGTATTGCGGCCCAAGCGGCCGGCGTCTCCGGTGTGCCGGGACGAAACGACACCTTGACGACCGCGGATGAAGTCATTGCGTTCGGCGATGAGTTTGGCTGGCCAGTCGCCATCAAGGCGGCGTACGGCGGTGGTGGTCGAGGAATGAAGGTTGTCCATTCCGCAGCAGACGCTGGTGAGGCCCTCGAGAGTGCGCAGCGGGAGGCGCTCAGCTACTTCGGCAGATCAGAGTGCTACGTCGAGCGGTACCTCACGTGGCCGCGCCACGTAGAGATGCAAGTC
>JAGWWX010000056.1 GCA_018970215.1 Acidobacteriota bacterium | reverse complement strand
CGTGCGCGTCGTGACGATGTGCTGCGGTCGCCCGGACTCTTGATGGGCGATGTAGCCCGCGTCGCGATCGAGGACGTAGTACACGAGGGCGGCGGCGGCGAATCCGAGGGGGATAGAGAAGTCGGCGAGTCCGCCAAACATCGACCCCTCGTCGTACCAACCAAAGGCCCCAGTAATAGGTGACATCCACTTCGGGGGAAAGCCCACGGCACCAAAGGGCTTGGCGTACGCCGCGACCGCGAGGGACATCCCGACGATGAGGGCGGAGAGGGCGTTCCAGTTCACGCCCCAAAATCCGTAGTAGCGACCCGTCGACGACGTGTCATGGAGATCAGTGTCGTGGTAGTGGCGCCGCCGAAGAAGCCAGTCGGTGAGATAGATCGCGAGCCACGGGGTAATCCAGATAATGACAACGCCGACGAACGTGCGCATGTAGTCCGCAAACGTGGAGGCGAAGGTCACCCAGGTGGTCAACGCGCCAGCGATGACGCCATCGAGCAGAACTGCTTGATATCGCCGCAGGCGCAGGCCCATGGCCTGGAGTGAGACGCCCGACGAGTAGAGATCCAGGCTATTGATGGCAAAGAGCTGAGTGATGGCGAGTACGAGAAAGATCACGACGAACCACGATGGAACAACGTGATGCGCCGTCGTGAAGGCTCCGAAGGGATTGGCACTGAGCCACTCGGGGCCGACAGGGAAAGCCGCCACTGTGAAGAACCCCACGAGCATCGTCAGAACCTGTGGGATGGCGGTCGCACCAAAGAGCCACCTCACGATGGCGGTTCGTGACGTTGTTTGTGGGAGATATCGGGTGTAGTCGTTGCCGTTCTCGGTCCAGCTCAATCCGGCCAGCGTGAAGGAAAAGGCGAGGGCGAGCGACAGTGTCTTCCAGTCGCTCGCCGAACCGTCGACCACGCTCAGAGTGATATCTCCGCTAATGAAGATAAGGAGACCGAGATAGACGAGGACGAACGGCGCGATCAGATAGCGCAAGACGCGGACCATGGTGGCGTGTCCGAAGTAGGGGAGGACGACCATGCAGGCCGTTGCGCACACAATGATGACGACTTTGCCTGCGTTGGTGACCGCCACGTTCGCCATGGACAACAACGTGACCGTGGCACCGACGATGAGCAAGAGCCCTTCGGTTTCGAAGCCCAACTGCGTTATCCAGTTTGAAAAACTCATGACGCGCGATCCACGTACCCCAAAACTGGCGCGCGTGATGGTGAATGTCGTGGTACCCGCCGTCGGTCCCTGGAGCGACGCCACGGCCAAGAGTACGTACGACAGGTTGCCGAGGAGTACGACGAGGACCGCCGTCCAAACGGGGAGACCAAAGACGGGAAGGATGGCGCCGTAAACGAAGTACTGAATGTTGGTCGACACGCCGGCCCAGAGTGACGCAATGTCGCGCGGCGAAGCCCATCGTTCGTCGTGTCCGACGAAGTCGATCCCTCGCTGTTCGACGCGAAAAGCGTCGGTGTCGTGGAACGATTTCTGGGTCATCTTGACCTCCCCGTATCAGTCTCCCCGAGATGGCGCACCGGTAGGGTGGTAACTCGTGATTACCGACACCCCGCTCGTCCAGGCCCGCGGTCTCGCGAAGTCTTTCGGCGACTTTCGCGCAGTAGCGGGCGTCGATTTTTCGATTCTGCCGGGTGAATCCTTTGGCTTCCTGGGGCCCAATGGCGCGGGAAAGACCAGCACCATGAAGATGATTTCGTCGGTTTCGACTCCCACGTCGGGCGATCTCTCGATCTTTGGACTGAACCCCGCCGCTCACGGACCGGAGATTCGCTCTCGACTCGGGGTCGTGCCACAAGATGACACGCTGGAGCTCGAACTCACCGTTCTCGACAATCTCATGATGTTTGGTCGCTACTTCGACCTTCCCCGAGCCGTGATTCGAGAGCGCGCCGACGAACTGTTGGAGTTTGCGCAGCTCTCCGATAAGCGCAACGAGGCCGTCGACAAACTGTCGGGGGGAATGAAGCGGCGCCTCACGATTGCCCGTTCGTTAATCAACCGGCCCGAACTGTTAATCCTGGACGAACCGACGACGGGTCTCGATCCCCAAGCGCGTCATCTCTTGTGGGAACGGCTCTATCGCTTGAAGTCAGAGGGCGTCACGCTCATCATCACCACGCACTACATGGACGAGGCCGAACAGCTCTGCAACCGACTCGTGGTGATGGACAAGGGTCACATCGTCGCCGAGGGCTCGCCGCGCCAACTGATTGAGCAGCACTCCACTCGTGAAGTACTGGAACTGCGCTTCGGTATTGAGAGTCACGACCGGTGGCACGACGCCCTCGTGCCCTTCGCCGAACGAGTGGAAGTACTCCCGGATCGCGTCCTGCTCTACGTGCACGACGGGGACGACGCCCTGCGGGCCGTGCACGCCGCGGGCCTGACCCCCGAAAGTGGACTGGTGCGACGATCCAGTCTGGAAGACGTGTTCTTATCCCTCACGGGACGCACGCTGGTCGACTGATGGCGACTGCGGCGGTACGGAGTGAGCCTCGATTGGGCTGGTCACCGGCTCGTCGTTCGGCGTGGTATCACTTCGAGTTCTATCGCCAGACGTGGCGCGGCTCGGTAATCTCCAACTTTCTCTTTCCGATTCTGTACCTCGCGTCAATGGGGATGGGCGTCGGGCATTTGGTCAATAGCCACGCCGGCCTCGTGGAGGGCCACCCGTACCTCGACTTCGTCGCTCCCGGTTTATTGGCGATGACAACGATGCAGGTGGGCAGTGGTGAGTCGATGTGGCCAATTCTGGGTGGCCTGAAGTGGACGAAGAACTACCACGCCGCCGTCGCGACGCCTCTGACGCCCGATGACGTCCTGGCCGGCAAAGTGCTCTTCGTGGCGGCGCGCATGTTCTTTACGGGTGTCATCTATCTCGGAGTGATGTGGGCGTTTGGGGTGTTGACCTCATGGTGGTCTCTCATCCTTCCGTTCGCCGGGGTTCTCGTGGGGCTCGCGTTTACGACGCCCTTGATCGCTTTTTCATCCACCCTCGAATCCGATGCCCCCTTTGCCCTCGTGCAGAGATTCCTCTTAACTCCCATGTTCTTGTTCTCCGCCACCTTTTATCCCATCTCGCAGTACCCCGCGGCCCTGCGACCGGTTGTGCAGTTCATGCCGCTCTATCACGGCGTTGAACTTTCCCGGAGTGCCGCCTTTGGGACGGGTGCTCCACTCGCGATCGCGGCTCACGTGATCGTCCTCGTCGTCCTCACGGTGGCGGGATGGTGGTGGGCGCGACGAAACTTCCGACGACGGCTGGTTCTCTAATGGCCCTGCTCCCCCTCACCGCCAGCGTTCAGCTCGGCTCCCGCCGAAGCCTGCGCATCGTTGAACGAAACGCCATCTTTTATCGCCGTATTTGGCCCATCTTGGTATCGGGGTTCTTTGAACCACTGTTTTACCTCTTGAGTTTGGGTATTGGACTCAACACGTTGGTGGGAAGTCTTCACGTGAACGGCGCGGTCGTGGACTACGCCACCTTTGTCGCCCCGGGGATGATGGCGACGGCCGGTATGACGGGGGCGATTATCGACTCGCTCTACAACACGTTTTGGAAGTTGAAGGTGTCGCACACCTACGATCACATTCTGGCGACGCCGATTTCGATTGGCGATATTGCGCTCGGCGAGGTTCTCTGGGCCGTGGTGCGCGGTTCTCTCTACGCCGGCGCCTTTCTTGTGTGCATGTTCGCCCTCGGCGACGTCGGTTCGTGGTGGGGCGTGCTCTGTTTCCCCGCCGCCGTGTTGACATGTTTCGCCTTCGCGTGCGTTGGCCTGGCGGCTTGCACGTGGCTTCGGAGTTGGCAGGACTTCGACACCGTGGCGCTCGTGCAGATGCCAGTATTTCTATTTTCCGCCACTTTCTTTCCCATCACGCTCTATCCCGGATGGCTCCAGGCCGTCGTGAGGTGCTCACCGCTGTATCACTCGGCGGCACTCCTTCGTGATTTTTCGCTCGGTCAGCTGTCGTGGAACGTCGCGGGTCACGTTCTTTACCTCGTAGTGATGTCGTGGGTGGGGCTCACCATCGCGGCACGTCGTTTCGCCCGTATTCTCACTCCATGAACGACGTCGCCGCAGCCTGGGTTCGCTCGAGGGATCGGGTGGTGGGCATGGTGCGAAACGCCGAACCGTCCGCCCTCGACGCCCAAGCATCGCTCTGTCCCGATTGGCGAATTCGCGACATTGTGGGTCACCTGGTGGGCATTAGTCAGGACATTGCCGCCGGAAACTTCCCCGGTGATCTCGACGAGTGGGCTGCGGCACAGGTGGCGAGATTGCACGACGCCGATCTCGCAGCGCTACTCGAGGAGTGGCCGACGCACCAACTAGAGCGCGTTATCACTCCCGAGCTCACAATTGTTCTCTACGACCAGAGCACCCACGAGTGCGACATTGCCCACGCTCTCGGACGTCCGGCGCTCATCGACGATGCCACTTTGTCACTGGTGGCCGACTTCACACTCGGACGATTTGCGGTGAAAGATAACGATCTCGCCGTCACTTTGGAATTGGACGGCGACGTTCGCACCCACGGCCGCGGGAGTCGCACGTTGACATTGACGACGGACTACTTCACGTGGTTTCGAGCGAGCACCGGACGTCGATCACGACGTCAGATTGCCGCTATGAACTGGCGAGGCGACCTCTCGGCGATTGACGTTTTATTCACGGGTATCTTTCGGCCCGCAGAAAATGACGTCATCGAATTCCGCGAATCCGTCGCGTAACTCAAGAAAATACGTCCTCTCGAGCGCCAGCGGCGGAGTCTGTCCCGTTCGAGGTACGAATGAAACGAGTGCGACGGCAGGTTGCTTCGCGCCTCTTATCAGGACTTTTACCCATTCTTGACGGTTAGATTCCCCGAGGGACCATCGTGGATTCTGTCGCCGGACCCTTCGTGAGTTTGTGAAGGAATTCCTGAGGAAATTTGCCCACCTGCATTAAACGTCGTCACAGATTTTGTGTAGTGTCACTACCACGAGCCACTCAAGGGGGGTGGCTCATGAAGCTGAGAGTCTCGAAAGAACTCTCGGGGGAAAAGGGGGATTCGTGCCACACGTGTACGACCGTCGATCATTCCTCACCCACTCAGCGGCAGCCGCCGGTGGTATCGCAATGGCCGGTACCGTCGTCGACTCGTTGGTGAGTGCAGCGAGCGCTGCCGCCAAAAATGTGACGGGTGAAGGAACAATTCCAAGTTCAGGTCAAAAGGGCGGTTCGATGACCGTCGCTATTGGCTCTGAGCAGCCGAGCCGTCGTCTGTTTACGGGCGCGGGCGGAAAGATGGACGCCGCGGCATTCTGTATCGCGAACGCCATTTACGACTCACTCTTTGTCTCCTCGTCAGACGGACAGAGTTGGTTGCCCAACCTCGCGATTTCGGCCGTTCCGGACGCAGCGTTCAAGGTCTGGACAATCACCCTCCGCCAAGGCGTGAAGTTTCACGACGGCACCGACTTCAACGCCGATGACGTCGTCGCGAACTACACCGCGGCGAAGAACAACGCGACAGTCGGTTTGGCAATTCAACCGCTGATCAAGGGCGTGACGAAGGTCAGCGACTACGTGGTGAAGTACGAAACCATGTTCGCGTGGACCACGTTCCCCTTCCAACTTGCGGAGCAGCAGATTGGCTATATGGCACAGGGCTCGAAGCTATCCCTCACCAACGTTCCTGGTGGCTACGCCGCCGGTGAAATTACTGGTGACGGTAAAGCCGTCGGAACGGGGCCTTTCAAGTTGGCCGCACTCGGCGACTGGGACTGGTCGTCCGCAGGTAACGGTGACACCATCACCCTTGCGAAGAACCCTAACTACTGGAAGAAGGACCACACGGGTGCGTCACTGCCGTACTTGGACGAACTCGTCTTCAAGGTGATTGTGGACCCGACGTCGCGTACTAGCGCACTGCGCGGTGGCACAGTGGACATCATGGGCAACGCCGACGGCTCGAACATTAAGGCCGTTCGTGACAACCCCGGCACGCTCCAGTACCGCACGGATGAGGATGACGCTCGTGAGCCTGCGGTGAACTGCATCATCATGAACACGCAGCAGGGCATGACGTCAGCGACACCGAAGACCGGATCGACCAATCCGGGTGCGAAGGGTTGCGTCAGCGGTACGACCAAGGATTCTTGGAACCCGACTGGCACTGCGGTTATTGCGGACTACTCGATTCGTAAGGCCTGTGCTCAAGCAATCAACCGGGCAACGTACTTCAGTACCATTGACGGCTCGGTGGGAACCATCCTTGATGGTGCCTATCGCAAGACCGTGAGTGGCAAGCCCAACGCACTGTACGGCAAGGGCCCGGGTTACCCCGAGTACAAGCCGGCGGATGCGATCAAGGCTGTGAACGCGTGGAAGGCGAAGAACCCAGGTAAGACCTGTGGCTTCTACATCGACACCGTGAGCGGCAGCCAGGCGCAAGACGACGCGTTTGCCTTTATCCAGAGTGCCCTCGCGGCCGTGGGTATCACGGTGACGCAGCGCAAGCTGACCCAGCCTGACCTCATTGCGGTGAAGATTTCCAAGCAGTACGACGCCTCAACGTGGAGCCAGTTCGGTGGTGTGACCCCCGACCTCAACTACGTGTGGTGGAACTCCACGAAGTGGGCTGCAAAGGGTCAGTTGCCGAACTACGTCAACTTCGCTCAGCAGGCCGACCCCGCGCTGAACGCAGCAATGCAGAAGGCGATGGCGACGACCACAGTCACGGCTCGTAAGACCGCGTGGCAGCTAGTCAACAAGTTGCTGGTGGGGAACATGCCGTACCTGTTCCTCGACGCGACGGTGACGATGTGGGCGGCTCGAGCCGGCGTACGCAACTTCACGTTCGCCGAGAGCGCACCCGCGAACAGCACCACTGCAGTTAACCCCGACACCAAGGTGAAGACCCTGATTCCCAAGGACACCAAGACCACGGTGAGCTCGCGAATCTTCACACCTGACGGTGGTTCGTGTAAGTGGGAGTACCTCTACTGGAACTAGTTCCGTAGAGCCCGTCGTAACGACGAGTGCCGGTGGAGCCGCAAGGCTCCACCGGCACTTTCGCTTTTACGAACCCTCCGACGTTTCCGAGATTCGCCCGGGAACGTGACGCCAAAAATAAAGGAGCGTCGTGGTGGTGAGTGCCGAGGCAGACGCAAAGACGGTGAAGGGAAGTGAGGGCTTGATGGAGAAGAGTGGCCCCGCGATCGAGGCGGACACCGCGAGGGCAGCCGTATTGAAGGTCGTCGAAAGTCCCTGACGTCGCCCAAGTTCGCGGTCGTGCGCACCCTGCGTGAGGAGAGATGAGAGGGCGGGCATGGTGAGAGCTGCCCCGATGGCCTCACAGGGGCCGACGAGAACGAGGATCCACGGACTGTGAATATGAGGGTAGAGAAATAGAAAAAATGCGGCGTTATATGCGCCGAGCATGGCGACTTTGCGTCGATCAAATCGATCGGCCACTTTGCCCCCCACACTCGAAAGAAGAACCCACGGGAGACAGAAAAAGGTCCAACTCAATCGAATCTGTGTGGTGGTGGCCCCAATGCCCTCCATCAAAAGACTCCATGTTGCCTCATACACCCCGACGCCGAGCCCGACAGCCATCGAGCCCACGACGGCGCCGACAACCTGACGCGTGAGTTGCAGGGGTGGCAGGGCCTCATCCCGGTACGAGGGGTCAACGACAGGGAGAAATCGCCGCGCAAACGTCGCCGCGCCAATACTCGCAATTCCCGCCAGTGTGTAGGCCCAACCAATGTGGGGAACGTCGATGAGGACGCCGAACAGCGGTCCCATGGCGATACCGCCCAACTGAGCGGCGAAGATTTTCGACACCGCCCGCCCCCGCTCGTTTTCGTCAACGAGACCCGCCACCGTCGAGAGAGCAGCGACCTCAATGGCGCCCGCTGCGGCTCCCTG